>NZ_LZLE01000245.1 GCF_001673155.1 Mycobacterium sp. 1423905.2 | reverse complement strand
GCCCCCATCCACCCCTGCCCCGGGGTCGGCTGCGGCCGGGCGAGGTCACTTCTCCGATTGTGCCAGGCCCAGCACCTTTCTCAGCGCAGCACTCCAGTCGATGTGAATTTCACCGTGTGCTCGCCAGAACTGGTTGCGCTTAGCAAAGCTATGCAACCATGGGAGCATGAGTTCATCCACCGCCGGCAACGACGCCGACGTTGCTCACGGACTGGGAGCCGACCTGTTGGCCGTCGTCGCGCGGCTCAACCGGCTGGCCACCCAGCGTATTCAGATGCCGCTGCCAGCCGCTCAGGCGAGGTTGCTGTCCACCATCGAGGCGCAAGGCGAGGCCCGGATCTGCCATCTGGCCGCGGTCGACCACTGTTCGCAGCCGACCATGACCACGCAGGTGCGACGACTCGAGGACGCTGGGCTGGTCGCCCGCACGACGGATCCTGGGGATGCCCGGGCGGTGCGCATCCGGATCACGCCGAAAGGGATGCGCACCCTCAACGCCGTGCGTGCCGACCGCGCGGCTGCCATCGAACCCCAACTGGCCCGGCTGGAGGCGGCCGACCGGCAGGTGCTGGCCGACGCCGTCGAAGTGTTGCGGCGTCTGCTCGACAATGCCGCGGCGACGCCGAGCCGCAACACGCTGTAATCGCGCAGGGCATCCTGGATGCAGGAAGTTGGTAAGGGGTAAACGCTCCCGGACGAACCAGACCCCGGAGAAAGGTGGCGGCGATGCGGAGCGAGGCATCGTGATGCCGAACACCTCACCGTTGACCGTGTGGGTCGGGTCGATGCGGTACCTGTTCACCCCGGGCCGCGACGTGGTCGTCGGTCATGGCGACCACTGCGATATCCGCCTGGATCGACCTGGTCAGCCCGCTCCGATGCCGCAGCAAGCGATTCCGGATGTCGTGCTCCGGTTCGCCGGAACGCATTGGGTGGCGATCGACCGCAACGACAGCGGCATCTTCGCCGACGGCGTCCGGACGTCGGCGGTGGACATCCACGATGGCCAGTCCATCAGCCTGGGGGATCCTCAGCACGGGCCCAAGCTGACGTTCCAACTGACGCCGTCCGGGGACGAGCCGGTGCGGCCCGCGCCCCCCGCCGCCGGACCGGTCGGCCCGCGGACCCTTCCCGAACCAGCCACCCAGCGCATTCGCATCGAACCTTCCACCCAGAAGATTCCGGTGGAACCCCCGACTCAGAAGATCGCCGTTCCGCCGGTGAACCAACCGGCCGGCGAGCCAGCCACGCAGAAGATCGCCGCGCAAGGCCCGCTCGAGCGGGGCACCCGGCCGATGCGGATACCGCCGCCGACGCCGACGCCGCCGGCCGCGCCGGTCGGGGGCCTGCCGCGCCGCCCCGTGCCGCCACCGTCTCAACGCCCGACAGTGGAATCGACGCCCAAGAGCCGCAACTTCGTCAACCTGATGACCGAGGCCACGCGCAAGCTGCGGGTCACCCGGCCCGATAGCGGCCCAGCAGAGGCGCCGTCGACCAATCGGCTGCCGTTGCAACCCGGCGCGCGCACGGTCGGGGTGGCGGCATACGAGCTGACGCTGACTGCCGGCGACCACGCATTGGTGTCCAGCGTGTCGTTCACAGCGCGGCCCGGTTCCATGATCGCCGTCGTCGGGCCGTCGAGCGCACGCAACTCGGCCTTGCTCGCCGTGCTTGCCGGCACCCGACCACCGACGTCCGGCCTGTTGACCGTGGATGGTCACGACGCCGTCGCCGAGCCGGAGACGATGCGCTCGCGCATCGGCGTCGTGACACGTCACGACCGGGTGCATCGGCGCCTCACCGTGGAACAGGTCCTGCGGTACGCCGCCGAGTTGCGGCTGCCGCCCAATACGTCGCCGGACAACCGCGAGCGTGTGCTCAGCCAGGTTCTCGACGAGCTGGAACTTTCCCCGCACCGGAAGACCCGAGTGGCCAAACTGCCGCCGGAAGCCCGCCGGTGCACGGCGCTGGCCGTCGAACTCGTGACCCGACCATCGTTGCTGGTCGCCGACGAGCCCTCGGCTGGACTGGATCCGCCCCAAGACGAGCAGGTCATGGGAGTGCTGCGCCGCCAGGCCGACCTGGGCTGCGTGGTGGTAATCGCCATGACGTCGCCACACCACCTGCACCTTTGCGACCAGGTGCTCTTGCTGACACCGGCCGGAACGTTGGCGTTTGCCGGCCCGCCCGCCCAACTCGGCCCGGTGCTAGGCACCACCGACTGGTCGCAGATCTACGCGCAGGTCAGCGCCGACCCGCACGGCGCCCACCACACATTCCTCATGCGGCAGCAGGCGGCGGCTTCGCCGACTCCCCCGTCGGTGACAACGCCCGAGCGGCAACCCGCTGCACTCACGCTGGGCCGGCAGCTGCGCTGGGTGGCGCGCCGTCAGGCTCGCCTGTTCGTCGCCAACCGCCTCTACTTCCTGCTCATGGTGTTGCTGCCGTTCGCCTTGGGTGCGCTGATCTTGCTGGTGCCCGGAGAGTCCGGCTTCGAGCGCCCCACGGCGGGCAGCTCCAACCAGCATGAAGCCGTCGAACTCTTGGCTGCGCTTAACTTCGGGGCGGTGCTGCTGGGCACCCTGCTCACCATCGGTGCCGTCGTGACCGAACGCCGGATCTTTCGGCGTGAGCAGTCCATCGGGTTATCGGCGACGGCGTACCTCACCGCCAAGATCCTCTTCTTTGCGCCCGTTGCGGCCCTCCAAGCGGCGGTCCTGACCGTCATCGTCATCCTCGGCAAGGGCGGACCCCGACACGGCGGCGCCGTGCTGCACAACCCGGACGTCGAGCTGTACATCAGCGTGGCGATCACCGCCATCGTCTCGGTGATCGTCGGATTGGCACTGTCCTCACTGGGGAGATCACTGCGCGAGGTGCTGCCGCTGCTGGTGCCGGCCGTGCTGGCGTCGCTTCTGTTCGCCGGCGGATTGGTGTCGCTGGTCGGCACCTGGGGCTACGACCAGGTGTCCTGGTTCGTGCCGGCCCAGTGGGGATACGCCGCGTCGGCGGCCACGGTCGACCTGCGCCGAGTCGACGCGCTGGCCACCGCGAACGCGTTGTGGACCCACTATGTCGGATGGTGGGTGTTCGACCTGCTGATGCTGGTCTTCTTCGGCGCGTTGTGGGCCGGACTGGCGCGCTACCGGTTGCGGTCACCGGTTTCAGACGCCCCACCGGCCAAGGCGCTACATCGCGAACAGCAGGAACTGAGTGACCTGGGCGGCTGAGAAGTTGTTGTCGCTGACCAGCACCACCGACTGACGGCCGTCGGGCAGTTTGGGCCCGAGGGTGATGCCTTCGATGTTGTCCACCGGATTCTGCGGAGGTGACATCCCCGGGGTCGCGGACAGATCGAAGGCGAGCGACTTGGTCATCGGGGTCAGCGTCGCGCCGTGCACCGACGGCAGCGCCGAAACGTCTGTCGCAGAACCGATTTCGGCGCGATAGATGCGCACGACGGGAGGTGCCGCGCTGGATCGCTCCAGCACCAGGAACGTGGAGTCGGTCAGCGCCACCAGATCTGAGACGCCGTTGCGGTCGGCGGGCCAATCGGCCGGCTCCATGGGGTAGGCGTATTGGGCGGTCGGCGCGCCCGCGGCGACGTCGAACTTGGTGATCCGGGTCAGCACCTGGTGGTCGTCGTCGTTGCTCGGGCCGTCGTTGTAACCGGGTCCTTCCATCGCGGCGAACACCGACCGGCCATCCGGGGTCAGTGTCAGCCCCTCCAGCGCTCGATTGCGCCGCGGGCCACTGCGCTGCGCCGACATCGCCAAGTTGGACGGCAAGGTGAACTGGCCCAGGTAGCTGCCGTCGAGGTTGGCGATGCGGACCCACGGATCGGCGAGCACTGGCTGGCTATCGGTCAACCGTTCGCCCTCGGAACTCCAATACAGTCGTTGCCGCGCGGCGTCGAAAGCGATGCCCTCGGGATCGGGCGGAACCACCGGCGGTGCGACGTCTTGTTGCAGCGGCCCGAACGGTTGTCCCGACACGTCCAGCAAGGGGTGGGTACCGGTGAAGGTCACGTCGTTGATCCCCTTGTCCGACAAGGACAATCGCACCGTGTAGAACCGAGCCGGGCCGGTCTTCGAGCGGTCGTCGCTGATCACGTAGTACAGCTGGTCAGCCGCGTCGTAACTGATCCCGGACAACCCGCCGATCACCGTGCCCTCGAAGGTGGCGCCGAAGGGAACCTGGAATTGACCCAGATAGCTCAACAGCGGCCGCGGCATGTTGGTGGGTAATCGGGCCGCGCTGCACCCCGCCAACAGCACCTCTACAGTCAGGCAACACGCGGCCAACAGCCTTGTCAGCACGGACATCACATGAGCGCTGCGATAAGCAACCCGACCAGGTAGGTGGCAGCGACAGCGACGAAGCCGAACAGCAATTGTCGAGAAGCCGCCCACCACATCGGTTTCCGGGTGAACCGGGCGGTCAGACCGCCGGCGACCAGCAGGCCCACCGCGCCGCAGACCCAACCGGCGCGCAGCGACCCATGCCCCAGCAGATACGGCAACAGGGGTACCACCGCACCCAGGGCGAACGTCACGAACGACGAGATCGCGGCCACCCAGGGTGAGGGCTTCTCGGCGGGATCCACCCCGATCTCCTGCACCAGGTGGAAGTTGACCGCACGGTTCTCGTCGCGGTGAATCTCGTCGGTGGCCGTCCGCGCGGTCTGCTCGCTCATTCCCATGCGGACCAGCATGGCGACCAGTTCCGCCCGTTCGGCCTGCGGGCGCGCGCGCAGGTACCGCCGCTCCACCTGGACCTCGGACTCGATCTGCTCGTTGGCGGTGGTGACCGACGTGTATTCGCCCAGTGCCATGGAGAAGGCTCCGGCGAGCAGCCCGGCGATGCCGCTGACCATCGTAGTGTGCGCGGTTTCGCCGGCGGCCACACCGGCGATCAGGCCGGTGTTGCTGACCAGACCGTCCATGGCCCCGAACGTCGCCGCCCGCAACCACCCTCCGCTGACGTCGGTATGGGTGTGCCCGACGTCCAATATCGCGTCGGGGTCTGCGGCCGAGTCACCGGTCTGGGGCTGGGGCATGGCGCTATTCAAACCCATGTCGGCGCCCCGTCGCGGTGCGGCCCGGTTGATTGACAAAACACGCACGGACGGATTTGTTTGGCGGGCCCGGACGACGGGTTAACGTCGGGTATGGCGTCGAACAACACAAGCATTGCCGATCACCTGCGGAACGCGCTGGACGGGCGCTGGCGTGATGTGAAGAACGAGACACGCAAGATTTTGTCCGGTGAGGTGTTCCGGCCGCACTACACCCCCAACACGGTGATCGCCCGGGCCAAGGTGGCCCAGCAGATGCAGATCATGGCGGACGCGGGCATCTCCGACGAAGGGTTCCGCAAAGAGCACGGCGGCACCGGCAACGTAGGTGCGGCCATCACCATGATCGAGATGGTCGCCATGTCCGACCTGTCGTTGATGGTCAAGGCCGGGGTGCAGTGGGGTCTGTTCGGCGGCGCCGTCGAAAACCTGGGCACCGAGCGCCATCACGAGCAGTACGTCCCCAAGATCATCAGTTTGGAGATGCGCGGTTGTTTCGCGATGACCGAGACGGGCCATGGCAGCGACGTGCAATCGCTGGAGACGACCGCAACCTATGACGCCGACAGCCAAGAGTTCGTCATCAACTCGCCCACTCCCACGGCCCGCAAGGACTACATCGGCGGGGCGGCCGAGACCGCGTCGACCGCGGCGGTCTTCGCCCAGCTGATCACCACCGAGGACGGCGAACCGGTCAACCACGGCGTGCACTGTCTGCTCGTGCCGATCCGCGACGACGAGGGCAACGACCTACCCGGCGTGACTACCTCGGACTGCCAGTACAAGGGCGGCCTGCCCGGGGTGGACAACGGGCGCATCATGTTTGACAACGTGCGGGTGCCGCGGGAGAACCTGCTGAACCGCTACGGCGACGTGGCGCCCGACGGCACCTATAGCTCGCCGATTGATAACCCCAGCCGCCGGTTCTTCACCATGATCGGCACGCTGATCCGGGGCCGGGTCACCGTAGGTGGCAGCGCGGGCGCCGCGGCCCGCGTCGCGTTGGACATTGCCACCCGATACGCGTTGCAGCGCAGGCAGTTCAGCGCACCCGACGACGACGGCAAAGAAGTGCTGATCATGGACTACCTGGTGCATCAGCGCCGGTTGTTCCCGTTGATCGCCCGCTCCTATGCCCTGCAGTTCGCCCAGAACGAGTTGGTGTCCAAGACACACGACCTGCAAACCTCCGACGTGGTGGACGCCGAAGAACAACGTGAGCTGGAGGCTCGCGCGGCAGGGTTGAAGGCCGCCAACACCTGGCACGCCTCGAGGGCCATTCAGGAAGCCCGCGAGGCGTGCGGCGGCGCCGGATACATGGCCGAGAACCGGCTGATCGCACTGCGGGCCGACACCGACGTCTTCACCACCTTCGAGGGTGACAACCACGTGCTGACCCAGTTGGTGGCCAAGGAGTTGCTGACCGCGTACGCCGACGACATCAAGAGCATGAGCCCGGTCGAATGGGTTCGCTTCGCCGCCAATACCGTTGGCGACCGGGTGATGAAACGCACTGCGGCGGAAGCGATCATGCAGCGGATTGTCGATGCCCGGCAGGACAGCGAAGAGGAAGGCAGCCTGTTCAACCGCGGCACGCAGGTCACCATGTTCGAAGAGCGCGAGGAATATCTGCTGTCCTCGGTCGCGCGCCGGCTGCAAGGCAAGTCCAAGGAGATGTCCTCCTTTGACGCGTTCAACGCGGTGCAAGACCACGTGCTGCACGCCGCGCAGGCGCACATCGACCGGGTGATCCTGGAGGCGTTCGTCGCGGGTATCGACTCGTGTGAAGACGCGGAGGCCCGGGAGTTGCTCGACCTGGTTTGTGACCTGTATGCCCTGTCGGTGATCGAGGAAGACAAGGCGTGGTACATCGAACACCGCTACCTGTCGACCGAGCGCGCCAAGGCGGTCACCCGCGGCATCAACGACCGCTGCCGCAAGCTACGGCCGTATGCCCAGACACTCGTCGACGGGTTCGGTATCCCCGAGCAACTGCGTTACGCCGAGATGCTGCATCCGGAGAACCTGCCGAACTGCTCCTGAGCCCGACGCGGTACCCATTGTGCCGCTACGGCTTTCACTGAGCGGCCAAGCCGGGGAATTCACCGGTGTTCTCGCCGTGGCCGCACACTGGGGGCCCTGAGCGCACGTTGGGCGCTACTGATGCGGGATCGGGTCCAGCGCTTTGAGTTTGCCGTCCGGTCCGATCTGGAACCGCACCGTACCGCGGCCGCTAGGACAGCACTCCGAGTCGTTGCCCACCCGCCATTGGTACTGCACGGTGATGGTGTCGTCGCCCGGGGGCAGCACGACGATGTAGGGTTTCGGATTCGGTGTCGCCGGACCGAGGGCGGTGTTGTGGTCGAAGAACAACACCTGCTGCGGCGTCGACTCCGATGCGATGGTCGGAACGATCTGCACCCAGTGCAGACGACATTTGCGGGCGTGGCCACGGCCAATCTCGACCCAGAACGAGCCCGGCACCACGATCGGGACGGCAGCGATGGCCCTGCGTACCGTCTCGGACGATGGCCCATCGGACACCTTGCAAGCATCCGGTGCGGCAGGTGGCGGCGATGACCGCGGTGACCCGCATCCGGCGACGTAAAGGCACAGACAGACCCCGATCACGCATTGCCGCCACCGCACCAAGCGAGCTTAGCGAAGACTGTGAATGTCCCCCCGGTTTCGTCAAAAGCCCAGCTCTGAGGCCTGATCGTGACATTCGCGTGGGTAGTCTGGCCAGCAGATCGGCGGGTCGACGACGACCCGTATGGGAAGCCCTGGCTTCCCATGTTTCGACCAGCGCACTGCCACCTCTCACCCAGTGCGAGAACTCCGTAAACCGGCCGAAACGTGGCATGTCCTGTGCTGAAACATGCCCGACGCAGGATTTAAGCCGGAAGCGGTCCGCGATTCAGGAAGGAAGTAGGCGAGTCTCATGGCGCCCGAAAACGACGCCGTGCACACGATGTGCGCCTACTGCGGCGTGGGCTGCGGCATGGTGCTGCAGATCACAACTGACCCGGAAAGCGGTCGGCGTCACATCGCCAAATCAGTTGGCCGAAAGGACCATCCAGCCAACTTCGGCCGGCTGTGCACCAAGGGCGCGACCACGGCCGACCTGTTCGCGGCCCCCGGACGAGCCGAATCGGCATATCTGCGGCCCGACCGGGGCCAACCGTTCGAGCCATTGAATGTCGACGCGGCCATTGCGCGTTCGGCCAAGCGACTCCGCGCGATCATTGACAAGTACGGTCCAGATGCGGTGGCCCTTTATGTGTCCGGGCAGATGTCCCTCGAGGCGCAATATCTGGCAAACAAGCTGGCCAAAGGCTTCATCGGCACGAACCAGATCGAATCCAATTCGCGGCTATGCATGGCCGGCGCCAGCTCGGGATACAAGCTCTCGCTGGGTGCCGACGGACCACCCGGTTCCTACGACGACTTCGACCATGCCGACGTCTTCTTCGTCACCGGCGCCAATATGGCCGACTGTCACCCGATTCTGTTCTTACGGATGATGGAACGGGTCAAGGCCGGCGCCAAACTCATCGTGGTGGACCCGCGCCGGACCGCCACCGCGGCCAAAGCCGATCTGTTCCTTCAAGTCAACCCGGGCACGGATTTGGCTCTGCTCAACGGACTTCTGCACCTCATCGTCGAAAACGGACACACCGACGAAGACTTCATCAGCGAGTTCACCAATGGCTGGGAGGTGATGCCAAGCTTCCTCGAGCAGTACCCGCCCGACAAAGTCAGTGACATCACCGGGATTCCGGTCGAAGACCTTCGCACGGCGGCGCGCTGGATCGGCACCGCCGACAACTGGATGAGTTGCTGGACAATGGGTCTCAACCAGAGCACCCACGGAACCTGGAACACCAACGCCTTGTGCAACCTCCACCTGGCGACCGGTTCCCTATGTAAGCCCGGCAATGGTCCGTTCTCGCTGACCGGGCAACCCAACGCCATGGGCGGGCGGGAGATGGGCTACATGGGTCCGGGCCTGCCGGGTCAGCGGTCGGTGATCTCGAGCGAAGACCGCGAATTCGTCGAGGAGCAGTGGGGAATCGCCCGCGGATCGTTGCGCTCAGAGGTCAGCGACGGGGTGATCGACATGTTCTCCCGCATGGCCGACGGCCAGATCAAGGCGTGCTGGATCATGTGCACCAATCCCGTTGCCACCGTGGCTAATCGCCGCACAGTGATCGCTGGCCTGGAGAAGGCCCAACTGGTGATCAGCCAAGACGCGTTCGTCGAAAACGAGACCAACGAATACGCCGACGTGTTGTTGCCGGCCGCCTTATGGACCGAATCCGATGGAGTGATGGTCAACTCCGAACGCAACCTCAGCCTTTTCCAGCAAGCCATCGATCCGCCCGGCCAGGCACTCCCCGACTGGCAACTAATCGCTCGGATAGCCTGCGCGATGGGGTATTCGGACTCCTTCACGTACTCCTGCGCCGAAGAGGTCTTCGAAGAGATCAAGCAATTCTGGAATCCCACGACCGGGTACGACCTGCGCGGCATCAGCTACGACCGACTGCGCGAGACCCCGATGCAGTGGCCGTGCCCACCGGACAGCGCCAGCCGCAACCCGATTCGCTATCTCAATGACGGCGTCAGCCAGAAACGTCTGGTCCGCGAAGACGGGTCCACCCCCCGATTGGCCTTCCCGACCAAGGACGGCCGCGCCGTGTTCTTCGCCCGTCCGCACCTACCGCCGGAGGAGATGCCCGACGGGGATTACCCATTCCTGCTCAACACTGGCCGCCTGCCACACCAGTGGCACACGATGACCAAGACAGGCAAAGTCGGCAAGCTCAACAAACTCAACCCCGGCCCGCTCGTCGAGATCCACCCGGATGACGCCGCCCGCCTGCAGATAGCCGACGGTGACTCCGTCGAGGTCGCATCGCGTCGTGGCCGCGCCGTGCTGCCCGCCGTCATCACCGATCGGGTACTGCCCGGCAATTGCTTTGCGCCGTTTCACTGGAACGACGCGTTCGGTGAGTACCTGTCGATCAACGCCGTCACCAACGACGCCGTCGATCCGATATCGCGCCAACCCGAATACAAGGCGTGCGCGGTCACGCTGGCCAAAGTCGCTGCCGCCCAACGCGACGACGCCCCTCGGCCGTCGGCAGGCGATCGGACACCGACCCATCCGGTCGACACGATCTACCAGCCACCGCACATCAGTCTGTCGCAGATCGACGCCATCGCCGAAATGCTTGGCGTGGCAAGCGAACCGACACCACAATTCGACCGCCGCGGCCGCACCTATCTGCCGGGCATGATGGCCGGTCTGCGCCTAGAGGCCGGTCGGCCCATGACCGGGTTACCGACGCTACCCGAGACCGCGCCCTTCGACGCCGACACCCGCATGTGGTTGGACGGGCTGCTAGCGGGCATGTTCTCGCGTACCCCACTGTCCCAGCCCGATACCGCGGCGGCCACCCAGTCGGCGGAGCCCATCGCCGCCGCCGACCGGGTACCGATTGTGCTGTTATGGGCATCGCAAACCGGCAACGCCGAACAACTCGCCGCCGACGCGGCGCAGCGGCTGGGCCAAGCCGGGCTGCCGGTCCGTGTGCTCGCGATGAACGACCTCCCGGTGGCCGATCTCGCCACTACCCGGGAACTGCTGGTGATTACCAGCACTACCGGTGACGGCGACGCTCCCGACAACGGCGCCGACTTCTGGCATGCGATCCAAGGCTCAGACGCGCCTCGGCTGACCGACACCCGCTACGCCGTTCTCGCATTGGGCGACTCCAGCTATGACGACTTCTGTGGTCATGGCCGCAAACTCGACGAGCGCCTCGCCGAACTGGGCGCGTCGCGCATCACCGGCCGGGTCGACTGCGAACCCGATTTCGACGCGCCCGCGGCCCAATGGCTCGCCGGTATCGTGCAGGCACTGACCGAGGCGCCGGTTGGCGGCGGCACCACAACGGCGATACCTGTTGTGGCGCCGGTGTCTTCGACCTACAGCAAGAAGCGCCCATTGGTCACCGATCTGATCCGCAACACCACTCTGACCCGCCCACAGTCGGCCAAAGACGTGCGCCAGTTGGTGTTCCGGCTACCGGCCGACGCGGTCAGCTATGAAGCCGGTGACGCGCTCGGAGTATGGCCGCACAACAGCGACCAGTTCGTCGACGAATGGCTGTCGACGACGGGTCTGGACGGCGACGCCGAGGTGCAACTTCCCGACCACGGCACCATGTCGCTGCGCACCGCGCTCACCGACCGGTTCGAGATCGCCCACATCAGCCCCCAGTTGCTGCGCTTCGTGCGCGACCACACCCGCGACCGTCGAGCCGCCGACGAACTGGCCGAGCTGATGAAGCCGGACAACAAGGCGGCCCTGGGCGATTGGTCGTGGGGTCGGCAATCGGTTGACCTGCTGACCCATGCACCGGTCAGCGCGCCCGTCGAGGAATGGCTGCACGTGCTCAAACCGCTGCAGCCGCGCCTGTACTCGATCTCGTCCAGCCCCAAGGCCACTCCTGGGGAAGTGCACTTGACGGTGTCACCGGTGCGCTACAACTTTCAGGGCGTGCCGCGTCGCGGGGTGTGTTCGACCTACCTCGCCGACCGCTCCCCCAACGATCAAATCGCCGTCTACGTGAAGAGGTCGACCACCTTCCGGCCGCCCAGCGACCCGGCCGCGCCGATGATCATGATCGGGCCAGGGACGGGAATCGCCCCATTCCGTGGTTTCCTGCAGGAACGACGCGCGCTTGGCCACACCGGACCCAACTGGCTGTTCTTCGGTGAGCAGCACGCCGCCACCGACTTCTACTACCGCGAAGAGATCCAGTCGATGCGCGCCGAGGGGTTCCTGACCGAACTCGATCTAGCGTTCTCCCGCGACCAGCGGGAGAAGGTTTATGTGCAGCATCTGATGCGCAAGCGGGGCGCGCAGCTGTGGCGTTGGCTGCAGGACGGCGCCTACCTCTATGTGTGCGGTACCGCCGACCCGATGGCCAAGGACGTCGACCGCGCGATCTGTGAGATCGCCGCCGAACACGGCCGCCTCAACCCCGAAGACGCCCGCGCCTACGTGCGGTCGCTGCGCACCGAAAAGCGCTACCACAGAGACGTCTACTAAGCCGGCCGCCTGACGAATCGCTTCACGCGCCGGAAACATCACACGACCACACCTGAAACATTTCGGTCGCAACATTCACCCAAGAGGTTGGCACTCGTGGGAGGGATGGATGCGTGGCTCGCGACGGTGATCGGCCGGAACAGACCAAAACCTGCCCCTTGCAGTGTCGGCTGCGGCAGGGCGGTGCTTCATCCGCCGAAACCGACCGCGTCGATTGGGCAGGGTTACCCGTCAATCTCGATATGGCGTTTTCCCGCGAGCAACGCGACAAGGTCTACGCCCAACACCAGACCCGCAAACGCGGTGCGCTGCTGCGGCGGCAGAACGGCACTCAGGTGTGCGTCTGCGAGATCGCGGCAGAGTACGACAAGTTTTCCGCGTCGGCCTCTTAGCCCACTACTAGTGGGCCGGCTGCCCGTATAGGGCGACCACCACCGTACGGTCGAGGCTGTTGTTGGACCACACCCCCATGGCGGTATTCGCGCAATCGCGCATGATCGCTAGGTAGTCCGGGTTGTAGTACCACTGCCTGATCAACTCGAGGCTGCTGATCGACAGCGCCGGGTTGACGGCGACCGTTTCGGTGACTTTGCCGCGGAAGCCAGCGGCATTGGCACGGTCTTGCGGGGTGGATCCATCCGACCCGATGTCGTCATTGATGTTTCGGTTGTTGATCATGTCATCGGCATGCCATTGCGCGGCCAGGTACAACGAGTTGTTCATCACGACATCGTTGGTGCAGCCCGCCTGATGCTGAATCGTGTAGACACCGGAGACGACGCTGTCATTCAGCCGCTTGTTGTCGGCGTGCGCGACGGTCGAGACCGTCAACGTGGCAACGGAACACAGCGCGACGAGCCCCGCCGCGCGAGGAGTGCGGCCGAACATGGCACTCACACCGGATCGAAACGCGAGACGAGCCAGCGATTCTTGACCTTTTCCAAGGTGACCCGGATGACCGGTTGCGTATCGGTCGGCGCGCCATCGCCGATGGTGACCGTCTGATTGACATACAACAGAACTACGGCGTGCTCGGTCGTGGCCGAAACAGACCCTGCCGCACTGACTTTGGCGATGGCCGAAATGTGCTTTTGTTTGGCGCCGGGGATGACCACCTCGCGGGTGAGCGCAGTGTAAGCGTCCTTGAAATCACCGGTCAGCCGTTCGCGAGCCGATCCCAGCTCTTTGTCCACCGACTCAGCCTGATAGGACAACAACGCGACCGCATCCTCACTGGCCGCCCGTACCGAGTCCGTCCGGGCCTTGGCGACCTCCGTCGCGGACACCTCGACCCATTTGAAGTATCCGGCCGCCAAGCCCAGCATCAACGCCAGCCCGGGCAGCACACCGAAGGCAACTACCCGCGACCACACGATCGGTCGGCGGTCCCGACTGGTAGCGGCGTCGTCGTCGCAATCCTTTTCGGTCGAGGCCAAATCTTCGTTGACCGTTTCGGTTTCCGACGTTTCCTCGGAAGTCGACACGGCCAGATCGCCTGCGTCGGCATCCACTGTTTGTTCTTCGAGTGTGGTCATGGTACGAACACCACGTTCGAGACTTTGGCGTCGTCGCCGACCCGCTGAACTTCAATGCGCATGCGCCACTCCCTCGGTGCCTCCTCGCCGCCCGCGGTGCGGGATTTCACCGCCACGGCGACCAGTACTTGAGCCGTGTCGCCGCGCTGGGATTCCAGCCCGGCGTCGGTCACCGTCCCTTCGGATTTGGACTGGGCGGCCTTGACCAGTTCCTTGAACGGTTGGGATCGTTTGTCGAAGTCATCACGGAACGCTCCGGTGGCCAGGTCCAATATCCGTTGCACGTCCGCGTCGATTTCGGTGAAGCTGATCGTGGTGAGGTTGACCGCGCCCTGCCGAGCGGTCTGGACAAACAGTTCCCGTTGCTGTTGCGCCTGGTGCTGTTCCAAGGCGCGATATCCCACCCAGCCCGTCAGTCCCGCCAGCGCCACCACCGCGACGCCGCCGGCAACCAGAGCCTGCCCGACATGGGACAGTCGCCGACGGTTCACCCGGTGACGTCGGCGGGCAGGCGGGTCATTTGTTGTCGCCGACGTTGCGGCAGCGTCGGTTTCGTCGGTGTCGTTATCCAGGGTTTCGGTCTCTTCGGCCACGTGGCTCCTCGGTATCGATTACTGCGGCGGCAGCAGCAGGGACTGCCAGTTTTTGGCGCGCGGGTGCGCTAGATCAGACTCGGTATAGCGGTGCCCGTCCGGGCCGACGTAGTCACCGGTGTTGGGGTCGTAGGTCGCGACCGCGACCGGCGGCGGCGCCGGCTGCGGCGGTGCGGTCCCCCGCGGGGGTGGGAGCCGCGGGTCTTGACCCGGCGGATACTGCGGGACACCTTGACCGGTGGTGGTGGCGTTCGGGTCGCCCTTCCAGTTGTAGCCGTCGTTGAGCGGCACGTATTCTTCGTCGCTTTCGCACAGCTCGACCGTAGGAGCGCGCTTCCACGGCTTGGTCTCACACGGAATGTTGCGTGCGCCACGGACATTGAGCTCCGAATCCTGCGGCAGCCGGCAATACAGGTCGGCCGCCGGCCGATCCGGAGCGTCGACGTCGGCCGGCGAGCGCCGCTGGGTCGGCGGCAAGAAGCCGGTGGTGCAGGGCGGCGGCAGGTTCATGTTGAGGTTGAAATCGAGATAGAAGCCGCGGTAATCCTGCTTGGTGCCGGCGTTGGGCACCAGCGATCCCGACATGATCGCGATGCCCTGCGGGAACAGGACCAGGAGTTGTTCGATGTCGTGGCGGTAGACGACGGCGATGTCGGCGAGACTGACCAGATTGGCGAACAACACCGGCACCGCGGGTGCGATCCGGTCGAACAGCGCGCGGCCTTCTTCCACACCCGAGCTGCCCTCGGTCAACAAGTCTCGCAGCGCGGCGTCCTGCGCCTGGAACTGCGCCGTGATGGCCGCGGTGTGTCGCGCCCAGGTCGCGATCGCGTCGGAGGTCTGCACCTGCGAGTTCAGCACCGGAGGCGACTGGTCGATCAGGCTGACCAGCGGATCGATGGTCCGGCCACCCGCCAGCGCCAGCGCGGTGGAACCGTCGACGATCCGGGACAGCTCGGGTCCCAGTCCACCGACCGCCCGGTCGGTCTCGTCGATGACCGTGTGCAGATTGTCTCGTGGAATCGCTTGCAGCGCACGGTTGGTCATGTCCAGCAGGCGTCCGATGTCGACGGGCACATCGACCCGCCCGGCGGGGATCACGTCACCGCCGTGAAGCAGCCGCGACGGTGCGCTCTCCTTGCCGGGCTGCGGGGTGAGCTCGATGTATTGCTCGCCGATGGCCGAGCGGCTGTGCACCGATGCCTGCACGTTGGCGGGGACCTTGACACCGGATCTCATGGCCAGCACTGCCCGCACTCCGGTGGCAGTGACGTCGACCGATTTGACCTGGCCGACGTCGGTGCCGCGATAGGTGACCACCGAGGTCTGATATAGCCCGCCGGACTGGGGCAGGTCCACCGTCACGCTGTATTCGCCGATCCCGAACAGCGTCGCGGGCAGCTTCATGTAGTTGATTGCCATTGCGCCACAAGAAACGAGCGTCACCAACGACAGGACCGCCAGCTGGATCCACGTCCGACGACTCAGGCGCAGCATCAGTAGCCCCCGTCATGGTAGGGGAAGGTGAGCGGGTTCCCGCCGGTGGCCGGGCTGGGCTGCATGCCGATGGTGCGTCCCCATTGCAGCTCGAGCCGGGTGAGGTTGCCTTCCCAGCGAGAACCGGTGAACAGCCCGGTGTCGATGCGGCTCAACGTCAGATCCACGATCATGGTCAGGTTCGCGTAGTCACCGCGGAACCAGTTGGTGACGGTGGAGGTCGGCCAGGGATAGGTCGCCAAGCCGTCCAAACCCTTGGTCAAAGCCGGGCCGGCATCGGCGAGCGACCGCAGCACCGGGGCGATGTTGCGCAGGTTGTTGACCAGAGCTTCCTTGCTCTGGCGGACGGTGTCGGCGGCAATGGCGCTGAACTTGCCGAGCTGATCAATCGCCTCGGCGATCTTGCTGCGTTCTTGAGCCAACACAGCCAGCGCCTTGGGGACGGTGGTCAACGCCCGATCCACGACCGGGTCTTTGGCGGCGACCTGGCCGGCGAGCCCGTTGAGATTCTCTGCCGCACTGATGATGTCGTCGGTTTGGACATTGGTGCTGGCGATGAACTGGTCGAGTTGGCCCAGTAGGCTGCGCATGTCGTTCTCGCGGCCGCTGAAGGCCTTGGCCAGCGTCTGGGTAATCTCCTGCAACTGATTCAGTCCGCCGCCGTTGAGCAGCACCGACACCGAGGCCAACGTCTGCTCGGTGCTGGGATACAAGCTCGCATGGGAGAGCGGGATCAGCGACCCGTTTTTCAGTTCACCGACCGGCGGCTCGTCCTTGGGCGCAGCGAGGGCGATGTGCATCGAGCCCAGCAGACTGGTCTGTCCCAGCTTCGCGGTCGAATTGGCCGGCAGGTGTACATCACCGTTGATGCGCATGGTGACCAGCGCGTGCCAGTCCTGCAGTTCGATCTTGGTGACATTGCCGATGTTCACGTCGTCGACCAATACTCGGGTGTTTTCCTGAATGCTGACGACATCGGGCATCTGCGCCTGGATGGTGTAGGCGCCCGGCCCCTTGCCGGCGGTACCGGGCAGCGTGAAGGAATTCAGGCCGTGCCACCCGCACCCGGGAAGTGCCGCAAGGCATGCGGCACTTCCCGCCGCAATGATGAGGCGCCTCATGATCCGCCGTTCTGCGGAACCATGAGTCCTTGCAGACCCAGTTTCGGGTCGGGAACGGTAGGGGCCGGCGGCGGGGCCTCGGTGGGCGGTTGTTGTTGTTCGGCGGGCGCCGGCGGCAGCGATTCCGGTGGCGGCGGTGGAGTGAAGTCGGGTCGGAGAGTGTCTTGGCTGTAAGTGATCTCGTTCGGTCGCGCCTGGGTACCCACGAACGGGTTGATGCCGGCCGGAATGTAGTTGTAAATCCGGTTTTTGATGATCGGCTCGACGTACTGCATGCACAGCTTGGACACCCGGTCCAAGCCTCGGCGCGAGGCCGCTTCGATGGAACTGCAGATCCACTGTGGGATGTCGGCGAAATTGTTCAATGCGATGATGCCGGTCATCGCGCTTTGGGCCGGTTGGTAGATGTTGGTGAAGTTCTGAAACACCGTCGGCGCGATGTGCAGAATCTGTTTGATATCGGCACGGCTGTCATTGAGCGCCGTGGTGATCGAGCTCAGCCGGTCGAATGTGACGCCGATCGATTCTCGGTTCTCCGACAAGAATCCGCGCAAGTCCGACAGCGCCCCGTCGAGACCGGTGATCGCGTTGGCGACTTCGTTGGGCGTGTTGGTGAGTATGGTCGTCACGCTGGCCAGATTCTGGTTGAACGAGGCCAGCAGATCACTGCTGGAGGACAACGCCGACACCAGCAGTTGCAGGTTGCGCACCGTGCTGAAGATGTCGTCGGCGTGATCACCGAGTGCTGAGATCGCTTGCGAGAGTTTGATGACGGTGTCGCGGGCGGTGTCACCCTCGCCTCGCACGTTGTCCGCGGTCGAATTGATGAATTCGCCCAAGGAGTTGACGCCTCCGGGAGCCGTCGGTTGCAGGGCGTCGGTCAGCTTTTCCAGTTGCCTGCGGAAGTCGTCCCATTCGACTGGAACCGCGGTACGGTTCAATGGGATTGATGCTCCGGGGCTCAACTTGGGCCCGCCGGAATAAACTGGGACGAGTTGAATAGCCCGCGATGTCACCAGCGAGGGTGAGAGGATCGCCGCGCGCGCGTCGGCCGGGATCGCGTACTGCTTGTCGACGGAGAAGGTCACCTTGGTGCTGGCCGGTTGCGGCTCGATCTTGTCGATCATGCCGACCCCGACACCCAGGATCCGAACTTCGTCGCCCACGAAAAGGCCAGTGGTTTGCGGGAAATACGCCGAGTAGGAGTTCTTGTCGACGTCTTTCCATAGCTTCTTGCCGACCAGAAATGACGCGACGACCAGGGTGGCGATCAAGCTGATGGCGGTCGCTCGCCGGAGGGTGTTCTGATCCATGGTCACGGCCCCCCGGCTGGAACGGGCGCAGGAGCAGGCTCCGGCGGCGGCCCCGGGGCGGGGCCCGGCGAGGGTGGCTGGGACCACAACGGGACCGGCGCCGCCTCGGGCGGGACGGGAGGCGTGCCGGTCGGCGGGTCCACCGACTGCGAAGGTAGCCGCTGGTTGGGGTCCAGGTACCGGTCATACATGCGGGAGTCGAGGATTGGTCCGCTGAGCTGACCGGGGATCAGGTTGGCGACGTACGCCTTGAAGAAGGGACCCGATCCCAGCACCTCGCCGAAAGACATTGCGTACCGCTTGAATTTAGGCAGGGTGCGCTGCAGATCTTCTTTGCGGTTGTCGAGAATTTCGAGGACACCGTTAAGTTTGTCGAGCGCCGGCTTGAGTTGACTGCGGTTGTCGGCGACCAGACCGGAGATCTGGTGCGAGACGGCGGTCAGGCTGTTCATCAGCGCGTCGATGGAATCCCGTTCCTGCAGTAGGGCAGCCAGCAACGCGTTGGAATTGCGCACCAGTCCGGCGATCTGTTGGCTGCGCTTGCCCAGTACGCCGCTGACGTTGTTGGCGTTAGATAACAGGCTGCGCAGTTGCGCGTCCCGGTTGTTGAGCGTTTCCGAGAATCGGGCCACCCCCTGTAGGGCCGGGCGCAGATTCGCCGGGGTTTCCTTGAAGGTGTCTGCCAACGTGGTTAGAGCCGAGGACAATTGAGTGGTGTCCAGACCACTGACCGTGGTGGTCAGGTCGCCCAGCGCATCCGGGAGATCATAGGGCGAGGTGGTGCGTTCCAACGGGATAGCGGCTTTCAACCGGCCCTCGCCGCGCGGGGTCAGCTCGAGCATTTTGGTGCCCAGAATCGTCTCTGTCTTGATGGACGCTTCGGTGCGGTCGCCCAATTCGACGGACTTACGCGCGGTGAACCCGACTCGAACCTTGGTGCCGTCCAAGCGCACGTCGGTGACCCGGCCGACACCCATGCCGGATACCCGGACGGTGTTGCCGGGCTTGATGCCACCGGCTTCGGAGAAGTACGCCGCATAGTCGTTGTACTGGTTGACGAACGGCAGCTTGTTGTACTGGAACGCGACGACCACTGCGCATGCCACGAGCACGGTGCCCATCACGCCGAGCAGGAACGGGCTGCGCTTGGTGCGCCACTTGTCGGTGCCACGGCTCATTTCGGCGTGCACCGCCCCGTCGGTTGATCGATCAGCTTGACGTAGATGGGATTGCCTCCCTTGCCGTTCAGTTTGAGCAGCACCTCACAGAAGTAGAAGCCGAAGTAGTCCCCGTTCAGGCCTTGGCGGGACAGCACTTGGTAGACGTCCGGCAGGCTCTTGAGCAGGCCGTCGACATAGTCGCGGTCGGCCAGCACCTGGCCGGACATGCGGTCGTTCTCGCGCACCACGTCCTTGATCGGCTGTCGCGACTGGCTCAGCAGATCGGTGATCGATCCGGCGGCCGCGTTGACGTAGGCCAGCCCGGTCGAGATGTCGTCCTTGCGCTGCGCCAAGCCGTCGACGAACTGCGCGAGCTTGTCCAGCCCGTCGGAGAACTCGTGGTCACGCGTGGCGAAGGTGTGTAACACGGTGTCCAAGTTGCTGATCAATTCGGAAATCAATTGGCTGCGCCCGGCCAGCGTGGAGGTCAGTACGGAGGTTTGCGCCAGCACCGAGGCGAGTGTGCCGCCCTGTCCCTGGAACACCCGCAGCAGCTGACCGGAGAGCGCGTTGACTTGGTCTGGGTCCAGCGCGCGGAACAGCGGCCGGAAACCACCGATCAGTGCATCGATATCCAGCGCGGGCGACGTGCGGGTGAGGGGAATGGTCGCACCCGGCGCCAGGCGGCGCGGCGGTCCAGGACCGTCCTCGAGCGCGAGATAGCGGTCACCGATGAGGTTTTCATAGCGCACGACGGCCTTCGTGCCTTCGGTGAGCCGCACCCCGCGATCGACCGCGAAGTCGATGTGCACAGTTCCGTCTCGGTTGAGCGTGAGGTCCCCGACTTTGCCCACTTCCACCCCGGCGATGCGGACGAAGTTGCCCGCCTTCAACCCAGAGATGTTGGTGAACAGCGCGTGGTAGTCGGTGCGGTCCTCGAAGCGCAGCTGACCGAACACCGCGATCAGGGTGAAGGTGAACAGCAAGCACACCACCGTGAACAGCGCGACGCGCGTGATGATGCTGGATAGCTTCCTTCTCATGGCGGCGGTTGTCCTCCGCGGTAGAAGTAGCGCGGCGGTTCGGGTGGATTCTTGGTGGTCGGGAAGTAGTTGGCCCACCACGGATTACCGACCCAGGGGTGGGTGCGGATTTCGTCCGGAGCGGCGCCCCAGCCGGTGTCGGTGACCAGCGCGCGCACCGGGAAGTTGGCACTGGGATCAGGCAGTGACCCGCAGCTGGGCCTGCCGCCGGGGCCACCGGTGGCGTTGACCTTGGGAAGATGTTTCGGGTAACGGTACGGATCGTCACCGAATAGCAGGCCGGCGTCCATGATAAACGAATAGCCGTTGCCGCCCAGCGTGTCTCGGCCGCCGTGCTCGACGTACCACTGAGCGCCCCGGAACAAGCAGGTGTACGTCGGCGAATACGTCTCCAGCAGCTTGGTAACCGGGTCGAGCTGGTTGATGGCGTGGACAATGTTGGATTCGTTTCTCCCGATGACGCTGATACCGCTCTGGCTGAACCCGATCGCCGACATCAGCAACGCGTCCAGCGACTGCTGGTTGGCTGTGATGGTGTTGCTGGTCGTCGCGGCCGAGTCGAGAATCGACAGAATGTCTTGTGCCGCAACAGAGTAGGCGGCCGTAGTTCGCCCGAACAGCCGCCAGTCCTGGTGCACGGTGTCCATTCGCGGGTTCACTGCGAGCAGAATGTTGTTGCTGTCACTGATCGCCTGCCCTAACCGAGCGCCCTTGTTGCGCAACGACTGTGCGAACGCGGACAGAATCGAGTTCATCTTGGCCGGGTCGAGGGCCTGGACCACCGACTGCAGGTTTTCGAACACGGTATTCACTTCGACGGTCACGTTGCGGGAGTGCAACACCGCACCCGGCCGCAACGGGATGACGCTAGGGTGCTCGGGCACAATGAGGTCGACGAATTTCGCTCCGAACGCAGTGGTCGACTTGATCTCCGCCTCCACATTGCTGGGCAGGTATTTGAAGGCGCCGGGCTGCATCTTCAATTGCAGCCGAGCGGCTTTCACGTCGGTGCCGATCGATCCGACCTGGCCGATCTGTACGCCGCGCAGCTTGACCTTGGCGCCTTGTTCCATGACCAGCCCGGCCCGGTCCGACACCAGCGTGAGCGGGATCGAGGATTGGAACTTCCCGGAGAACGAACCCGCTGTGATCACGATCAGACCGGCGACGACGAAAAACAATGTCGGCGCCCACCAGATCGGGTCGATTCGGGTGTAGCGGACCCTGTTTGTCCGGTAGGCGCCGCTGGCACGGTGGTTACTCATGGCGGTTATCCGGACAGATTGAAATTGCCGTGCTGGCCGTAGACGGACAACGAGACCATCAGGCAAACGAATGCTGTGACGATCATCGATGACCGCACCGAACGACCGACAGCTTCACCTACCCCGGCTGGGCCGCCAGAGGCGGTGAAGCCGTAGTAGGTGTGCACCACCATCACACCGGTGGCCATAGCGAGCGCTGACACGAACGACCACATCAGGTCGGTGGGACGCAGGAAGGTGGAGAAGTAGTGCTCGTAGACGCCGCGGGACTGGCCGTACACCGAAATTGTGAGGAACTTCGCCGCAACGAAGGACATCAACACCGCCACCGCGTACAGCGGGATGACCACCAGAATGCCGGCGATGATGCGGGTGGACGCCAAATAGGTGATGGCGCGGATGCCCATCACTTCCAGAGCGTCGATCTCCTCGTTGATGCGCATCGCACCGAGCTGGGCCGTCGCGCCGGCGCCGATGGTCGCCGCCAACGCCAACCCGGCGGTGCACGGCGCGATCATGCGCACGTTCAGAAAGGCGGAAAGAAAGCCAGTCATGGCTTCGACGCCGATATTGGACAGCGTGTCGTAGCCCTGCACCGCCACCAGTGCACCGGTGGTCAAAGTAAGGAACCCGATGATGCCGACGGTGCCCCCGATCACCGCCAATGCGCCTGTGCCCATGCCCATTTCGGCGATCAGACGCAGCAGTTCGCCGGGGTATCGCCGTACGGCGTCGCCGATGTTGACCAGAGATCGTCCATAGAACGCGGTCTGTTCGCCCAGTTTGCGGGTGGACGACACCACCCGGGGACCGACAGTGACGAACCACGAGGGCTCAGGCGCGGCGGTGTCACTCATTTGGCGGTCACCTTCACACCTAGCGCCGTGGTGATGATGTTGATGAAGAACAGCGCCATGAACGAGAACACGACCGTTTCGTTGACCGCGTTTCCGACACCGGTGGGTCCGCCTCCTACTGAAAGACCCTTGTAGCAGGCGATCAATCCCGCGGATAGCCCGAACAGCATCGCCTTGATCAGCGAGATCACTACTTGTGGCAGACCGGTCACCAGCGTCATGCCCGCGATGAAGGCACCGGGGGTGACGTGCTGGACGAACACCACGAAGATGTAACTGCCGGTCAAACCGGTGACCGCGACTACCGAGTAGAGCAGGACCGCGACGAAGGTGGCCGCGATGATGCGGGGAACGACCAGCGCTTGAATCGGGTTGATGCCGATTACCTTCATCGCGTCTATTTCCTCGCGGATGGTGCGCGCTCCGAGGTCGGCACACATTGCGGTCGATCCGGCGCCCGACACGACCATGGCGGTGACCACCGGGCCTACCTGAGTTACCGACGCCAGTCCCGCACCGGCTCCCGACAGGTCTCCCGCCCCAATCTCGACGAGCAGGATGTTGAGCACGAACACGATCAAGACCGTGTAGGGAATCGACAACATGATGGTCGGAAAGATCGACACCCGGGCGACGAACCATATTTGCTCGAGGATCTCCCGCCACGCCCAGGGCCGGCGCAATACCGTCACCAGGGTCTCGGCGCTGAGCATGAAGAATTCACCCAACGCGTTCATGGGCTTGGCCAAGGTCGTCGTGCTCATCGGTATTGCTCACCCCCCGAGGTCGTCCACATTTCTTCACGGCTCATGCCGACCCCGCTTACGCCGCCAAGGTAATCAAGGAAGCTACATGACGATGTAATTCCCTGCAGCGCAAGGGCATAACGGATTCTGCAACACAGGATGGGCCCGAGCGCCTGATTGCAGAGAGATACACGGGCGAAGCTTAAGAACTGGCAAAATCGTTTGCCAGGTTTGCGATCAGTCAGAAGGTAATGCGCCCCTAGGGCAACATAACGCGGCGATCGCGCCGGCGGCGACCACATTACTGTGGTGCCACGCTTTGGTAGCCATGCACCGGCGTAGAGCAACCCAGGGTTCATTTTTCGACGCTGGCTATAGTGGGTTTCATGGAACAGGTCACGCCGTCGCGATTCGCTCCTTCGCGCCCTGACGTGCACTGTTGTTGTTGATCTGGTTTGTGCCCAGCAGCCCCCGCGCCACTCGCCGACCGACCTTCACGCTGAGCCGTCCGGCAGACGCCCTGCCAAGTTTCAGAAAGATCATCCGCCATGACCGTGCTTCCCGCACCGCACCGCGCATCGGTCGCGCTGGCCTGCGCTGACACGGGCCCAACCGCACTCATTCGGCGTGGACTCGACGGACGTCAAATTGTCCACCGCAAGTCAGTTGCCCTCCGAGCCGCTGAAACCGGTTCACTGCAACGCGCAAAAGATTTGCAGCGCAGAATATTTGGCGACTTACAGCCCGCTACCGCGAACCGGTCTATGGTCTCACACACCGTGCGGGCGCCGCGCACCAACAGCGGCCGGCGCCACGCCATTTGCCCGACTCCCCTTGCACTGACCACACCCCCGCACGTGACAATTGAGATTGACATCACTTGGGAGGCCGACGAGGCCTGCGCCGACATCGTTGGAGATTGCCGATGACCATCGCCGACAACATCACCCAGTTAATCGGGGGAACGCCCCTGGTACGGCTACGCCGGGTCACCGAAGGCGCCGTGGCCGACGTCTTCGCCAAGCTGGAGTCGTTCAATCCGGCGGGCAGCGTCAAGGACCGGATCGGGGTGGCCATGATCGACGCGGCCGAGAAGGCCGGGTTGATCAAACCGGACACCATCATCTTGGAGCCGACCAGCGGAAACACCGGCATCGCGCTGGCCATGGTGGCTGCCGCCCGCGGATACAAGTGTGTGCTGACCATGCCCGAGACAATGAGCGTCGAACGGCGCATGTTGTTGCGCGCTTATGGCGCCGAAGTGATCCTCACCCCGGGCTCCGAAGGTATGGCCGGCGCGATCGCCAAGGCCGAAGAACTCGCCAAGTCCGATGACCGGTACTTCATCCCACAGCAGTTCGAGAATCCGGCCAACCCGGCCGTGCACGCGGTGACCACCGCCGAAGAGGTCTGGAAGGACACCGACGGCAAGATCGACATTTTTGTCTCGGGCGTCGGCACCGGCGGGACGATCACCGGGGTCGCGCAGGTCATCAAGGAACGCCGTCCGTCGACGCAGTTCGTCGCGGTCGAGCCCGCCGCCTCGCCGGTGCTGTCCGGTGGTCAGAAAGGACCACATCCCATACAAGGAATCGGCGCCGGCTTTGTGCCTCCGGTGCTCGACCTAGCGCTGGTCGACGAGGTCATCACCGTAGGAAACGATGAGTCGCTGGAACTGGCGCGTCGGCTGGCCCGCGAAGAAGGGCTGTTGGTCGGCATCTCCTCCGGCGCGGCGGCCTGGGCCGCCATCGAACTGGCCCGTCGGCCCGAAAACGCCGGCAAGCTCATCGTCGTCGTATTTCCCAGCTACGGCGAGCGCTATCTGAGCACGGTGTTGTTCGCCGACTTGAAGGACTAGCCGTGCTGGCGGCGATCCGGCGTGACATCCAGGCGGCCCGCGAACGGGATCCGGCGCGACCCGGCACCCTCGAGGTCATCCTCGCCTATCCAGGGGTGCACGCCGTGTGGGGTCACCGGATAAGCCACTGGCTGTGGGGCCGCGACGCCCGGGTCGGGGCACGCGTGGTTGCAGAGATCACGCGCATCTTCACCGGAGTAGACATTCATCCCGGTGCGGAGATCGGCGGCGGCCTGTTCATTGACCATGCGACCGGCGTCGTAATCGGCGAGACCGCCGAAGTAGGCGAAGACGTGACCATCTTTCACGGGGTTACCCTCGGCGGCACCGGCGCCGACACCGGTAAACGGCATCCCACAGTCGGTGACCGGGTGGTGATCGGGGCCGGAGCCAAGGTTCTCGGGCCGATCAAAATCGGCGATGGCAGCCGGGTCGGCGCCAACTCCGTCGTCGTCAAAGAGGTGCCGGCGAGCGCGGTCGTCGTCGGCGTCCCCGGGCAAGTTGTCAGTAGGCCCGCTCCGGTCAGCGAAGACGAATCCAAGTTGCCCGATCTGGTCGGCGTCAGTCTGCAGTCTTTGCTCGCGCGAGTCGCCCGGCTCGAAGCCAAAGACGGCAAACCACAAAATGGCCGTGTCATTCGGCCACCGGAGGCGGGCGTCTGGCACGGCGAGGACTTCTCCATCTGAGGAATAAGCGACGTGCGTGCTGGGTTGCGGCCAAGGTGAATGGTCCGTTGTCGCCGCATCTCTATAGCGTTGGGGCGTACTGACTATGGCGCTTCGATGAGCGGGCTCCTGCTGGCAGCCACGGCGACGACGGCCGCACTCCTCGGCGCCGCCGCGATCGGTGTTGCGGTCAATCGGCGTTCGGGTGTACTGCGCGACACCGCGCGCTCCGGTGACGTTGCGGCGACTGAGAATTCTTTCGAAGCAACAGATTTGGGCTTGTCCACTACCGGCCCGACCATTGTGCATTTCAGCGCCGATTGGTGCGGTCCGTGTGCGACCGTGCGCCGTGTGGTGGATCAAGTGTGCGCGGAGCTGCCCGAGGTCGCACACGTGGAACTGGACATCGACAAGAACCCGGTGGCCGCCCGGCGGCTCTCGGTGCTCTCTCTGCCCACCACGTTCATCTTCGACGTGACGGGGCGCCAGCGTTATCGCACCGCCGGTGTGCCGAAGGCCTCTGATCTGGACACGGCGCTGCGTTCACTGGTTCGCGGCGAAGCCGAGGATCAGACATGAACCACGAAACCGACAGGAGCCTGACCATGTCGACCGACAGCAATCAAGTAGACGTGCGCGGTCCGCGTTTCGCTGCATGGATTACCAGCACCGTGCTGGTGGTCGCCTTGATCGTCTCGGCAATCAGTGTTCCCGCCGCAGCGGTGATCCTTGGCGTCCAAGCCATTGTCTTCGCGATCAGCGCCCTGCGTGGGCCACGCAATAGCCCGTACGGGCTGCTGTTCCGGAAGCTGGTGGCGCCTCGCATCGGACCGGCGCGGGAGCGAGAACCCATTGCGCCGTTGAAGTTTGCCCAACTGGTTGGCTTGGTGTTCGCGGTCGTCGGTGTGGCAGGCTTCGCCACCGGCATCCAGTTGCTTGGCGTGATTGCGACGGCCTTTGCCCTATTCGCCTCATTCCTCAACGCAGCCTTCGGAATCTGCCTGGGCTGCCAGCTGTACCCCTTCGTGGCCCGGCTCCGTCGCCCGCAGACCGCATAAGCGGCCTCAACATAGGTCAGATCACTCGACCGGCAAAGGGTTAAAGCGCCGGTGAGCCGATCGTCGGAATCGTGTGGGAACCGGATCAGATGCCTTATAGTGAGCCTCATGCAACAGGTTCTGCGGCTGCGCAATGTCGCTGTGCGCCGCTTCACCGTTGACTGTTGCAGTTCTTAATTCGGCTCCCACACTGCGATTCACTGCGCATTGGCGCAGCGCTGCAATTCTGACATCACCGTACGAATGGAGAGGTTGATTTGATCGACGGTCTAGAGACTCAGCCGCGATTCGGCAGCGGGCGCAATGAGACCACGCGTTCTCTCGACACAGCCGTTGGGATACTGGTCGGGTGGCGCCGGTGCAGCACCTATGCCGCATTTCGGGAATTGATCTCGGTCAGCGAACGACACGGGGTTCCGATCTTTGCTCTGGCGGGGGCTTTGGTGAATCTGGCCAGCCGCGAGGCGGACAACCAACCGGCCGATGTCGCCGCGCAACTGGCCGCCGAGCGTGAATGGGGCCTGAGCTACCTGCTCTAGGCGCCGCGGCGCCGCGGCGCCGGCGCGCCGATGCGTTATGACGCTTTGACGTACCTGCGCACCATCTCGTCTTCACCGAAGGACGAGGCGCGCTGGCAGCCGATGTCATCGCGACAGAAGAACGTCCACCGCTTCGGACTCTTCTGCGGCCCACCGATCATCTTCACGGTGTAACGCACCTCGGTCGGCCGCAGCGTGCCGATGATGTCCCCGACGCGAATCTCCGACGGATGGATTTCTGGTGCGTCGTACCAACTTTGAGAAGCCATGCCCTTTGTTCTTTCTAAGTCGATCAGCCCGATTCGGAGTCGACGCGTGACCCGGGACAGGCACCCGCCGCGCGAATCAGCGCCGATGTCAATAATTTTCGTGGCTAGAAGGCCGCGATGCGGTCTGGTCCCAACGTCACTTTGACGGTCCTATCCTGACCGCCAACCGGCCACATCTTTTCGGCGACGACATGGCTTTGACTAGCCATATTCGAGGTATCACCGATGTTCTCAGCCTACAGGCCGGTTCCTCATGCCGACGTGGAACGATGTGCGCGGCCTTGCGCGGCCCGTTTCTTTCTGGCGGGATGGCGGGGTACCGTCGTAGTCGAGCCGTTTCGTTGTCAGCGGTGGTCCGCCGTACTCGGCACGGATGACACCCACGGGCAATGTGATTCCTCCTTCCGCCCCGACCCATGGGGTGGTAGTTCACGACTGGAAGGATCCGCCCGTGTGTAGTGCCGCCGTCAGTTCCGATTTCCAATGACCCGCCCGCTTCCCCTGCGAAGCCGGTCCAATCCCGTGCGCCTGTCGCTGGCCAGTGAGCTCGGCCGCGACATCGACGGGGCGTGGTGGCCCCGCGCGGACCGCCTGACCAATGAACTGCCTGAACTGATCGCGGTCCTGACACCAACGCTTGGATCGATCAACGGCATCAACGTCAACTGGCCGCCGCTACAACGACCCCCCGACTTCAACTGGCCGGGGTGGGAACACAAGCGCCAGCACGTGATGAGCGTATCCGGCGACGATGGGTGCGCCAACCTGCTGATCATTCCATTCACGACATACACCGCGCTCGCCCTGATGGTCCTGCGCTGCGCGGCCAGCCTGCCGATCAACGCTACCGATCAAGACAAACGAGCGTGCCTGTTAGCCGGTTCGATCGTTCGTGCGGCCCAACAACAACGCGCTTCGGTTGGCACTGAGCACTGAAGGTGGCTCCCCCGGAAGGACTCGAACCTTCAACCCTTCGGTTAACAGCCGAATGCTCTGCCAGTTGAGCTACAGGGGACTACCGCTCCGCGCGAAGGCTGGCGCCGACGCGGGACGACTCTAGCGTACTGGCATGGTCACGCCCAACTAGGACCCGACTGGGCCACGGCGCGCGCGAGCCCCGCCGCGTGAGGCAGGATGGAACCAACGCAGTGTTAGTGGAGGGACCGTTTTGATCGGATATGTCGCCGTTCTCGGAGTCGGCTACGTGTTGGGAACCAAGGCCGGGCGTCGCCGCTATGAGCAGATCGCTGGCACCTACCGCGCGGTCACTGGCAGCCCCGCCGCGAGATCGGTCATCGAAGCAGGACGCCGCAAAATCGCCAACCGGATATCTCCGGACACTGGGTTCGTCACGTTGACCGAGATCGACGACCACACGGCAGTCATCGAGCGACAGAAGACAGCGCCCTGACCACATTCACGCGGTGAGATCGTCGCCGCTGGCCTGCTGAAGCAGACTTCGCCGGTAAGCCTCCATGGCGACCAAATCGCCGAACAGCGCGTGGTACTCGTCGCCTTGCTCGATCGGCGACATCCGTTGCAACTTGGCCTTCACCTCGGCGATCTGCCGGCCCATCCACACCTCCTGCAGGCGGGCCAGCACGCCGGAGATATACCGCGGCAATTTCTCGTCGTCGACTTGAATCGACTCCACTCCCAGCTCGGTGATCAACCCTGCGGTCAGGTCGGAGGATGTCTGCTGACGCACCGCATCGATCCACTGTGCGCCGGTGGCACCGGTCGAGGTACCGCCCGCGGCCTCGATGGAAGCGCGCACCGCCGCATAACCGGGATGGGTGAAACTCTCGACGGTCAACGTGTCGAACACCGGGCCGGCCAGCGCCGGATACTGCAACGCCGATTTGAGGGCCTCCCGCTGTGGCCACAGCGTCGGGTCCCGCGGGTCGGGGCGGGTGGTGGCGGACCCGGCCTTGGCGGCTTTCGTCCCCTGCCGCGAGCCTTGCCGTGAAGTCCGTGGCTCAGTGCCGCTACGTCCGGCCGTGGTGCTGCCCTTGGCGGTGCCGCGGACTCGGTCGATCACCTGGGCCACGTCATCCCAGCCGACCCACCCGGCGAGCTGGCGGGCGTACTCGTCGCGCAACGCCGGGTCTTTGATCTGGCTCACCATCGGCACGCAGCGGCGCAGGGCCGCCACCCTGCCTTCGGCGCTTTCCAAGTCCATCTCCGCGAGCGCGGTCCGGATGGCGAATTCGAACAACGGGGTGCGCCGCGCAACCAAGTCGCGCAGGGCGCCGTCACCGGACTTCAGCCGCAGATCACACGGGTCCATGCCGTCCGCGGCTACGGCGACGAAGGATTGGCCGGCCAGATTCTGCTCGCCGTCGAAGGCTTTGAGGGCGGCGGCGCGCCCGGCCGCGTCACCGTCGAACACGTAGATCAGTTCGCCGCGGAAGAAACTGTCGTCCATCATCAGCCGACGCAACATCGCCAAATGCTCGTCACCGAAGGCGGTGCCGCAGGAGGCGACCGCGGTGGTGACGCCGGCCAGGTGCATGGCCATCACGTCGGTATAGCCCTCGACGACGACTGCTTGATGCCCCTTGGCGATGTCGCGCTTCGCCAAGTCGATGCCGAACATCACCGAGGACTTCTTGTACAGCACCGTCTCGGGGGTATTGACGTACTTGGCTTCCATCGGGTCGTCGTCGAACAGGCGCCGAGCCCCGAATCCGATGACCTCCCCGGCTGCGGTGCGGATGGGCCACAGCAGTCGCCGGTGGAATCGGTCGATCGGGCCGCGGCGACCCTGCCGGGACAGCCCTGCGGCCTCCAGCTCCTTGAACTCGAAGCCTTTGCGCTGCAGATGCTTGGTCAGTCGGTCCCAGCCCGAGGGTGCGAAACCGCAGCCGAACCGGCGGGCGGCCTCGGCGTCGAAGCTGCGCTCGGTCAGGTAGCGGCGGGCCGGCGCGGCCTCGTCGGACTCCAGCGCCTCGGCGTAGAACTCGGCTGCGGCCGCGTTGGCGGCGACGAGCCGGCTGCGGCTGCCCCGGTCTCGTTGCACGCTGGTGGCCGGCCCGGTGTAGCTGATGGTATGGCCGATCCGGTCGGCGAGCAGTTCGACCGCCTCGACGAAGCTGACGTGCTCGATCTTCTGGATGAAGGCGTACACGTCACCTCCCTCTCCGCAGCCGAAGCAATGGAAGTGGCCGTGATTGGGCCGGACGTGAAACGACGGTGACTTCTCGTTGTGGAACGGGCATAGGCCCTTCAGCGAGTCGGCACCGGCCTTGCGCAGCTGGACGTAGTCGCCGACGACGTCTTCGATGCGGGCGCCTTCTCGGATGGCGGCGATGTCGCGATCAGAGATCCGGCCGGCCATCGGCTCAGTGTAAGCGCCGGGGCCGGGGACGCAGGCGGGTCTGGGAGGGCAGCTCAGCTCCTCGGTTCGATGACGCCGCAGGCGACGCGTTGCATGGCTTCGTCGGTGTCTTGGGCGCCATGGAGCAGCAAGGCGGTTCGTTCGCCGGCCAGCAACTGGTCCCGGGTGAATGCGTCGGTGGTGGTGACCAGATAGGCGGCTCCATCGCCGCGCACTTCGAGCATGGTGAGGTCACCGCTCGCCGGCTTGCCGGTGTGTCCGGGCGCTTGAAAGTGCTCTCCGGCGGATAAGAAGTTGCCGGGCGCACCGCCGGTCGGGGCGACCGAGTTCGGGTCGCATCTGCCGAACTGGTGCACATGCATGTCGTGCAGGCCGGGACGCAGGATGCCCGTCGCATCCGTCTTGACGGTCAAGGTGACGTAGCCGTTGGTGAACTCGAAAGTGGCCGTGGCTACTTGACGTCCATCGGGCGTCTTCAGCTGGGCGGTGAGCGGATTGCCGGCGGCCGGAGGGCTGACACTCGCCGGCGACGACTGGCCACTCTTGACCGGAGGTGGGGTGCCCGGCTGGTTGCTGGCGTTCTGGCCCGGACTGCAGGCGGTGATCGCCAACGACAGGGCGGCAATGGCGGTGCGCTTGACCATGGCGGCAGCCTAGCTGCGGCGCTGATGAGCCGGTGTCACCAGGTTCAGCCGGCTTGGCCGTCGACGCGTTCCAACCGGCTTTCGGTGTAGGACGCGATCTGGTCGACGATCGCGCGCCATCGGCCGGCATCATCGGCGGCGTTGACGAATGCCGCGGCGAAGGCGGGATCCAAGGTCCGCGGCGCGCCGACATACAACCAGTGGGCCACCCGGTGAATGCGTTCCCGCTGGCGGGCCTGTCGCTGCAAGTGCCGCGGATCGGACATGATGAACTGCAGCGCCAGGATTTTCAGCACGGCCACCTCTGCGCGGACGAGGTCGGGCACGTGCAGGTCGGCGTGGTAGCGCACCAACGGTCCGGAACCGGCCGAGGCGCGGGTGGTGGCTATCGCGGCGGTCGCGAACCGGCCCACCAGCTCGCTGGTCAACCGTTTGAGCGCCACCGACGCTGCCACGGTGGCGTCATATTTGCCGACCGCGGCGACCACCGGCAGACCCGACAGCCGGTGGGCTGCCACCATCAGATCCTCGGCACTGACCTGAGCGAATTCCCGCTCCCCCAGCCTGGCCAGCGCGGCGGCGTCATCCTCGTCGGCGAGCACGCGCAGGTCGATGCGTTCGGAAACCACACCGTCTTCGACGTCGTGAACCGAGTACGCGACGTCGTCGGCCCAGTCCATCACCTGGGCTTCCAGGCACGTCCGGTTGGGTGGGGCGCCCTGCCTAACCCAGGTCGCAGCGTCGCGGTCTTCGTCGTAGAAGCCGAACTTTCGGCGGCCCTCCGCACGCGCCCACGGGTACTTGGTGACCGCGTCAAGGGCAGCGCGGGTGAGGTTCAATCCCGCGCTGTTCCCCTGCGCGTCAAGCACTTTCGGCTCGAGGCTGGTGAGTATCCGGAAGTTCTGCGCATTGCCCTCGAAACCACCGTAGGCGGCGGCAACCTCGTCGAGCGCGCGTTCGCCGTTGTGCCCGTAGGGCGGATGGCCGATGTCGTGCGCCAGGCCCGCCAGTTCGACCAGGTCGAGATCGCAGCCCAACCCGATCGCCATCCCACGTCCGATCTGGGCGACTTCCAACGAGTGAGTGAGCCGGGTGCGGGGCGTGTCACCTTCCCGCGGACCGACAACCTGCGTCTTGTCGGCCAGCCGGCGTAACGCAGCGCTGTGCAGGACGCGGGCCCGGTCGCGGGCGAAGTCAGTTCGGTGCTGCCCCTCAGTGCCCGGTAGACCTGCGGTCTTCGGCGCTTCGGGTACCCGCCGTTGACGATCGAAGTCGTCGTACGGCTCTCGTTGATTCGTGCTCACCGACCCACAGTCTGCCAGTGCGACACCTGAAAACGCCTGCAGGCAGGCTCGCCCCTTCGGGCAACGCAGTTGATTGAGACCATTCTGTGACGGGTACCAAGAGGATCACTGGGTCGGATCCGGAGTGGCAAGAAAATAGCGAGAACGATGGGCAGCACTCATGGGTTCGAGCAATAGCGGCGAATGACACGTAGGCGACGTCGGATCGCGGATTACCGCATCCCCACGCCCGCCTGACCAGCTCGGCCCAATTCTGGGTGATTCCTCTCGGCGCCCACCGCTTACCCCAAAACGGGTGGCGAAGCGTTGCATGCGCCACGGGCCGAGTTCCCCGCGCGCAAGGCTGATTTCTGAGAAAGACCCATTCTGTGACAAGCAAGGAGCGGAAATGAACGTGCACAAACGGCGGTGGCTGCGTCGCCTGACCACAGCTGCGGTCGCAGCCGCGGCACTGCCGGGGCTAGTCGGGGTGGCCGGAACCGAGCCGGCCGCGCGGGCGGCTTCGCCCGAGTTTCTGCAGGTCCCGTCGGCAGGGATGGGCCGCAACATCACCGTGGAGTTCCAGAACGACGGGGCGCCGGCGGTCTACTTGCTCGACGGGTTACGGGCCCGAGACGATCGCAACGGCTGGGACATCGAGACACCGGCTTTCGACGAGTACCGCGGATCGGGCATTTCGGTCGTCATGCCAGTCGGTGGGCGCTCGAGTTTCTACTCGGACTGGTATGGCTCGGCCAATGGCGCGACCTACAAGTGGGAAACATTCATCAGCAGCGAGCTGCCGTCTTATCTGGCCGGTAAGGGCGTCCGGACGACTCGTAACGCAGTGGTCGGGGTCTCGATGTCGGGGTTGTCGTCGCTGATCTTGGCGGCCTACCACCCCCAGCAATTCGCCTACGCCGCCTCGCTGTCGGCGTACCTGACCCCTTCCACCGGGAATGGACCCACCCTGATCCGGTTCGCGATGAACGACGAGGGTGGCTTCAATCCTGAAGACATGTGGGGCCCGGCCGGCGGTCCTGGCTGGCAGCGCCATGACCCGACGGTGCAGGCGGGAAGGTTGGCCGGCAACGGGACTCGGCTTTGGGTCTACAGCGGCAACGGGACCCCGTCGGAGCTCGGTCAAGGCAGCATTCCGGGCACGGTGATCGAGCAGGTCGTGCTGCAGAGCAACAACGACTTCCGAAACGCCTACACCGCTGCTGGTGGCCGCAACGCCACGTTCAATCTCGACAGCAACGGCGTACATAGCTGGGGTTACTGGAATTCGCAGCTGGTGGCCATGAAGGGTGACATGCAAAGCACGCTGGGCGCCGGAGGCGGTGGTCGCACCTAGCCAGGAGGTCACGCCGCGGGTGCGGTTCAGTTCGGCACCGCCACTAGCTGGACTGCGCTCCGCGGTAGTGAATCTCGAAATAGCAAGTCGCGCAACATAGTCGGAGATTGACCGCGAGACTGGGTGGGGCTGTGGAATCACCGCGTCAGCCGGCCGCAGTAGATTAGCGTATGCGCATTGCACGCCTGCTCGGTGCGATCCTGACAGTGGCCACCTTCAACTCGGCGGGTGGGATGCTCACCGCACCGTCCGCCGGAGCGCAGCCACCATTCCGGTTGCCCGGCTATGTCACCGACAACGCGGGTGTGCTCAACGATTCCGGGCGGGCCGCAGTGACGTCGGCGGTCGACAAGCTCTACGCCGATCGGCATGTCCGGCTGTGGGTCGTATATGTCGACAACTTCTCCGGTGCAAGCGCCCAGGACTGGGCGCAGCGCACCATTGGGGTCAGCGAGCTGAGTACCTATGACGCGCTGCTGGCCGTTTCCACCGCCGGACGGGCGTACGCCTTCCTGGTGGGGTCCAACGTGCAGGGCACTAACGAACGTCGGGTAGACGACTTGCGGCGCAACCAGATCGAGCCGGCGCTGCGCAACAACGATTGGAGTGGCGCCGCCGTCGCCGCGGCTAACGGACTCGACCAGCCACCTAGTTCGACGGGCCGCGTGGTAGTGCTGTTGGCGTTGGGCGCCATCGTCGCCGCCGTCGTGGTGTTGTTGCTCGTCATGCGTTACCGCGCTCGCCGCCGGCACGCCGACGCATTGGCCGCAGCGCGACGCGTCGACCCGACCGATCCGCAGGCGCTGGCCGCCGTACCCTTGGACGTGCTCGACGACCTGTCCCGATCGATGGTCGTCGACGTCGACAATGCGGTGCGCACCAGTTCCAACGAACTCGAGGTGGCGATCGACGAGTTCGGCGCGGAGCGTACCGCCCCGTTCCGGCAGGCGGTCGACAACGCCAAAGCCACTTTGGCGCAGGCGTTCAGCGTGCGCCAGCAACTCGACGACAGCGTCCCGGAAACGCCCACCCAACGGCGCGAACTGCTTACCCGAGTGATTGTGTCCGCGGCCCAGGCCGACCGCGCATTGGAATCGGAGAGTGCGGCGTTCGAGAAACTGCGCGACCTGGTGATCAACGCCGCTTCTCGGCTGGATCTGCTGACGCAGCAGTACATCGAACTCACTACCCGTATCGCCCCCACCGAGCAGCGCATGTCCGAATTGCACAACGAATTCGGCTCCGCCACAATCAGTTCCATATCCGGCAATATCGGCGCCGCCAAGGAACGACTGCAGTTCGCCGACCGCAACATCACCGCGGCCAGGGAGCTGGCCAGCAAGGCGGTGAGCGGACAGCAGAGCCGTTTGGTAGATGCGGTGCGCGCCGCGGAGTCGGCTTTGGGTCAGGCCCGTGCGTTGCTCGATGCGGTGGACAACGCGGACGCCGACATCAGGCATGCCGTTGCCACACTGCCGTCGCTCACCGCTGACATTCAGTCGGCGATCGAGCACGCGAATCAGCAGCTGCAGCAGGCGGGGACCCAGAAGTCCGCTCACCTCCAGGAGTTGACGACAGCCCGCGATGCGGCGATCAGGGCCGTCGATCGCACCCGTGGCTCCGCCGACCCGTTGACTTCGTTCGCTCAACTGACCAGAGCCGACGCGGAACTCAACCGGCTACTGGCCACTCTGGCGCAGGAGCGGGCGGATGGCGACCGGCTCAATCGATCCTTCGAGCAGGCGTTGTTCACAGCACAATCACGGGTGCGCACGGTGTCGGACTACATCGACACCCGGCGCGGCAGCATCGGCCCCGAAGCCCGCACCCGGCTCGCCGAAGCCAAGCGCAACCTTGACGTCGCCCAAGACAGGCGTGCAACGAACCTCAACGAGGCGATCGCTTACGCCAACGCCGCATCAACCCTGGCTGCCCATGCGCAGTCCCTGGCGAACGCAGATGTGCAGGCGGCCCACAGCGCCTACACCAATCGTGGTGGCGGCAGCGACCTCGGAGCAATGATCGGGGGGATCATCATCGGCGATCTGCTCAGCGGAGGGATGCGCGGCGGCTTCGGCGGATGGAGCCCCACGTCATTCGGCGGTTCGTCGAGTTCGTCGGGGGGCGGCTTCTTGGGCGGCGGCGGACGGTTCTAGCAACAAAGGCAGCGGCGGACGCACCCATGAGGG
>NZ_LZLE01000244.1 GCF_001673155.1 Mycobacterium sp. 1423905.2 | reverse complement strand
CAGCAGTATCAAGAGCGTCAGCGCGACCACCGCCGAGCGGTTGCGCACGAAGCGCCGCAACACCAGCGTGCGGCGGGACGCGAAAGGCGTTGTCGCGCTGGTCATGTCACCCGCACCCGTGGATCCAGAGCGGCGTAGATGACATCGGAGAGGAGACCCGCCAGCAGGACCACAGCGCCGGAGAACACGGTGATGGCGGCGACGATGTTGGTGTCTTGGGTTGCGATGCCCCGCACCGCCCATTCGCCCATGCCGTGCCAGCCGAAAATCTTCTCGACGAACACCGCGCCCGTGACAAGGCCGGCCACGCTGTAGGCGAACAACGTGGCCATCGGTATCAGTGCGGTGCGTAAGCCGTGCTTGACCAGGGCGCGTCGGCGGGTCAGCCCTTTGGCGCGGGCGGTTCGGATGAAGTCTTGGCCCAAGACGTCGAGCATGGCGTTGCGCTGGTATCGGCTGAATCCGGCGGCGGCGGCCAGCGCCAAGGTGAGCGAGGGCAAGACCAGATGCTGCAGCCGGTCGCCGAGGTTGTCCCAGGTTCCGCCGGTCACGCCCGGCGAGGTCTCCCCGGTGTAGTCAAAGAGCTGTACTCCGAGCGCCCAGTTGACCCGCAGGGCACTCAGGATCAACAGGTTGGCGATGACGAACGTCGGGGTGCTGAGCAGAAGCAACGCCAACATGGTGACGACCCGGTCGCTGAGTCGGTATTGGCGGATGGCGCCCCAAGCTCCGAGCGCTACGCCCAGCAGCGTCCCCACCACCGAGCCGACCACCAGCAGGCGCAGGCTGACCCCGATGCGGCGGCCCAACTCGGTGCCTACCGGCTGGCCGGTGATCGTCTTACCGAAATCACCGCGCACCGCGTGCGACACCCAGTTGGCATACCGAGTCACCACGGGCTGGTCGAGGCCGAGGTCGTGTGCCTTGGCGTCGAGTACCGCCTGCGGCGGGCGGGGGCTGCGCTGCATCAAGGTTTCCAGCGGCGAGAAGGCCACCGACGTCAGCAGGTAAGTCAAAAACGAGGCCAGGGCCAGCAAGAAGAGATAATTGAGCAACCGGCGCGCCAGAAAGCGGGTCATGCCCGGCCACCACATCGCACGTGGACAGGGTAGCGAGGCGCAGCCAGCCGGCTACTCGACGGCCATTGCTATCCGGCTGATTTTCACCAGTGAATTCCGTTACCCCGATTGCTAGGATCCACCGCGACACCAGTCTGCCTGGCGAAATCCACACCCGAGGAGGCCTGCATGACGGTTACCGACGACTACCTGGCCAACAACGCCAAGTACGCCAGCGCCTTCACTGGCCCGCTGCCGCTGCCGCCCAGCAAGCACGTCGCAGTGGTGGCATGCATGGATGCTCGCATCGACGTTTATCGGGTGCTGGGCATCAACGAAGGGGAGGCCCACGTCATCCGCAACGCGGGCGGAGTGGTCACCGACGACGTCATCCGTTCGCTGGCCATCAGCCAGCGACTGCTCGGCACGCAGGAAGTCATCCTGATCCATCACACCGACTGCGGAATGCTCACCTTCACCGACGACGACTTCAAGCGCGACATTCAGCAGGAGACCGGCGTCAAGCCGCCCTGGGCGGCCGAAGCCTTTCCGGATCTCGAGGAAGACGTCCGACAATCGCTGCGGCGCATCGAGAACAGCCCGTTCGTCACCAAGCACGTGTCGTTGCGCGGCTTCGTCTTCGACGTCGCCAGCGGGAAATTGAACGAGGTCTCCGGCTAAGTCCGGCCCGCGGGGTCGCCTAGCTGCATCGAACGGCGCGAGCAGCGCCCCCGTTCGACCGCCCAATCAACATTGACAGCCCGCTTGGTGCCTGGTTTTATATTCGGTAATATTCATAAACCTGGTCAATCCTACCAACTTAACTAGGAAGCTGACTATGACGAGCGCAATCACCGCCGCTCCCGCCGCCGGCCAGTACGAATTGAGCCACCTCCGCTCGCTGGAGGCAGAGGCGATCCACATCATCCGCGAGGTCGCCGCCGAGTTCGAACGCCCGGTGCTGCTGTTCTCGGGCGGCAAGGACTCGATCGTGATGCTGCACTTGGCGCTGAAAGCGTTCCGCCCTGGACGGTTGCCGTTTCCGGTGATGCATGTGGACACCGGCCACAACTTCGAGGAGGTCATCGCGACTCGCGATCAGTTGGTCGCCGAGCACGGAGTGCGGTTGGTGGTGGCGTCGGTGCAAGATGATATCGACGCGGGCCGCGTGGTCGAGACCATCCCGTCGCGCAATCCCCTGCAGACGGTGACGCTGCTGCGCGCTATCCGGGAGAACAAATTCGACGCGGCATTCGGCGGAGCCCGACGGGACGAGGAAAAAGCGCGGGCCAAGGAACGCGTGTTCAGTTTCCGCGACGAGTTCGGCCAGTGGGATCCCAAGGCCCAGCGCCCCGAGCTGTGGAACCTGTACAACGGGCGACACCACAAGGGTGAACACATCCGGGTCTTCCCGCTTTCCAACTGGACCGAATTCGACATCTGGTCCTACATCGGCGCCGAGAAGATCACGTTGCCGTCCATCTACTTTGCGCACCGCCGCAAGGTCTTTCAGCGCGACGGCATGCTGCTCGCGGTGCACCGGTACCTGCAGCCGCGTCCCGAGGAGCGGGTGTTCGAGACCTCCGTGCGGTTCCGCACCGTCGGCGACGTCACCTGTACCGGCTGTGTCGAATCGCAAGCCGCCACCGTGTCGGAGGTCATCGCCGAAACCGCGGTATCCCGTCTGACCGAACGCGGCGCCACCCGCGCCGACGACCGCATCTCCGAAGCGGGCATGGAAGACCGCAAACGGCAGGGGTACTTCTGATGTCCACACCCACCACGCTGCTGCGCATAGCCACCGCCGGTTCCGTCGACGACGGCAAGTCCACCCTGATCGGGCGCCTGCTCTACGACTCCAAGGCAGTCATGGAAGACCAGTGGGCGTCGGTGGAGCGCACCTCCAAAGAACGCGGCCACGACTACACCGACCTGGCCTTGGTCACCGACGGCCTGCGCGCCGAACGCGAGCAGGGCATCACCATCGATGTCGCCTACCGCTATTTCGCCACGCCCAAACGGAAATTCATCATCGCCGACACGCCGGGCCACATCCAGTACACCCGCAACATGGTGACCGGGGCGTCCACCGCGCAACTGGTGATTGTGTTGGTCGACGCCCGGCACGGTCTACTCGAGCAGTCCCGTCGGCACGCCTTCCTCGCCTCTCTGCTGGGCATCCGCCATCTGGTGCTCGCGGTCAATAAGATGGACCTCATCGACTGGGATCAAGAGAAATTCGAATTGATCCGCGACGAGTTCCACGCCTTCGCCGCGCGTCTCGACGTGCAGGACGTGACGTCGATCCCGCTCTCGGCCTTACACGGCGACAACGTCGTCACCAAGTCCGACCAGGCGCCCTGGTACGAAGGGCCGGCGCTGTTGTCGCATCTGGAAGAGGTCTACATCGCCGGGGACCGCAACCTGGTCGACGTGCGCTTCCCGGTGCAGTACGTCATCAGGCCCCACACACTCGATCACCAAGACCACCGCTCTTATGCCGGCACCGTGGCCAGCGGCGTCATGCGCCCCGGTGACGAGGTGGTGGTGCTGCCGGTCGGCAAGACCACCCGCATTACCGCCATCGAAGGCCCGAATGGCCCTGTCGCAGAGGCTTTTCCGCCGATGGCGGTATCGGTCAGTCTGGCCGACCAAATCGACATCTCCCGCGGCGACATGATCGCCCGCGCCAACAACCAGCCCCGCATCGCGCAAGAATTCGACGCGACGGTGTGCTGGATGGCGGATGCCTCCGCCCTGGAGCCCGGGCGCGATTACGTCATCAAGCACACCACCAGGACCACCCGGGCCCGCGTCACCGCGCTGGATTACCGGCTCGACGTGAACACCCTGCACCGCGACAAGACGGCAACGGCGTTGAAGCTCAACGAGCTTGGCCGCATCTCGCTGCGAACCCAAGTGCCGCTGCTGCTCGACGAGTACACCCGCAACTCCAGCACCGGCTCCTTCATCCTGATCGATCCCAACACCAATGGCACGGTGGCCGCGGGCATGGTGTTACGTGACGTCTCCGCCCGGACGGCCAGTCCGAACACCGTGCGCCACAAGTCGTTGGTCACCGCGCAGGACAGGGCGTGCCGCGGGCGGACCGTGTGGCTGACCGGGCTTTCAGGCGCCGGCAAATCCTCGGTGGCCATGCTGGTCGAACAGAAGCTGCTGCAAAGCGGCACACCGGCTTACGTGCTGGACGGCGACAACTTGCGGCACGGCCTGAACGCCGACCTGGGTTTCAGCATGGCCGACCGCGCCGAGAATCTGCGCCGGCTGGCGCATGTGGCGACGCTGCTCGCCGACTCGGGGCAGATCGTGCTGGTGCCGGCAATCAGCCCGCTCGCCGAACACCGTGAGATGGCCCGAAAAGTTCATGCCGACGCGGGATTTGAGTTCTTCGAGGTGTTCTGCGATACCCCGCTCGTCGAGTGCGAACGGCGCGACCCCAAGGGGTTGTACGCCAAAGCGCGTGCCGGGGAGATCACCCACTTCACCGGAATCGACAGCCCGTATCAGCGGCCGAAGAACCCTGATCTGCGGCTCACGCCCGAGCGCACCCCGGACGAGCAGGCCCAGGCCATCATCGATCTGTTGGGCGAACGGCACTAGCGTCGAGCCCAGCGGGCCGGATCGGCGGAGGGGCGGGTGGCACAATCGGTGAACATGCGGATGTCGGCCAAGGCGGAGTATGCCGTGCGGGCCATGATCCAGCTCGCCGCTGTGGACAGCGGCACTTTGGTCAAGACCGACGACTTGGCCCAGGCTCAGGGGATACCGCCGCAGTTTCTGGTCGACATACTGAGTAACTTGCGCACCGATCGCCTGGTGCGCAGCCACCGCGGCCGCGACGGCGGATACGAATTGGCGCGTCCGGCCGACCAGATCAGCATCGCCGACGTCCTGCGCAGCATCGACGGGCCGCTGGCCAGCGTTCGCGACATCGGACTCGGCGACCTGCCCTACTCCGGGCCCACCGTGTCACTGACCGACGTGTGGCGGGCACTTCGGGCCAGTATGCGTTCGGTGTTAGAGGAAACCACCCTGGCGGATGTGGCCGCGGGCGCCCTGCCCGAGCACGTCGCGCGACTGGCGGACGACTATCGCGATCAAGAAAGCAAGCGGCACGGCGCCGCGCGCACTTAGCCGCCCGAACCGTAGGGCCGGGTCAAGATCTCCAGGTAATGGCCGGCCGGGTCTTGGAAGTACACGCCGCGCCCGCCGTCCCTGCGGTTGATCTCCCCGGGTCGCTGGCCGCTCGGGTCGGCCCAGTGCGGCAAAGCGCGCGACGAGATCTTGCCGTAGATGGCGTCGAAGTCGTCCTCGTCGACGAGGAACGCGTAGTGCTGGGGCCGGATCTCTTCACTCTCGGGCACTTCGGCGTAGTCCAGGGTGGCGCCGTGCTCGAGAGCGACGACCATGAACGGGCCGAACTCCGTCGGGCTGGGCAGACCGAGCAACTCGGTGACGAACTCGGCGGCCTGCCGCTTGTCGTGCGACGCAACGATGGTGTGGTTGAAGCTGATGGCCATGGCTTCCTTCAGTCAGGCTCTGGCCCCCCTACTTGGGAGCGGTGAGCTCCAGAGCGATGTTGTCGGGGTCGCGGAACTCCAGAATGTAAGACGGGCCAATGTCTTTCACCGGCTCGTGCCGAATCCCGAGTTCGTCGAGGTGGGCCGCGGCCTCGTCCAGCTCAGCCTTATTGCTCAAGCGGAACGCGATGTGATCAAGCCCGGTGCGGTTCTCATCGAATCTGTCGTTGGCGACCGGGCGTAAACCGAGTAACGCGCCGCCGAGGTCGTACACCACCCCGCCGTACAAGAAAGCCAATTGATTGCGCGTCGCCTCGTCGGCGTTCTCCGGGACTTCGAAGAGGACCGGCCAGCCGAACACGCTCTCGTAGAACTGTCGGGACCTCTCGATCTCGGTCACCGTCAACCGGACATGCGCAATGGACGTGTTGGTTAAGGCCACCTAGCCATGCTGCCAGAATCGCTGACGTGCAAATAGCGATGACGATGCCGGTGATGGAACCCGATCTGACCGCAGCGTTGCTGAAGGACTGGGCGCGGGGCATCGACGAAGGTCCGTTCAGTTCGCTGTGCTGGGGGGAACGGATCGCCTTCGACAACCCCGACAGCCTCACGCTGCTCGGGGCGCTGGCCGCGTGGACTGACCGGGTACGGCTGGTGACCACGGTGTTGGTGCCGCAATTGCACGATCCGGTCATGCTGGCAAAGGGCCTGGCTACCGGCGACGTGCTGTCTCATGGACGCCTCACGGTCGGTGTCGGGGTGGGCGGCAGGCACGAGGACTATCACGCCGTCGGCGCCGACCCCGCGACCCAGACGATCCGCGGCATGGCCGATCGGGTTGCGGTGATGAAGCGGGTTTGGGCGGGGGAGAACCTGACCGAATCGGTGCGGCCGGTCGGGCCGCCGCCGGTGCAGGACGGGGGACCGCCGCTGCTGGTCGGCACCATCGGTCCCAAAACGCTCCGCAACGCCGCCGGATGGGCCGACGGATTGGCCGGTACCACTCTGGACTTGGATGTGGCCAAGCAGAACGAGTTGTTCGACGTGGCGCGCGCGGCGTGGGCGCAGGCGGGCAAGCCCGCCCCCCGCCTGGTGACGTCGTTCTGGTTCGCGTTCGGGCCGCCGGAGGAGGCTCGGGCGCAAGTGCACCGACACCTGAGGCGCTATCTGAACTGGATTCCGGCCGAGTACGTCGACGCGATGGCACCGACGACCGGCTGGGCCGGCAGCGAAGAGGAGCTCGCGGCGGTGTTGCGGAAGTTCCAAGAAATCGGCGCCGACGAAGTACAGCTCATTCCCACGTCGTCGGATCTCGATCAGCTGCGTCGAGCCGCCGACGTCGCTGCCGACTTCTGAGTCGACTCCTCGCCGCTGGGCGGGACACGCTCGTCTCGGGAGGGTTGGCCCTTAGCGAGCGTCGCCAGCAGTTCGCGATAGGGGCCGACTAGGTAGACGGCGTCGCCGGCCTGTAGCCGCGCGTCTCGGCGCGGGTGTAGTTGGATCGGGGCGTCGGCCCTCGTGATGGCAATGACACGCGTTTGGGTGGACAGTTCTCGCATCGGCAGGCCGTCGAGTTCGCTGCCGGCCGCCACCTGCATGCTGCCGACCATGAAGGACCGTTGGCCGACCCAGAATGTGCCCAGCACCCGTAGACCCATCGCGGCGCCGATGAACCACGGCGCGGCCAACTCCACGGTCGATCGCACGTTGCGGAATCCGAACCGTTGGGCCACCGCGCTGCCCAGCGCGCGATCGTAGACACGCAAGACCAAGGGAACGTCGCGTCGATGTGCTCCGGGAGCCCCGCGCGTGCCCAACATCTCGCGCAGGACGATGCCGATCTCGATGTTGACCATGTCGTTTTGGGTCAGCACCGCCACCGCGCGGGCATGCTCGACGCGCGCCGATTCCAGCGTCTGACGCAGCGTCGCATCCCCGAAGATGACCGGCACGTCGAGTTCGGCCGCCGCGGACAGATACCGGTTGTTCTCGTCGCGCTCGATCACCGCGACGTCGTATCCGGCCGCGGTCAGATCGCTGATCACACGGATGCCGAATGATCCCAGCCCGACGACGATGACGTGGTTGCGCAGATGGCGAGCACGCCGGCGCCCGGCGGAGTAGGTGAAACGCCGCGACAGCAGCAGGTCCGCGACGAACGCGACCAGCACCGCAGTGGTGATCACCCCGGCGAACATCAACATCACGCTGAACAGTCGCAGCCAGGTGGGCTGGTGGACGAAGCTGAAGTCGCCGTAACCCACCGTCGCGATCGTCTCGGTGCTGAAGTACAGCGCGTCGAGCCACGTCATTCCCGGTGGCCGCCGGTAGCTGAAGCGCAGCAGGACCGTCGAGCCGATCAGCAGCACCACCGCGGCGGTGATCGCGCGCAGGAACATCGGGTTGAGGTCGTTGCGCAGGCTGCGGGCGACGTCGAGCGCGCGGCGCATCTTGGGCCGGCGGGTGCGGGTCGCGGTCGGGCGCGAGACCTTCAGCCCGCGCGCGACGAATTCCTCTGGAGTGCCGATCATTGCGGTCCAGTCACCGGCGTTGACCTTGAGATCCCTTCCCGGGCAGGCGATTACCTCACCGTCATCGGAGTGGATGACCGCCACTGGGGCCAGGTCGCCGTAGATCTCGCGCAGTGTGGCGGCTCGCGGCGCTGCAGTGCCCGAGACGACGAATTCGATGCCGGCCGCGGAAACGGGGTGCGCGGTGTGCGCGAGGCAAGCCTCCACGACCGAGGGAGCGGCCAGGTCGGCGACATCCAGGATGGCGCCCGGCCCGTTGCCCACGGCCATCGCTTCACGCAGTACGTCGTTGGCCAGCCGTGTGACAACACGCACTTCGGGGTCGGTTTTTCTTGCCAGCAGGGCGATTTCGAGGTTGCGGGCGTCGTCGTCACCGGCGCAGATGACGGCGGTGGCGCGAGTGAGGTCGGCGGTGGCGAGGTCGTCGGCCGAGAGCCCGATGACGCTGGCGCCGGCGCTGTTGAGCTCCTCGATGATCGTCGTCGCCAACGCGTTGTCGCCGCTGACGATGATGTGACGGCGCATGCTCACCTGTTTCTGCTTGGCCTTTGCTAGTTGCTATGACTATCGGGCACCGACCGGTTCCGTCAATGCCCGTGTGCAGCATGCGGTGTCGTCAATGCGTCGGTCTGGCGCCAGTGGGCTGTGCGGCCCCGGTGGGTCGGGGCGCACCGGTGGGTTGCGGAGCGCCGGTGGGGCGGGGTGCGGCGGTGGGTTGCGGCGCGCCGGTAGGTTGTGGAACGCCGGTCGGCCGCGGCGCGGCGGTCGGCTGTGGCGCCGCGGTGGGTTGCGGCACGCCAGTGGGTTCCGGATAGCCGGTGGGCTGTGGCACCCCGGTCGGTGCTGGTGCCCCGGTCGGTTCTGGCATGCCAGTCGGTTGCGGATAGCTGGTGGGCTGGGGAAGGCCGGTCGGTTCCGGAGTTCCGGTCGGCAGTGGCGTGCCGGTGGGTGCGGGTCTGCTGGGCCGCGTCCTACCGGTCGGCCACGGTTGATCCGTCGGTTGCGGCAACGCGGTCGGAGGTGGCGTTGCAGTCGGCAAGGGGCTGCCCGTCGGCAGCGACCGGCCAGTCGGTGGTGGGCTGCCCGTCGGTTGAAGCTGTGCCTTCGTCGGCAGCGGGCCGTTGGGCAGCGAACCGCTGGGCGGCGGGGGAGCCGTTCGGGTGGACTGAACGGGAACGGTCTGGCCGACGACGATGTCGGGCTGGAACGGGTCGGCCGCAGTTTGGCCCACCGGCACCACGGTCAACAGTTGCATTTGTTTGGCCGGTGTCGGTGCGGGTTGCACGGCGACCACCGATTCCTGCGAAAAGGTCTTCCACTTGTTGCCGGTGAACGTGGGGGCAACGTCGCGTTCCGGCTCGCTTAGCGGACTGCCGGACGTCCCCCGCACCCGGGGTACCCCTCGGTCGTCCACCAATACCGGCGTTCCGGCTTGCAGCACCGATTGGAACCTCGTCGCGGCGCCGTCCTGGTAATAGGAGTCGGTCACGCGGGTGTCGTGCAACAGCACCACCGGGGTCAGCGAGTGCACGTATCCGTTGACATCTGACGTCCCAGCGGCGCTGCGCCACGCCGCGGCCATCGGCGGGTCACTGTCGAGGTCGGATAGCAACCGGTCGCGATCCAGCACCTGGGTACCGGTCACACCGCCATAGAGATCCGGCTGGGTGCCGGTGACGTCGATCGGAGTCTCGTCGGCCGCAGCGGGAGTCACCGCACCGTTGGTCGCCTCTTCGATGGGCAGAGTGACCGATGTCAGGTCACTGGTCCACGGATGCTGCCCTGGCGCGTTCGCGGCCTGCAACACCACTTCGCGCTTCACCGCTTTCTTCTCGCTCGAGCAGCTAGCCGAACCGAACAGCAGCGCCGTTACTGCAAGCGCTAACAGCAGCGCTAGCGACGTTTGCTGAAAGTTTAGGCACGCGCGCCGTACAGTGTGCCGCGGTCGAGGCAGCCGGGCAGCCATCGGTATCAGGCGCGCAATTGTCATCGCCGCAGCCCGTTCCCCATGAGTTGCTCCCCGAGAGAAGTCGCGCGATTGCTGCGCAATAACCTAGCAAACTCAGATGTGCGCTGCCGGGTCAATGACTGGCGAAGAGACTGACCACGCGCCGCGGCCCGTCGGCGAAGCGGTCTACCACCCGTGCCGTCGGAAACCCGACCTCGCGGGCGCGCGCCGCCTCGGCGAGGCCGCCACAAGTCAGGACCGACCTACTGAAGAACAACGGGTCGCAGGTGACGATCAGGAACTCGGCCGTGGACGGCGGGGCGATCGATGCATGTTGCCGGCGGAGCGGGAATTCAATTGCGGCGCCTGACTTCTCGACACCAGTGACGGCTATCGAGTGAATGCCGGTGACGGAACGGATGCGCAGGGCCGTATCGACGGCTTGGGGCCAGCCTCCGTCTGCGGAGGCCAATGGCGGTAAGGAGGCCACGGTCAAGGCGACACAGCCGCCGACGAACGCGACACCGGTGGAACGGACCGCCAAAGCGGCTCTCATCGCCCAGAGACGTGCGCCGGCGACGCCCATGATCGCGAACAGCATCGGATCCAACCAGGTGTGGTACTGGTCGGTGGGCAGGCCGACGAACGGCGTGGCCAGGGTGGGCGCGATGACGCTCAACGCAACCACCGCCCACAGCGTCGTAACGATTGCCCACCAACCGAATTGCCGTGCGAGTCCGCGACCGACGGAGCACGTGACGGTCAGCGCCAGTAGCGCGAGAAGGGCTGCCGCCCAAGCGCGCACTGTTGCCTTCTCCGCGTATCCAGTCAGCGGCCACGCCAGCACGCGCACGCCAATGGTGCGCAGCCGAATGAGCATTGCCGGCCCGGCGGGGTGATCGGCGCTGAAAAAGTCGGTCACTTCGCTCAATTCGTACAGCAAGGTGGATAAGAACCCGGTCGCCGTGATCGCCGTCGCGGCCATGACCGGCACCAGCATCCGCAGCCGCTGGCTGCGGTCGCGCCGCACCACGTCGGTGATCATCAGCGCCGCGAACGGCCCAACCGCGACGGCCGCCAGCAGATGACCGCTGAGCATTACCACAGCTCCGAGCGCCGAGAGCAGCCACCAGCGGGCCCGCCGGGTCCGCCAGGCATGCCAGGCGGCGGCGGTTGCGAGCGCCGCTCCCGGCGCAACGATGTTGGCGTTCCACAGGAAGGTCGACGTGGTGATCGCCGATGGGCTGACCGCCATCAGCAGGGCTGCCAGGTGGCCGGCCAGCGGCCCGCCGACGGTTGCGCCGAGCCACCACACCGCGGCCACACCGGCGATGCCGAGGACCGTCATCGTGGCGACAGCGGCCACCGGGTGGGCGTCGGTGAGGAATGCCGCCGGGGCGAGCATCCAGTAGAAACCGGCGCCGTGATGCACGGTGAGCGTCGAGCTGATCGGCCCCAGCAGAGGTATTTGGCCGTCGCGAACCCACAACAGCATCGCCAACATCTCGGTGCCCTGATCGTCATCCCATTCGCCTCGTCCCGGGAGGTTGATCAGCCGCAGCGTTGCCGCGAGCGCCAGAAGGGCGGCCAGAACCAGCTTGTCGCGGCGGCCTGGCGTCATGCCCTAGTCCGCCGCCAGCACACAGAATTCGTTGCCTTCGGGGTCGGCCAGCACCACCCAGCTCTGCTCGCCCTGCCCGATGTCGACGTGGCGTGCGCCCAGCGCCAGCAGACGCTGTACCTCGGCGTCCTGGTCGTCGGGCCGGAAGTCGAAGTGGATGCGATTCTTGACTATTCGCTTGTCGTCGACCCCCAGGAACAGCCAGTTCGGGCCCGCGTTGACCGGGGTGGTCAGCCGGACGTCGCCGTCGGCGTCGACGTCCTGTGGCCAGCCCAACACCCGCGACCACCATTGGCCCAGGGCGGTCGGATCGGCGGCATCAATGCAGATCTCGTCGAACCTCAACGTCATGCCTGGCTCCTTTCTCAACCTCACGGTCACCTTGCGGGTCGCCACGTCAATACTGGCGGCGTGCCCTTCATCGAACCCGTCGCGTCCCGTGAGGTCTATCGAAACCCGTGGATGGTGCTCCGAGAAGACGACATCCGGCGTCCGGACGGCAGCCCCGGCATCTACGCCGTGGTGGACAAGCCGAACTATGCGCTGGTCATGCCCTATGACGGCGGGCGCTTCCGGCTGGTCGAGCAGTTCCGCTATCCCGTGGGCGCACGGCGATGGGAATTCCCGCAAGGCACCGCTCCCGACCTGGCGGACGCCGAACCGGTCGAGCTGGCCCGACGCGAGTTGCGCGAAGAAACCGGACTGCGAGCCACGACGTTCGAGGCGCTCGGTCAGCTCGATGTCGCGCCCGGCATGAGCAGCCAACGGGGATGGGTGTTCTTGGCCACCGGCATTTCCGAGGGCGACTCCGAGCACGAACACGAGGAGCAAGACATGCGCAGCAACTGGTTCTCCCGCGATGAGGTCGAGCAGATGATGCGCTCCGGTGTCATCGCCGACGCGCAGTCCATCGCCGCCTATGCGCTTTTCCTGCTGGGCGGGCGATGACTTTCGCGGCCGGGCACGGTCATTACTGGTATGCAACAGCGCAATCTCGATGGATATGGAGCTCCGCCGGTCGAGTGGGCCCGCGTCAAAGCCGTGCTGGATAGTCAGCTGACGCAAGCCCCCGGCACCGGCGGGCCGCACCGACACACCATGTGGCTCACCACAATCAACCCCGACGGCAGCCCGCACGTGACGCCGGTCGGGGTGATGTCGTCAGGTGGCAACTGGTATTTCACCTCCGGCCCGGCGACGCGCAAATCGCGAAACGTCGGCAGCGACCCCAGATGCGTGGTCAGCGTCGCGTCCGAAGACTTTGATCTGGTCGTCGAGGGGATGGCTGTTCGGGTTCACGACATAGACGAATTGCGAACGGTGGCAGCGGCTTACGCCAGTGGGGGCTGGCCTGCTGAGGTCGCGGGCGACGCGCTTACCGCGCCGTACAGCGCACCGTCGGCCGGGCCGCCGCCGTGGCATGTGTACCGGGTGGACCCGTCGGCGGTGTTTGCGTTCAGCACAACTGAACCCGGCGGAGCCGCCAAGTTCCAGTTGGCATGAGCGACTTTGTAATCGAGCCGAGACCGGTTCGCGTCATGAACCGCAGACCATGGAGGTGGTGCGACCGTATCCCGCCGTAGTCATAGCCGGGTTGGTCGTTGCTGCGGTATTCGCGGCGCCTGCGGCGAGCCACGCGGCGACGCCGGCGTGGAACGGGAAATACTCTCTGGTGAGGTACGCCGTCGACAAGGTGGGCACCAGTAAGGCCGCCAGCCAAGCCGAACCCACGTTCAGCGCCGACTACCTCTTCACCACGGCGTGCTCCGCGGGTCAATGCATCGCCACCGCCACCAACGGGCCGGCACCGAAGAACCCAACCCTGCCGCAGCCTTCCCACTATGTGTGGGACGGGTCAAAGTGGGTGGAGCATTTCGACTTCCAGTGGGACTGCTTTATGGGCGACGGGGTCCCGAAGGCGTGGGCGCCGGCCAAGTCTTGGGCGTTCTACATGCCACAGGCCGATGGGACGTTGCGCGGTACCTGGCACACCGACATCCTCAGCGGCCCGTGCCGCGGCAGCGTGGAGATGCCGGTGGCGGCGTTTGGTTCTATAACAACGGCAGCGTGAGCGGCAGGGTAATTCCCGGCAGCACCGCTAACAGCGGCGGAACTAGCGGTGGGGCGCCGATGGCCTGCGCCAACTGCTGCGGCAGGTAGAGCAGCAATCCCGGCAAGATCCCTCCGGTGGGCGTACCGCCGAGCGGAACAGCCATTAGCTGCGGGAAGACCTGCGCGCCGCCCAGGACCACGGGTCCGACATTGATGGTGGGCGTGGACAGCGGCGTGAGGATTCCACCGAACGGGACGTTGGCCGACAGCGGCACAGTGATGGACCCGACCCCGCCGACTACCGGCAAGGTGACCGGGGGCACGGACAATGCCAGCGTCACTTGCCCATTCAAGAAGCCGTTGGCGACGACGGCAGGCGCGGTGAGAGCTGCGACCGCCGCCCCGAACGCGTCCCCGTGCTGCACGGCGCTCATGAAGGCCGCCGCGCTGGAGGCCGCTGCGCTGGCAGTCGTGACCGGCGAGCCGAGCGCGTCGATGCCCACGCCGATCGGTAGGCCAAAGAATGCCGGCCCGATGCTCACCGCGTTGTTCACCGTACTGACGCCCACCGAGTAGGAGAAATCGGTCAGCGTCCGGAAGACATTCACCGCGTTCTGCCCGATCTGGGCGGGAATGGACAAGATGGGCAGAAGGTCGTTGACGGCGCCGGTCGCGGCGAAGTGGTTGAAGGACGAAGCGATCAACTGGCCGTAATTGCTCTGGTTGGTGATGAACTGATGCAAGAAGGGGAACGGATTGGCCGCCAAGCCGTTGCCCAGGCTCTGCAGGTTGGCGATCGTGTTGTTGAACAGCGCTTGATACGGTCCGGCGACCGCGGCGAAGAAGTCAGGCGGCGCGCCGGTGCCGAATATTCCGGGCAGCAAGCCCTGTAGCGCCGGCACCAGGTTGGTGCCCCCCAACAAGCCTTGCAAGCCCGCGCCGATCTGCCCGATTTGACTCGTCAGCCCGGACAGCGCACTGCCGTTTGTCAAGCCGCCCAGAACTCCGCCCAGGACGCCGGTGTCCAGCAATCCGCCGCCAGTGCCGCCTAACAGCGCGCCGGTGCCCAACGCGCCGCCACCCAATAGGCCGTCCACGACTGAGGCGGCGGGCGCGACACTGGCCGCCGGCGGCGCGATCGCGTTCGCGACGACCTGCCCGACATTCGCGATCTCGGTGCCCAGGTAAGCGCCCACGCTCGAGTTCAAGACTTTGACGAACTCCGCGTGGAAGGCCTGCGCTTGAGCGCTGAGCGCCTGGTACTCCTCGCCTAGCCCGCCGAACAGTGCGGCGATGGCGTGAGAGATCTCGTCGGCGGCCGCAGGCGCTACCGCTGTAGTAGACGCGGCGATGGACTCTGAGGCTTCGGCCAGAGTGGCTCGAAGTCCGGCTAATTGGCCCGCCGCAGCCCCGACCACATCCGGCGCAATGACAAGTGACATAGCCCATCTCCCTTTAACCGTGGCCAACGATCAAGCGGCATACGCCTCAAGGAAGATGGGCTAATTAGCCGAATATTAAACATGCGTGTAACGCGATATTTTCCGCGGTTCGGATACTGGACATTGCGTCCCCAAAACGACAAGTCACCGGGCCGGCTGGTTGCCCGAGCCGGCGTCGGCGACGACGCTCCCGCAGGCGGTCCTGCGGATGAGGTCGGCGGTGGCCCGTGGCTTTTCGACCATGACGAAATGGCCGACGGGAGCGATGGTCAGGTGCCGCGCATCGAGTGCTTCGGCCAGTCGGACCTGCTGCCTGAGCCAGCGTCGGCTGCGCCACCCGGTATGGGCGGTGGCCACCACGCGCGGCACCGGCGGAAGGGAGCGGTCGGCCCGCAGCGTGCACACCTCGGCCGCGAGCTCGTAATAGACGGCGTGCTCGGTGAGCAGTGCGGCTATGAAGCCGGGTTCGGCTGCGGCGCAGCGTATTTCGGCTAGGGTCCGGTCGTCGAGTCCACCGGGGCGCCTTCGCTGCACCAGCGCGAGGCCGGCACGGCTCAGCGGCGTCTGCAGGTGCAGCGTGGTCAGCAGCGTTGCGGTGATACCGGCACCGGCGAGCCTGGCCCGCACCGGCAGGGCGGGCAGCAGCCGGTGGTCGGACGCAATGCTGGAGTCGAGGAGCAACAACGCGCGGGTGCGCTCGGGATACCAGCGCGCGAACCCTTCGGCGTAGAAGCCGCCGACCGAATGGCCGACCACCACCGCCTTTTGGGCGCGGTGCACGGCATTGAGCGCGGCAGCGATCCGGTCGGCTTCTCCTCGAACCGTGCGACGCTCACCCGGCGTTGGCATGACCGGTGTGCCGGGCCGGTCGAAGCGCACGACGGTGTGGTCATCGGCGAGGTCAGCGACGGTGTCGTCCCAATGCAGCGCGCGGCCCCCGAGGCCGCTGCACAGCACCACGACCGGACCGGTGTTCCCGTCGACCAGGATCTGTACGCGGTATCCGCCGAAGTCGATGTCGAGGTGGTCAGTCATCGGCCCGGACGCGGGCGGTGCGCACGGCCACATAGATCAGCCAGCCGGCGAACGCGGTCAGCTCGGCCCGTTGCGCAATCCCGACCACGCCGATGTGGTCAGCGCTGTCGATGATGATCGCGATGCCGGTCGATATCGCTGTCACAGTCAGCGCCGCCAACATGAACACCCCGAGGCGACGCACCCGCGTTGAAGCACCCTCGCAGATATCGGCCTTGACGAAGGCGAACAGCGACAACATCGCGGCGGCCAGCACGATACCGCTGCTGAGCCAGTGCAGTTGGTGCCCGATGGGCACGGTGCCCGACGCTTCACGGGCTGCGCAGGGGGCCTCGGAACTGGGCGCACACACCAGCTTCCACACCGTGTTGTCCAGAACGGTCGCCCCGGTGAAGACAGCAACCGCCCACCAGCCCCGGATGCTCCACCGGCTGCCGCGCACGCCGATTAGGGCGGCGGCCGCCGCGACGAGCAAGACCGTCGCCGCCGCAAGATCACAGCCGCGAAACCACTCGCCGTACGGTTGATCCGCTGCGGCCAGTTCGCTGATGTACAAGTCCGGGTCGGGCAAGGTGCGGGTGAATGCCATCTCGAGCAGCCAGTTGGAATACAGGACGGCGCCCACGACGGCGCCGGTGATGGCGACCCGCCGCAGCGCCGGTGCCAGCGACCTGCGCTGTCGGATGGTTTCTGGTGCCAGGGCAGAGCCTTGCCGCACGGCCATTAACACATCATGCCGTGTGCATCGTCTCTCGTGAGGTCTTTGCCGCGCACTAAGCCAGGTCGCTGTCGACGGGCGCGTAGTCCGGGTATTGACGGACACCGGTCTGTAGGGCCTTGCGGACCACCTTCGGGTCCGACTCGTACGGTTGGGTCGAGTCGATGAATTCGTGGACGATTCGCACGAAGCGGTCCGGGTGATCGCCGTGCGGCATGTGGCCGGATTCCTCGAGGATCTCCAGGCGGGAACCGGGGATCTGCTTGTGAGCCAGCCGAGCGTGGCTCACCGGAATGATCAGGTCGTCTTCGCCCCAGATGATTTGCACCGGCAGTCCGTGCATCAGGTAGCTGCGGTCCAGCATCGTCACGTACTGGCCTTGCGTGTCGACCACTCCGCGCAACGTGCGTCCGAACGCCGCCGCGGCGCCCGGCTTGCTCAATCCGCCGACCAGACGCGGCAGGCTGGTCACGTCGCGAGTGAACCGGGTGGAACCGATGACGTTTCCGACGGCGCGGCTGAGCAGTCCCATGGCCGGCACCGCACCCGGCAGCCGCAGCATGGAGAGCGCCTCGGCGCCCAGCGGCATCGCCGCCAAGCGCAAGGCGATGCTCACGTCTTTGGTCACCCCGCCGGCGCTGACCAGCACGACACGCTCGACGAACTCCGGGTATTGGTAGGCGAACTGCGCGGCCACGCCGCCGCCCAGCGAGTGTCCGACCAAGGTGACGCGGTCGATCTCGAGCACGGTCAGCAGGTCGCGCAGGCCGTTGGCGAACGACGCCAGCGAGTAGTCGGCGCGAGGCTTGTCCGACTCGCCGTGGCCCAGCAGGTCGGGGGCGATGACGGTGAATCGCTGAGCGAGCTTGGCGTGCACCGGCTCCCACGTCGTCGAGCTGTCTCCGACGCCGTGCAGCAGCACGATGACCGGGCCGGAGCCGGCGATGCGGAACGCCCGGCGGTGGCCGTGGATGGTGCGGAACTGCAGCTTGGGTGCGGTGACGTCGCGCACGGGACGCAGGTGGCGGCGTGAGTGGTTCGTCATGGCGTTCCCTCCCTGGTGTGGGTCTCAACCCGCCGTAGCGGGGTGTTGCTGAGAAGCTTCCAGGGCGGCGCTTGGAGAATTCTTGAGAAATGCTCGACGGAATCTGCAGATCAGTTGGCGAACCGCCGCTGCAGTTCCTTGGTGATGTCGAGTTGATGTTGCACGGTGGCCAGGTCGGCCTCGAGAGCGGTCGTGTCCGGGCCGGTCGCGGCGGTCGCGTACCGCGCGACCGCGGCTTCGATGGCGTCGACCGTTGCCGTGATCGATCCGAGCAATTCGCCTTTGTGAACCGGCGATAGTTGGGAAACGGCGACCAGGTGGTCGTCGAGTTCCAGCGCGGTCTGTTCCAGATCGGCCCGAAGCACCACGGTCGAGCCCGTATCGAGGGCGTCGACGGCGTGCAGAGCGGTCAACGCATCCCGCAATCGGCGGTGCAAGCGGGCTTCCGGGTCATGCGATCGGGCCCACGAGCGCGGAGCGCGGGTCGGGCGGCCGGGGATCAGCTGATTGTCACGGGTGATGGCCCGCTGCTGATTGTGATGGACGAGCGAGACGACAGCGACCGTCAAGCCCACGATGAAGGCGAGCACGAGGATGATCCCGACGACGATGTCCACGGCTACTTCCGGTGAATGTTGCGGTGCGGCGATCTGGTCGAGTGATGGCCGTGGGAATGGAAGTAAAAGTAGATCGCGATGACAGCGATGACGACCAAGACCGCAACGACGATCGCGATTCCCAGCTTGACTTTGCTCCACGGCCGCTCGCCGGCCACTTCACCGGTGAGACCGTTGATGCACACCTGAAACGGCCGGTTGCTGTACATCACCGTCAGCAACCAGATGGGTAGCAGCAGGTGCTTGAAGCCCAAGTAGTTCCAGGTGGTCCGCAGGCTGTGCACCCGTTGCCGGTCCCCGCCGATGTCGGAGCGCACCGTTCGTTCGACGGCTTGCTCCATCTCCTGTTTCGCTTCTGGCAGCGCTTGTTCGGCGTCTTTGTCGTAGGTGCGACATAGGTGCCCGGCAACGAACTCCGGCGAGTACGAGCGGGCCTGCTCGATGGGCCACGGCTCGAGGGTTTTGATGCGCTTGCGGTTGAGGTTCTCGCCGTCATTGGCCAGCACCGGCAAGTCGGCGAAGACGTTGCTCACCTGGCCGCAGACGCGATACCAGCGCGTCTGAGTTTCGTAGATCGCGTTGCCGTCGCTGTCGGTACCGACCCTGACCCGGTGATCCTCACCGCGTTCCCCGTCGTACTGGGTGTGGGTGTTCGCGTCGTAGGTGAAGTAGGCCGTGTACAGGCTGGAGAAGGCGCCGATTTCTCGGTATTTCTTGAAGTCGGTCGGCGCGAACCAGCGCTTGGTGACCCACTTCTCGATGAGCTGACGAGCTTGTTTTTCGTCGACGCGGAAGGGCACCAGTCCGTCCACCGGCAGCCGCGCCGGAGCGTTGTGCACGTCGTCGCGTTGGATAGGGGTGGCGCAGTAGGGGCATTTGGTGGCGGTCAGGCTGCCGACGAATTCGGTTGTGCCCCCACAGTTTTGGCAAGCGACTTCACGCATGCCGGTGATGTTGGGGGCGTCCTGGCGTTGTTGTAGCGCTCTGAGTTGCTGCATGGCGCTGTGCAATTCGCGCGAGCGGACGGGGTTGTTAGGTGCGGTGATGTCGTAATAGTTGCCACAGCTTGGGCAGCGCAACTTCTGGCTGGCTATGTCGAAGTTGAGTTGTCCGCCGCATGCGGCGCACGGATAGGTACGGGTGCGCTCGGTCTGGTGAAACATCGCCGGCGCGGACGGTGGTTCGGCGAACGGACGCATCGGAGGTGGCGCGGTCGCCGGTGGGGCGCGGCGGCAACGGCGGTGGCTGCGGACGCGACGGGCCCCGTGGGAATTCGCCCGGCGGGTAGCTCATTGCTGCGGTGGAAGCGGCGGCGGCGTGCCGGGCAGCGGGGGCGGAGCGCTGAACAGTGACTGCAGCGCGGGCACGCTCGACGCGGGCGCCCAGTTGGGCATCCCTTCGGTCCAGACCACGGTGTCGCGGTTCAGCTGGCCGCTGGCCACGAATTGCCGCAGCGCGTTGACCGGGTAGGGGCCGGCGGGCTGACCAGCCTGCTCGAAATGGAACAGTTGCTGCGGCGGCAACGGCGGCGGCGCCCCTTGCATCGGCGGCTGTTGCGCTCCGTATTGCTGCGGTGGGGCGTAACCCCCTTGGGCCGCATTGGCCATCTGGCTGCCCAGTGCTACGCCGAGGCCGGCCTGGATGGCCGATCCGGCGGCGCCTCCGCCCTCGTTTTGCGCCGCCGCCAACATCGCGTCGGCTCGTCGCGCTTGGGTGTAGCGGTCGAGATCGCCGACGTTGTTGAGGAAGCTGCTCTCCTCCAGGCCGCGCGCCACGCCGCGGGTCATCGCCTGCTGGATCTCCTCGGGAAGCGAGATGGTCATGGTGACCGCGTCGATGCCAAGGCCGAAGGCCTGCACCCGCTGGGCGACGAATTCCCGCAGTCGGTCGGACAGCTCCACCTGCCGGCCCTGCAGGTCGATCGCGCCCAGCCCGCTGCCCATGACCATGTCGTTGAACGCAAGCGCGATGTTGCGCCGGATCAACTCGGTGATCTGATCCATGTCGACCACGCTCTGGGTGCCGAGCACCTGGCGCAGAAAGACGGTGGGATCGGTGACCCGGACCACCGTGGTGCCGTTGGCCCGTACCTGCACCATCTTGAAGTCGGGATCGCGAACGGTTACCGGTTGAGGTGTGCCCCAACGCAAGTCAGGATAGGGGCGGGTGTTGACGTAGTACACCTCCGACCGGAACGGGCTGTTGAAGCCGTACTTCCAACCCTGCAGGGTGCCCAGGATCGGCATGTTCTCACTGGTCAGCGTGTAGTGGCCGGGGTTGAACTGATCAGCCAACTGGCCGCGGTAGACGAACATGGCGCGTTGACCCTCGCGCACGATCAGTTGCGCGCCGTTCTTGATCTCGTTGTCGTAGCGCGGGAACCGCCACGCCAACGTCGTGTTGGTGTCGTCGAGCCACTCGATGATGTCGACGAACTCGCCCCGGATCATGTCCCGCATGCCCATGGTGTGCAGTCCCCTCCTCGGCGGTGCGGCGCAGTGCCACAGCGTCGTCGCTCAGCAAAGACCGATCTTGCCGATTTTCGGCGAATCTTACGCGGCATTTGCTGCTATTGAGAGGGTTCGTGCTGGCGAAGCCGGCAACTCTTTTCAACGCCGACGACCCCGCTCCGGGGTTGTCATGGCGCGTCGAAAGTGGCGTTGCTAGCCGATCCGGGAAAGCGTGAAGCTGTCATGCAGGTCGGCGATGCTGCACGGTGCTGAGCTCTGCAGATAGTTGACGTCCCCGGTGAGCGTCTGGGGACTCCACGATTGATCGATGGTGGCCGGATAGGTGCCGCCGCCCCATAGCGAGTCAGCGAACGCGTACAGCGGGCACTTCACGCCTTGAGGAACCGTTCGGGTGACCGTGTGACGGCCATTGACCAGGGGAGCGGAGAAACTCTGACCCGGCCCTGTCGTCACTTGGGCGACGCACTGGGGTGCACACGTCGTTCGGATGGTCCATGTCGCCTGCACGCCGTTGTCGTCTGTGTAGGTGAACACTCCGTCCGCGGGGCGGACTTCAGCGCTGGCCAGCGGCGCCGCAGCGAGAAAAGCTGCACAATATAGCGCAAAAATCGTGAAGAGTGCGTACGGCTTCATGGCTCCCCCTCAAGGGACGGAATTAGTTGCGTATCCGCAACAGCGCCTAGCCTAACTCGCGTATTCCCAGTTCAATGCCGTTTTCCAGCGCACTCATACTTAACTCTCAGAACCTGGGACACGAAGTCGCGGCGGTGGCCGTCGTTTCAACTCACATTGCGTCTAATTCACGGGCGACAGGGGCGTTGCGTTCAACGGGTCGGAGGAGACGTCAGCCACAGCACGATTCGCACCGGATGAGGTGCCGATTCATGCGGTGTAGACAAGTGAATGGAGGAGATAACGAGAGAAGTGAACAGTTACGTTCAAGAAAGTGCCCCCGGCAGGATTCGAACCTGCGGCCTTCTGCTCCGGAGGCAGACGCTCTATCCCCTGAGCTACGGGGGCGCACCGACTTGGCGCCGTGGGGCTTGAACAAGCACGGACAGACTAACGCATCACAGTGAGTCCGTTGTCACCGCGATGGATTCGGGGCGCATGGACCTTAGCCAATAGGATGGACGTTCGTGACCCCCGCCGACCTGGCCGACCTGCTCAGGACCACCGCCGCCGCGGTGCTCGCCGAGCATGGCCTTGACGCGTCTGCGTTGCCGCAGACCGTCGTCGTCGAACGGCCACGAAACCCCGAGCATGGCGACTACGCCAGCAACCTGGCGTTGCAACTGGGCAAGAAAGTCGGAACGAACCCGCGTGAGTTGGCGGGATGGCTCGCTGACGCGTTGGCCCACGCCGACGGTATCGCCTCGGCGGAGGTGGCCGGCCCGGGCTTCATCAACCTGCGCCTCGAAGCCTCAGCGCAGGCCAAGATCGTCAACAACGTCCTCGACGCCGGCGACAGCTACGGCCACTCACAACTGCTGGGCGGTCAGAAGATCAACTTGGAATTCGTCTCGGCCAACCCGACTGGCCCCATCCACATCGGCGGCACCCGCTGGGCGGCCGTCGGCGACGCCCTCGGGCGGCTGCTGTCCACCCAGGGCGCCGACGTGGTGCGCGAATACTATTTCAACGACCACGGCGCCCAGATCGACCGATTCGCCAGTTCACTGATCGCCGCGGCGAAAGGCGAGCCCACTCCGCCCGACGGTTATGCGGGCACCTATATCACCGACATCGCCGCTCAGGTCCTGCAGAAGGCGCCCGACGCGCTGAGCCTGCCGGACGCCGAAATGCAGGAAACCTTCCGCGAGATCGGTGTGGACCTGATGTTCAGCCACATCAAGGAGTCGTTGCACGAGTTCGGCACCGACTTCGACGTGTACACCCACGAAGACTCGATGCACACCAGCGGCCGTGTCGACGAGGCGATCGACCGGTTGCGGGAGAGTGGCAACATCTACGAAAAGGACGGCGCAACCTGGTTGCGGTCCAGCGCATTCGGCGACGACAAGGACCGCGTCGTGGTCAAGAGCGACGGCAAGCCGGCCTACATCGCCGGTGACCTCGCCTACTACCTGGACAAGCGGCAGCGCGGCTTCGACCTTTGCATCTATATGCTCGGTGCCGACCACCACGGCTACATCGCCAGGCTCAAGGCCGCAGCTGCGGCGTTCGGCGAGGACCCGGCCACCATCGAGGTTCTGATCGGTCAAATGGTGCACCTGGTTCGCGACGGCCAGCCGATGAAGATGAGCAAGCGGGCGGGCACCGTTATCACCCTGGACGACCTGGTCGAGGCGATCGGCGTCGACGCGGCGCGCTACAGCCTCATTCGTTCCTCGGTGGACACCGCCATCGACATCGACCTGGCGCTCTGGTCGTCGGCGTCGAATGAAAACCCGGTCTACTACGTGCAATACGCCCATGCCCGGCTGTCGGCGCTGGCCCGAAACGCGGCCGAACTGGGACTGATCGCCGACACCAGCCACCTCGAGCTGCTCACCCACGACAAAGAAGGCACCTTGCTGCGTAGCATCGGGGAGTTCCCCCGGGTGCTCAAGACGGCGGCAACCCTGCGGGAGCCACACCGCGTCTGCCGCTACCTGGAGGACCTGGCCGGTGACTACCACCGGTTCTACGACTCCTGCCGGGTCCTGCCCCAAGGTGACGAGCAGCCGACCGACCTGCACACCGCGCGCCTGGCGTTATGCCAGGCCGCCCGCCAAGTGATCGCCAATGGGCTGGCAATACTCGGCGTCACCGCCCCGGAGAGAATGTGAACGTCCACCCCGCCGGTCCCCGGCACACCGAAGAGACCCGGCACCCCAGTAGTCCGCCGCGGCCGCAATCCGCCGAGGAACTGTTGCGGTTGGCGCCAAACGTCTGGCCCCGCAACGCCCTTCGCGACGAAACCGGCGTCGCGGCCATTGCCGGGGTTCCGTTGACCTACCTGGCTCAGGAATACGGCACACCGCTGTTCGTCGTCGACGAAGACGACTTCCGCTCCCGCTGCCAAGAGACCGCGGCGGCGTTCGGCGGCGGTGCCAATGTGCACTACGCGGCAAAAGCGTTCCTGTGCAGCGAAATCGCGCGCTGGATCGACGAAGAAGGCCTTTCGCTGGATGTGTGCAGCGGCGGCGAACTCGCAGTTGCGCTACACGCCAAGTTTCCGCCTGAGCGAATCGCGTTGCACGGCAACAACAAATCGGTGTCCGAACTCACCGCGGCGGTGAAAGCCGGTATCAGTCATATCGTCGTGGACTCGATGACCGAGATCGAGCGACTCGACACCATCGCCGGCGAGGCCGGAGTGGTTCAGGACGTGTATGTACGCCTGACGGTCGGCGTCGAGGCGCACACCCACGAGTTCATCTCTACCGCACACGAGGACCAGAAATTCGGGCTGTCGGTGGCCAGCGGTGCCGCAATGGCGGCGGTACGGCGCGTTTTCGCCACCGATAACCTGCGCCTCGTCGGGTTGCACAGCCATATCGGCTCACAGATCTTCGACGTCGCCGGCTTCGAGATCGCCGCACACCGCGTCATCGGTCTCCTGCAGCAGATCGTCGAGGAATTCGGTGTCGACAAGACGGCACAGATTTCGACGGTTGACCTCGGCGGCGGGTTGGGCATCTCATACCTGGCCGCCGACGACCCGCCGCCGCTGGACGAATTGGCCGCCAAGCTGAGTGCCATCGTGCACAACGAATCGGCCGCCGTGGGACTGCCTACGCCCAGGCTGGTGGTCGAACCCGGCCGCGCCATCGCGGGCCCCGGCACCATCACCTTGTACGAAGTGGGCACCGTCAAAGATGTCGACGTCAGCGCGTCGGCGAATCGGCGTTACGTCAGCGTCGACGGTGGTATGAGTGACAACATCCGCACCGCCCTTTATGGCGCGCAATACGATGTGCGGCTGGTTTCACGACTCAGCGATGCCCCGGCGACTCAAGCGCGGCTGGTCGGAAAGCATTGCGAGAGCGGCGATGTCATTGTCCGCGACGCCTGGGTGCCCGACGACATCGCACCCGGCGACCTGGTCGCCGTGGCGGCGACCGGTGCGTATTGCTATTCGCTTTCCAGCCGTTACAACATGATTGGCCGTCCCGCGGTGGTAGCGGTGCGCGACGGCAAGGCCCGCCTGGTGCTGCGCCGCGAGACGGTCGATGACCTGTTGAGTTTGGAGGTGAGGTGACCCATGTCCGATGACGTCAAGCCCATCGGCGTTGCAGTACTCGGCTTGGGCAACGTCGGCAGCGAAGTTGTCCGGATCATCAACGAAAGCGCCGATGATCTCGCCGGCCGCATCGGTGCCCCGTTGGTGCTGCGCGGCGTCGGGGTGCGCCGGGTCGCCGCCGACCGGGGCGTGCCGCTCGAGCTGCTCACCGACAACGTCGAGGAACTGGTCTCGCGCGACGATGTCGACATCGTCGTCGAGCTGATGGGGCCGGTCGAACCGGCCCGCAGGGCCATCCTGGCCGCCATCGAGCACGGCAAGTCCGTCGTCACCGCCAACAAGGCGCTGTTGTCGATCTCCACCGGCGAACTGGCCCAGGCCGCCGAAAAGGCCGTCGTAGACCTGTACTTCGAGGCTGCGGTCGCCGGCGCTATCCCGGTGATCCGTCCGCTTACTCAATCGCTGGCAGGGGACACGGTGCTGCGGGTCGCCGGGATCGTCAACGGCACCACCAACTACATCCTCTCCGAAATGGACAGCACCGGCGCGGACTATCACAGCGCCCTGGCCGACGCCAGCGCGCTCGGCTATGCCGAAGCCGACCCCACCGCCGACGTCGAGGGTTATGACGCCGCAGCGAAGGCCGCGATTCTGGCGTCCATCGCCTTCCATACCCGGGTCACCGCCGACGACGTATATCGCGAGGGCATCACCAAGATCACTCCGGCCGACTTCGAGTCAGCCCGCGCGCTGGGCTGCACCATCAAACTGCTGTCCATCTGTGAACGCATCACCACCGACGAAGGCCAGCAACGCGTTTCCGCGCGCGTCTATCCCGCCCTGGTTCCGCTGACCCACCCCCTGGCGACGGTCAACGGGGCATTCAACGCGGTGGTGGTCGAAGCCCAGGCCGCCGGCCGGCTGATGTTCTACGGCCAAGGCGCCGGCGGTGCGCCCACCGCCTCGGCGGTGACCGGAGACCTCGTGATGGCCGCGCGTAACCGGGTTCTCGGCAGCCGCGGCCCACGCGAGTCCAAGTATGCGCAACTTCCCATCGCCTCAATGGGTTTCATCGCCACCCGCTACTACGTGAGCATGAACGTTGCCGACAAACCGGGTGTCTTGTCTGCCGTGGCAGCCGAATTCGGCAAACGGGAGGTGAGCATCGCCGAGGTCCGCCAAGAAGGTGTGGCCGACGAGGGGGGACGGCGGATCGGTGCGCGCATCGTCGTCGTCACGCACCTGGCCACCGATGCCGCGCTCTCCGAAACTGTTGACGCACTTGCTGATCTGGACGTCGTCCAAGGTGTCACCAGCGTGCTGCGACTGGAAGGAACCGGTTTATGACCACCTCGCGTACGGCCATCCACCAGCCGTGGCCGGGTTTGATCGCGGCATACCGGGACCGGCTGCCGGTCGGCGACGATTGGACCCCGGTGACGTTGTTCGAAGGCGGGACCCCTCTTATCCCCGCGCCGAGGCTGTCCGAACAGACCGGCTGCACAATCCATCTCAAGGTGGAAGGACTCAATCCCACCGGCTCCTTCAAGGACCGGGGCATGACCATGGCGGTCACCGACGCGGTGGCGCGCGGCCAGCAGGTGGTGCTGTGTGCGTCGACCGGAAATACCTCGGCGTCGGCGGCGGCCTACGCGGCCCGCGCCGGGATCACCTGCGCGGTGCTCATCCCGCAAGGCAAGATCGCGATGGGCAAGCTGGCCCAGGCGGTGATGCACGGTGCCAAGATCATCCAGATCGACGGCAACTTCGACGACTGCCTGGAACTGGCCCGCAAGATGAGCGCCGACTTCCCGACCATCTCGCTGGTCAATTCAGTCAACCCGGTGCGTATCGAAGGGCAGAAGACGGCGGCCTTCGAGATCGTCGACGCGCTGGGGACCGCGCCGGACGTGCACTCCTTGCCGGTCGGCAATGCAGGCAACATCACTGCTTACTGGAAGGGCTACACGGAATACCGCGACGACGGCGTGATCGACAGGCTGCCCCGGATGCTGGGCACCCAAGCGGCCGGCGCGGCGCCCCTGGTTCACGGTGAACCGGTCCGCAACCCGGAGACCATCGCCACCGCAATCCGCATTGGCGCCCCGGCCTCGTGGACCGCAGCCGTCGCGGCGCAACAGCAGTCCAACGGGCGCTTCCTGGCGGCGACCGACGAGGAAATTCTGGCGGCATACCACTTGGTGGCCAGCGCCGAAGGCGTCTTCGTCGAGCCGGCATCGGCGGCCAGCATCGCGGGGCTGCTCAAGGCTGTCGACGACGGCTGGGTGGCGCGCGGCTCGACCGTGGTGTGCACGGTCACGGGCAACGGTCTGAAGGATCCCGACACCGCGCTCAGGGACATGCCGACGGTGTCGCCGGTGCCGGTCGACCCCGTCCTGGTTGTGGAGAAGTTGGGACTGGCGTAATGGTCGCCAGCGCGGCGGAGCCGGGCGCGGTGACCAGCCGGTCATCGGTTCCCGTCCTGCCGGCCGGGCTGGTCGCCCACGCCGTCGTCGAGGCGTCCAGCGCCAACCTCGGCCCGGGCTTCGACAGCATTGGTCTGGCATTCCATCTATGCGATGAAATCGTCGTCGAGACAATCGATTCCGGCCTCGTGGTGGTAGTCGACGGGGAGGGCGCCGACGAAGTGTCGCTAGGCCCCGAGCACCTGGTGGTGCGTGCGGTCCAGCGCGGTTTGCAGGCGGCCGGCGTCAGCGCCGCGGGGTTGGCCGTGCGCTGCCGCAACGCCATTCCCCACTCCCGCGGTCTGGGCTCCTCGGCGGCGGCCGTCGTCGGCGGTATCGCGGTCGTCAACGGCCTTGTCCCACAAGCGGATATCCCGCCATTGAGCACGTCCGCGCTGATTCAGCTGTCCTCGGAATTCGAGGGACATCCGGACAACGCCGCGGCCGCCGTGCTGGGCGGTGCAGTCGTTTCCTGGACGGACCACCGCACCCGGCCTCCCGGCTATTTCGCGGCGCCGTTGCGCTTGCACCCTGATATCCGGTTGTTTTCCGCGATCCCCGAGCAACGATCGTCGACCGCGGAGACCCGAGTGCTGTTGCCCGCCCAGGTCAGCCATGAAGACGCCCGGTTCAATCTGTCCCGGGCCGCCTTGCTGGTGGTCGCCCTCACCGAGCGACCCGACTTGCTGATGGCGGCCACCGAAGACGTGCTTCATCAGCCGCAACGCGCCCCGGCGATGCCGGCGTCGGCGGAATATTTGCGGCTATTACGGCGTCATAACATTGCAGCAACGCTTTCCGGGGCAGGTCCCTCTCTCATCGCACTGACGACAGAGCCGGAATTGCCCCCTGAAGTGCTGCAGTACGGGGCCGCACAAGGATTCACCGTCACTGCGATGACCGCAGGCGAAGGAGTTCGCTGGGGCCCCGGAGTCACACCCAACAGTTGATGCACGTCGCCGCGGGGCGTTGCTTGCTTCCAGCCAGGAAGCGGGCTATCCTCGGACCCGTCCAGCAATTGCAGCATCTGCATCTGCATCCATACTGCCTTGCCGCTAGGACAACCACCAATTCTTCTCGTGGACGAGGTTCCCCGTCTCCGCTGACGATCCGGGCGATCACCGTCGCAGAGTCGACTATTGGGTGCACTCGGCAATTTCGCTGAATGCAACGAACCCCCGCATCACTGATCAGCAGGGGAAGAAAGGAAATCCGTGACTGATACGGACCTCATCACGGCTGGCGAAAGCACCGACGCAGACAAGCAGTCGGAATCCGTGATCACAGACACCCCAGTCGTCAAAACCGGTGCGCCGACAGGATCCCTGGCGACCATGGTGCTGCCCGAACTGCGGGCGCTGGCCAACCAAGCCGGCGTAAAAGGCACCTCCGGTATGCGTAAGAACGAACTCATCGCCGCGATTAAGGAAATCAGGGGACAGGCCAACGGCACCTCTGCCTCCCAGTCCGCGGCTGCCCAACCCCAAGACGGCCCGGCCGCCGGTAACGGGACCCAAACTCCCGACAACGGCGTAGCTCCGGACACCGGTAACGCCGCCGCGCCGGCGACCGCCGAGGCGCCGGCCAAGACGGACTCTCAGACCGAGTCAACGTCCGAACCCCGCCGCCGGGAACGCCGCGGCGCCTCCCGCGAGGTGGGAGCAGCGAGCCCCGCCACTGGCGACGGTGCCCCATCGAACGAAGCCGAGGACGGCGCAAAGGCCAAGTCGGACACCAAGACGGAGGAACGCCCGGCAGAAGCCGGCGGCGACCAGAACGGTGAGCAACAAGGCGGCGGTCAGCAGAACCGTGGCGGCGGTGACGACGACGGTGACGGACGTCAAGGCCGCCGGGGCCGCCGCTTCCGCGACCGGCGCCGGCGCGGGGAACGCACCGGTGAAGGCGGCGGTGAAGCCGAACTGCGCGAAGACGACGTCGTCCAGCCGGTAGCCGGCATCCTCGACGTCCTGGACAACTACGCGTTCGTGCGCACCTCCGGCTACCTGGCCGGCCCGCACGACGTCTACGTGTCGATGAACATGGTGCGCAAGAACGGCCTGCGCCGCGGCGACGCGGTGACCGGCGCGGTCCGCGTCCCCAAAGAGGGCGAACAGCCCAACCAGCGCCAGAAGTTCAACCCGCTGGTGCGTCTGGACAGCATCAACGGCGGCTCGATCGAAGACGCCAAAAAGCGGCCCGAATTCGGCAAGCTGACCCCGCTCTATCCCAACCAGCGGCTGCGCCTGGAGACCACCCCAGACCGGCTGACCACCCGGGTCATCGACCTGATCATGCCGATCGGTAAGGGCCAGCGGGCGTTGATCGTGTCGCCGCCCAAGGCCGGTAAGACCACGATCCTGCAGGACATCGCCAACGCGATCACCCGCAACAACCCCGAATGCCACCTCATGGTCGTCCTCGTCGACGAGCGGCCCGAAGAGGTCACCGACATGCAGCGCTCGGTCAAGGGCGAGGTCATTTCGTCCACCTTCGACCGGCCGCCCTCAGACCACACCCAGGCCGCCGAGCTGGCCATCGAGCGCGCCAAGCGGCTCGTGGAGCAGGGCAAGGACGTCGTGGTGCTGCTGGACTCGATCACCCGACTGGGCCGCGCCTACAACAACGCCTCGCCGGCGTCGGGCCGCATTCTGTCCGGTGGTGTCGACTCGACGGCGCTGTACCCGCCCAAGCGCTTCCTGGGTGCCGCCCGCAACATCGAAGAAGGCGGCTCGCTGACCATCATTGCGACCGCCATGGTGGAGACCGGTTCGACCGGTGACACGGTGATCTTCGAGGAGTTCAAGGGCACCGGTAACGCCGAGCTCAAACTGGACCGCAAGATCGCCGAGCGCCGCGTATTCCCGGCCGTGGACGTGAACCCCTCGGGCACCCGCAAGGACGAGCTGTTGCTCTCGCCCGACGAATTCGGCATCGTGCACAAGCTGCGCCGTGTGCTGTCCGGCCTGGACTCGCATCAAGCCATCGACCTGCTCATGTCGCAGCTGCGTAAGACGAAGACCAACTATGAGTTCCTCGTGCAGGTGTCCAAGACGACGCCGGGATCGATGGACAACGACTGACCGTCGTCACATCCGCCACAGCGGTCTCTGCCTGGGCATGTGCGCTTGTGCCCACCTCTCAGCGACAACTGCGGTTGTCGCGCGGGGGTGGGCAAAAAGCGAGGTGGGTTCGAGCAGAGCCGCCTGTGACAGCTGAGACCTATGGCCGCCGGGAATGCCAGCGCGCTTGACGGTGTTTGGGTAGACGGTGGTTGACCTGGCATAATCGACGCTCGACCACCCCAGAACCCACACAGGTTCTCGGCTCAGGCCTGACCGCCGCATCGCATACCGGGGGCACGAGCGGCCAACGATCGAAGAGGACAGCATGAAATCTGACATTCATCCCACCTACGAGGAGACCACCGTGGTCTGTGGGTGCGGCAACTCCTTCCAGACGCGCAGCACCAAGCCGGGCGGTCGCATTGTGGTCGAGGTTTGCTCACAGTGCCACCCCTTCTACACCGGCAAGCAGAAGATCCTGGACAGCGGCGGCCGCGTCGCCCGTTTCGAGAAGCGTTACGGCAAGCGCAAGGTCGGCGCCGACAAGGCTGAATCGGCCGACAAGTAGTTGGCTCACCGACGCCCGAACCTGTGCGACACAACGCGCAGGCCGGGCGTCGGTTCATGTTTGCGGTAGGACTTCGCGGCAGGTGGCAGGAGGTGTGAGATGACGCAGCCGGTGCAGACGATTGACGTCCTGCTCGCCGAACACGCCGCGCTCGAGCGTGCGTTGGCCGACCCGGAACTGCACAGCAAGCCCGACGAGGCCCGCAAAGCCGGCCGCCGGTTCGCCCGACTGGCACCCATTGTCGCCACGTATCGCAAATTGGTGTCCGCCCGCGAGGATCTGGAAACCGCCCGCGAGCTGGTCGACGACGACGATTCGTTCGCCGAAGAGGTGACCGAGCTGGAGGGTCGGGTCGCCGAACTCGACACCCAACTCACCGACATGCTGGCCCCGCGCGACCCGCACGACGCCGACGACATCGTGCTCGAAGTCAAATCTGGCGAGGGCGGTGAGGAGTCGGCGTTGTTCGCCGCCGATCTGGCGCGGATGTACATCCGCTACGCCGAGCGCCATGGCTGGACGGTGACCGTCCTCGACGAAACCACCTCGGATCTCGGCGGATACAAGGATGCGACCTTGACGATCGCCAGTAAGGGCGACTCTGCCGAGGGTGTGTGGTCGCGGATGAAATTCGAAGGCGGGGTCCACCGCGTCCAACGGGTTCCGGTGACCGAATCCCAAGGGCGCGTGCACACTTCGGCCGCCGGCGTCCTCGTCTATCCCGAGCCGGAGGAAGTCGGCGAGGTGCAGATCGACGAATCGGATCTGCGCATCGACGTCTACCGGTCCTCCGGCAAGGGCGGCCAGGGCGTCAACACCACCGACTCCGCGGTGCGGATCACTCACCTGCCCACGGGAATCGTCGTCACCTGCCAAAACGAACGGTCGCAGCTGCAGAACAAGACGCGGGCACTGCAGGTTCTGGCCGCTCGATTGCAGGCCTTGGCCGAAGAGCAGGCGTCGGCCGACGCGTCAGCGGATCGAGCCAACCAGATCCGCACGGTTGACCGCAGCGAACGCATTCGCACCTACAACTTCCCCGAGAACCGCATCACCGACCACCGGATCGGTTTCAAGGCGCACAACCTCGATCAGGTTCTCGACGGCGATCTCGACGCGCTGTTCGACGCACTCAGCGCCGCTGACAGGCAGTCCCGGCTGCAGCACTCATGAGCACACTGCGGGGCGCGATCGACAGCGCAACCACGGTGCTGGCCCAGGCCGGCATCGTTTCCGCCCGCTTTGATGCCGAGGAGTTGGCCGCTCATCTGACCGGCACCGACCGCGGCCGGCTGGCCTTGGTCGAATCGCCTGACCATGCGTTTTTCGCGCAGTACCACGAGGTGGTCGCCGCGCGCTCACGTCGGGTGCCGTTGCAACACCTGCTCGGCACCGCGGCGTTCGGGCCGGTGGTGCTGCAGGTCGGCCCGGGTGTGTTCGTGCCACGCCCCGAAACGGAGTCGATGCTGGAGTGGGCAACCACCCAGCGGCTACCGGCCCAGCCCGTCATCGTTGACCTGTGCACCGGCTCAGGTGCGCTGGCCATCGCTTTGGCCGAGCACTATCCCACGGCGCGCATCCTGGGCGTCGACAACTCGGAGACAGCGCTGCGCTACGCACGGCGCAACGCCGAGGCGACCACCGTCGAGTTGGTGCGCGCCGACGTCACCGGTCCCGAAGCGCTCACCGACCTGACGGGCAGCGTCGACCTCGTCGTCGCCAACCCGCCCTACGTTCCCGACGGCGCCAACCTGGAAGCCGAAGTGGCACAACATGATCCGCCTCAGGCCGTGTTCGGCGGGCCGGACGGCATGACGGTGGTGACCGCGGTCGTCGCTCTGGCGGGACGTCTGCTGCGTCCCGGCGGTCTGTTTGCCGTCGAACATGACGACTCCACCTCGGCGGCGACGGTCGAATGCGTGGCCGGCACAGGGGTTTTCGCTGAGATCGCCGCGCGCAAGGATCTCACCGGTCGACCGCGGTTCGTCACCGCGCGTAGGAGTAGCGATGACTGAAACGTTCGACTGCGGTGACCCCGAGCAGCGTGCGCGCGGCCTCGCCGCTGCGACGGGGGCGCTCAAAAGCGGCCGATTGGTCGTCATGCCGACGGACACGGTCTACGGCATCGGCGCCGACGCGTTCGACAACACGGCGGTGGGGGAACTGCTCGCGGCCAAGGGCCGCGGACGCGACATGCCGGTCGGCGTGCTGGTGGGTTCCTGGCACACCATCGAAGGGTTGGTCTACGCGATGCCCGACGGAGCGCGCGACTTGATCCGCGCCTTCTGGCCCGGCGCACTGAGCTTGGTCGTGGCCCAAGCGCCGTCCCTGCAGTGGGACCTCGGCAATGCGAATGGGACGGTGATGCTGCGGATGCCGTTGCACCCGGTCGCCATCGAACTACTGCGCGAGGTCGGCCCCATGGCCGTCTCCAGCGCCAACGTCTCCGGCCAGCCGCCCGCGGTCGATGCCGGCGACGCCCGACGCCAACTCGGCGATCGCGTCGAGGTCTACCTCGATGCGGGACCGTCCGCCCAGCAGGCCGCATCCACCATCGTCGACCTCACCGGAGCCGCCCCTCGCATCCTTCGCGAAGGTCCCGTCCCGGCCGACCGGATCGCGGCCGTCCTCGGCGTGGACCCCGCGAGCTTGAGCGCCTGAACGCGCTGCACCACAACTCCACGCCGCTCACCAACTCGGCACTCCCCAACCCGAACGGCCCCGCACACCGCCATCGAACGCGCCGAACACCACCTCGCCATCACCAGCGCAACCAGCACCAGCCGCGACCAAGCCATCGAACTCCTACGACAGCGCACCCGAGTCGTCGACCGTCTATGCGACATCGCCGACGCCGCCGCCCACATCGGCAACCTCACCACCCCAGACCGCCACATCGACCGCGGCTACGGCATCGACCTCTGACAGCAACGAAGGCTCTCGCGGAGACGGTGAACAGCTACTACGCGCCAGAACTATTGTGTTTCAGCGTATTTCGTTGCCGCGCCTAAGTTGTCGGTTCCCCGGGGAAGTTGGCTCCGGCGTTGTTGATCAGTACGTCGAGGCGGTCGAATGAGCCGGCGATAGCGCATGCCGGTCAGGTCAGTGCTGTATTCCGACGGATCTGCTTTGGTGCCGGTGATGGTGACGGTTGCGCCCGCATCGCGGAACAGGGTGGCAGTGGCATGGCCGAACCCACTCGTTCCGCCGGTGACGAGTACGGCAGTGTCGGTGAAGTCGAACGTCACCCGGGCGGTCATGATCAGGTTCCGATCTCTCGGGTAGGCAAGGTTGCTCCTATACTGCCCTCGCGGCGAAGAGATCCCCAGCGTTGCCGCAGAACTCGGGCCGCGCTAGGGAGTCCCCGGGGTCCCGTCTTGGCCGCCGGGCCCGTCGACGCCGACCGGGGGTACGCCCTTGCCGCCGGCGCCACCGCTTCCTGGATCACCGCCGCTGCCGGTGAGCGTGGAGTTGCCACCATTGCCGCCGTTTCCGCCTCGGCCGCCGATTGTGGTGCCCGGCCCACCGGCACCGCCATCACCGCCAGCGCCACCGTCGCCTCGAGCCGCTTGGCCACCATTGCCCCCGGCGCCGCCCACGCCACCCGCGCCGTTGCCCAAACCAGCGGTGCTCGGGTTGCCCCGGCCGCCGGCACCGCCGTCGCCGCCGGCACCGCCGTCGCCGGAGAAGGTCGAGTCTCCGCCGCGACCGCCGATGCCGCCGTCGCCCCCATTGTTGCCGCCACTTTCGGCGCCGTCGCCGCCCGAGCCGCCATGCCCACCGTTGCCCGTCGAGGAATTTGTGACGATGCCGCCGTTGCCGCCGGCACCGCCGCCACCACCGATTCCATTAAGAGAGCCGGTCGCGTAGCCGGCCTTTCCGCCCTGACCACCGGCTCCGCCGTCGCCAGTGTCTTGCAGGCCAGTGACGTTGCCCCCGGCGCCACCGGCGCCACCGTTACCCCCAACGCCGAAGTTAGAGGGGTTCGTCACGCCGCCGTCGCCGCCGGCGCCGCCGGTGCCGCCCTTCCCGGTCACATGAGCCCCGGTGATGTTTCCGCCGGCGCCACCTGCGCCCCCGTCACCGCCGGAGCCGTATCCACCGCCGAAGGTCTGGCCGAGGCCACCGGCACCACCCTTGCCGCCGGCACCGGCATTGCCGATCGCAAAATCGCTGGTCACGTTGCCGCCGGCACCGCCGCCGCCACCACCCCCGCCGAAGCTGTAGGCCCCCTGACCGCCGGCACCACCCGCACCGCCGTTGCCGGCGTTACCCGATGCTCCCGCCATGTCACCACCGGCGCCGCCTTGACCACCGGCTCCGCCCCTGCCCGTGCCGCTGTTATTCGTGCCGCCGGTACCGCCGTCGCCTCCGTCGCCGGCGTTGCCGGATGCGGAATGCCCGGTGACGCTGCCGCCCTTCCCGCCGGCACCACCGGCGCTGGTGTAGATGCTCGAGCCGCTACCACCGTCGCCGCCGTCGCCGGCCCGCCCGACGCCATCGACGCCAGTGAGGTCACCACCGTTACCGCCGGCACCACCGGTGCCGTTGACCCCGCCGGCGCCACCGCCGTTACCGCCCGTGCCGGCGTGCCCCGACGCCGTCGAGCCGCCACTACCCCCGGCGCCACCGGAACCGAGGAAACTGTTGGCGCCACCTTTACCGCCGGCACCGCCGGCGCCGCCGTTACCCAGGACCGCGGCGCCGCCATCGCCGCCCCGACCGCCGTTGCCGTTGCCGTTGTTGGCGCCGCCGGCGCCTCCGTTTCCACCGTTGCCACCGTCACCGCCGTTGCCCACGGGGCCGCCGCTGCCGCCGTTGCCACCGTTCCCGCCGCGTTGAACGGTGCCGCTTCCGCTGCCGGCATCCCCGCCATTGCCACCCTTGCCGCCCGCGTTCGGCGCGCCGTTGCTGCCGGCCTGACCACCTGGGCCGCCGGAGGCGCCACCGTGGCCGGCGGTGGCGGTGTTCGCGGCGCCGTTGCCGCCGTCACCCCCGCTACCGCCAGGACCGGACGGGTTGCTCCAACCTTCGCCGCCGTCGCCACCGCTACCTGCCGTTCCGGCGTGGCCGCCGTCGCCGCCGCTTCCGGCCACGCCACCAAGGGCCAAGCCATTGGTGCCGCCGCGACCGCCGTCGCCGCCGTTGCCGCCGAGTCCGCCATCACCACCTCGACCTCCGTCGGGGGTCGTAGAAGTGCCCACCGACCCAGCGGCGCCGTCCAACCCCGCGCCGCCGGCGCCGCCGACACCGCCATGTCCGCCGTGCCCGCCCAACAGCGCCTGGTTGGCACCGCCGGCCCCACCCACCCCGCCGTTGCCTGCAGCTTGACCGGGTGCGAGGGGCCCATCAGTGCCGGATCCCCCGTGGCCGCCGGCGCCGCCGGCCCCGCCGGACCCGTCGAGGGAGAGCAACTGTCGGTTGGCTCCACCGGCCCCGCCGGCTCCGCCCATGCCGGTGCCGAAGCCGCTGCCCCCGGCACCGCCCGCGCCGCCGTTGCCGCCACCGATCAGTCCATTCGCGCCGCCGGCACCACCGATGCCACCGATGCCCCCGGCGGCCGTCGCGTTGCCACCGGCTCCGCCGGCACCGCCGCGCCCCCACAACCCGGCCGATCCACCGGCACCACCGCTGCCGCCGTTCGGGCCATCGGAGCCCGATCCACCGTTGCCACCGTTGCCGATCAGCCATCCGCCGCTTCCGCCGGCTTGACCGCTGCCGGGTGCGCCATCGGCGCCGTTGCCGATCAACGGGCGTCCGGTGAGATCTTTCACCGGGGTGAACGGACTGGCCGCTAAAGCTTGCAGATCCTGTTGTAACACCTGAAGGGGCGACGCGCTCGCGACCTCCGCCGCTGCGTATGCGGTCCCACTTGAAGTCAGAGCCGCGACAATTCGCTCATGGGCTAAAGCCGATTCGGCGCTGAGCGCCTGGAATTCCTTACCCAGGCCGCCGAACAAACGTGATATGGCTGCTGAGACTTCGTCGGCAGCCGCCGGTGCGATGGCAGTCGTCGAAGACGCCGCTGCCGACGTGGCTTGGGCGACCGAATCACCAATTCCTCGTAAATTCGCCGCCGCACTATTCAGTGCTTCCGGCGCTACGACGAGGAAAGACGTCATGTGGGCTCCCTTGATGCCGGACCTTGAACCGGTTGTACGCCAGATGCGTAGTTGCCGACGGACTCTGGCCTTCCCAAAGGCCATGAAGTAACGGTGAGACGGTACAGCGGAAATGCCGACAGCAACGTCGTGTTCACAAACAATTCTCAAATGTGTGTTCAGGGGTGGCGGGCCATGCCGGTGGCCGACGACGGCGGTGCCGCTGGCAGTGGCGCCACCGCCGCAGCGATTGCCTGGGGTGGGCGCAGGAGTGGGCGTGTAGCTGGCCTCGCGGAGGCGGTGTCGACTGTTCGCCGGCCCGAAAAATCCTCCGGTCCCTCCGGGAGCGCTGCTGTTCGAACTGGTTCCGATCCCTGTGGCTGACCTCGACCGCTCGCTGGCGTTCTACCGCGACTGCGTCGGATTCCGCCTGGATGTGGACGTGTCGCCGGCACCGGGAGTGCGCATCGTGCAACTAACCCCACCGGGATCGGCTTGCTCGATCCTCCTTGCCGAACGCATTCCTACAGCAGAGACGCCCGTGGGCTCGGTGCGGGGTCTGCACTTGGTGACCTCCGACGTCTCGGCGGCGCGTGCGAGCTGGCCGCTCGTGGGGTTGCGGTCGGAGAGATCGAAGATGCCGAACGCCGGCTCAGGTTGGTGCAGTACGGTCTCGTGGTGTCCAGCGACATGACCAGCCTTGCCGGTGGTTTGCTCGCGCTTTCCTATCGCAGCGCCGGTGTCCCACTGCGGGAACTCGCCTTGGTCGGGCTGACCGCCGCCATCATCACCTACTTCGCCACCGGTCCGGTGCGCGTTCTGGCGACTCGGTTGGGGGCTGTGGCGTATCCCCGAGAACGCGACGTGCACATCACGCCGACTCCCAGGATGGGTGGTCTGGCGATGTTTCTCGGTGTGGTGGCTGCGGTGTTCCTGGCTTCTCAACTCCCGGCTCTCAACCGCGGATTCGTCTACTCCACCGGTATGCCCGCCGTCTTGGTGGCCGGCGCGGTCATCATGGGCATCGGTCTGATCGACGACCGGTGGGGTCTTGATGCGCTGACGAAGTTCGCCGGGCAGATCACCGCGGCCAGCGTGCTGGTCACCATGGGTGTTGCTTGGAGCGTCCTCTACATTCCCGTCGGTGGGGTCGGCACCATCGTGTTGGACCAGGCATCGTCGATCCTGCTGACGCTGGCGCTGACGGTCTCGATTGTCAACGCCATGAACTTCGTCGACGGCCTCGACGGTCTGGCCGCCGGGCTGGGGCTGATCACGGCGCTGGCCATCTGCATGTTCTCGGTCGGTCTGTTGCGCGACCACGGCGGTGACGTCTTGTACTACCCGCCGGCGGTCATCTCGGTGGTGCTCGCGGGCGCCTGCTTGGGCTTCCTGCCGCACAATTTCCACCGGGCCAAAATCTTCATGGGTGACTCGGGCTCGATGCTGATCGGATTGATGCTGGCCGCCGCGTCGACCACCGCTGCGGGTCCCATCTCGCAGAACGCCTACGGCGCGCGCGACGTGTTTGCTCTGTTGTCACCGTTCCTGCTCGTGGTCGCGGTCATGTTTGTGCCGATGCTGGATTTGCTGCTGGCAATCGTGCGACGCACTCGCGCGGGGCGCAGCGCGTTTAGCCCCGACAAAATGCATCTGCATCATCGGTTGCTGCAAATCGGCCACTCGCACCGCCGAGTTGTTCTGATCATCTATCTGTGGGTCGGCATCGTCGCCTTCGGCGCGGCGAGCACCATCTTTTTCGACCCTCGCCACACTGCGGCCGTCATGCTGGCGGCGATCTTGGTCGCGGGCGTCACGACGGTGATCCCGCTGCTGCGCCGCCGCGACGACTACTTCGATCCGGACTAGGAAGCATCTACGACAACCAGTAGTAGTGGCGCTGACCTTGTGGTACGGTGCTGGTAGAACCCCGAAAAGAACCACGCGGGTTGCCGGCCAGCCGGCCCGTCGGGAGGCTTTCCGACCGAGCCGATAGACGACCGACACAGGGAGCTACCCCTTGGGTAAGTCCATCGCGACCTTGCGATACGCTCGGCGAACCACCGATCGGTCGCTCGGGTGGTTCCCGCTCCATCAACCTGGGATTGAGGTGCTGCAGTGACGACACCAGCGCAGGACGCGCCGTTGGTGTTTCCCTCTGTTGCTTTCCGCCCGGTTCGCCTCTTCGTCATCTGCCTCGCGGTCACCGCGGTGGCGATGCTCGTCGCCGGCTTCGCCGGCCATGTGATGGTCGGGGTGTTCTTCGGTATCGGAATGCTTTTAGGTTTGCTAAATGCCCTCTTGGTGCGGCGGTCGGTGGAGTCGATAACCGCAAAAGAGCACCCGCTGAAGAGGTCGATGGCGATTAACTCCGCGTCGCGGGTCGCGATGATCACCATCATCGCGCTGATCATCGCCTTCATATTTCGACCTGCAGGTTTGGGCGTCGTGTTTGGGTTGGCGATCTTTCAGGTATTGCTCGTTGCATCGACCGCATTGCCGGTGTGGAAGAAGCTGCGCACTGGAGAGGGTGCCGGCTCGGGGGACAGCGCAGTACTGACGGGATCTGAGGGGACGGAAGGTAGGACCACCAGCGATGACTGAGTCATTCCTGGCAGCCCAGATCGAGGTTGGCCAACACAACACCGCCAAATGGCTCGGTCTGACCGTCAACACCGACACGGTGCTGTCCACCGCGATCGCCGGTTTGATCGTCATTGCGATGGCCTTCTACTTGCGCTCGAAGGTCACCTCCAAGGATGTGCCCGGCGGTGTCCAGCTGTTCTTCGAGGCGATCACCATTCAGATGCGCAACCAGGTCGAGAGTGCCATCGGAATGCGGATCGCGCCGTTCGTGCTGCCGCTCGCGGTCACCATCTTCGTGTTCATCCTGATCTCGAACTGGCTGTCGGTCCTGCCCCTGCAGTACACCGACAAAAAAGGCCAGACGACCGAACTGCTGAAATCAGCGGCGGCCGATATCAATTACGTGCTCGCGCTCGCCCTGTTCGTGTTCGTCTGCTACCACCTGGCCGGGATCTGGCGCCGCGGCATTCTCGGACACCCGTTCCGGGTCCTCAAGGGCCACGTCGCAATATTGGCGCCGATCAACGTCGTCGAAGAGCTAGCCAAGCCGATCTCGTTGTCGCTGCGGCTTTTCGGCAACATCTTCGCCGGCGGCATCCTGGTCGCCCTGATCGCGCTGTTCCCGCCGTACATCATGTGGCTGCCCAACGCGATCTGGAAATCGTTCGACTTGTTCGTCGGCGCCATCCAAGCCTTTATCTTCGCGCTGCTGACGGTTCTGTACTTCAGCCAGTCCATGGAGATAGAGGACGAACACCACTAAGACCCACCCGTACCGCGACCGAATCCTGGTAAACCGTTACCAGAGTTATCAAGGAGGATAAGGAAAATGGACCCCACTATCGCAGCCGGCGCCCTCATCGGCGGTGGACTGATCATGGCGGGTGGCGCGATCGGCGCTGGTATCGGTGACGGTGTCGCCGGTAACGCGCTTATTTCCGGTGTCGCACGGCAGCCTGAGGCGCAGGGACGGCTGTTCACCCCGTTCTTCATTACCGTCGGTCTGGTCGAGGCGGCCTACTTCATCAACTTGGCGTTTATGGCGCTGTTCGTATTCGCCACGCCGGTCAAGTAATTCGCCGTGATGGGTGACGCGAGCTCGCTTGTTCTGGCCGCCAATCAGGCGGCGGGGGAAGGCGGCGGCAACAACTTCCTCATTCCGAACGGAACGTTCTTCTTCGTGCTGGCCATCTTCCTGGTGGTCCTTGGCGTCATCGGCACGTGGGTGGTGCCGCCGATCATGCGGGTGTTGCGGGAACGCGACAACATGGTCGCCAAGACGCAGTCCGACAACAAGAAGTCGGCCGAGCAGTTCGCCGCCGCCCAGGCAGATTACGAAGCAGCGATGAAGGAAGCCCGGGCCGAAGCGGGATCGTTCCGCGACAACGCCCGGACCGAGGGCCGCAAGGCGATCGAGGAAGCGCGCGCACAGGCTGAGCGGCAGGTGGCGGCAACATTGCAGACGGTCAGCGAGCAATTGAAGCGGGAGCGCGACGCCGTGGAGATGGATTTGCGCGCCAACGTCGGAAAACTGTCGTCAACGCTGGCCAGTCGCATCCTGGGCGTGGACGTGACCACTTCGGCCGCGACAAGGTAACGAGCAATGTCGACGTTTATCGGACAGTTGGTGGGCTTCGCGGTCATCGTGCTGCTGGTGTGGCGTTATGTCGTGCCGCCGGTGCGCCGGTTGATGACTGATCGGCAAGAGACCGTCCGCAAGGAACTGGAAGAGTCCGACAAGGCTGCCAAGCGCTTGGAGCAGTCGACTACCGCTCACAGCCAGGCGGTGGAAGAGGCCAAGAAGGAAGCCGAGCGGGTGGTCGAAGAGGCCAAGGCCGACGCGGCACGCATCGCCGAACAGATGCAGACGCAGGCGCAAGCCGACGCACAGCGCATCCAGCAGCAGGGGTCCCGCCAAGCCGAGCTCCTGCGGGTGCAGCTGATCCGTCAGCTCCGGCTGGAGCTGGGCCATGAATCGGTCCGTCAGGCAAGGGAATTGATTACCAATTACGTGGCAGACGAGGGACAGCGGTCCGCCACGGTGGATCGGTTCCTCGACGAGCTTGACGAGATGGCGCCCGAGCCGACTGACGTTCAGTACCCGGTATTGGCCAAGATGCGCTCCGGGAGCCAGCGTGCGTTGGGCGACCTGGTCGACCGATTCGACTCCATTGCCAAGGATCTCGATGACGACGGCCTGACCAAGCTCGCCGACGAATTGGTGTCGGTGGCCAAGATCCTGGACCGCGAACTGGTCGTTACGCGTTATTTGACTGTGCCTGCGGAAGATTCAGGACCCCGGGTCAAGCTGCTGGAGCGGCTGGTGTCCGGCAAGGTCGAAGACGCCACGCTCGAGGTGCTGCGGGCAGCGGTCTCGCAGCGCTGGTCGGCCAATGCAGACCTGGTCGACGCCATCGAACACGTGTCGCGACAAGCCCTGCTGGAAGTCGCCGATCGTGACGGCAAGGTTGACGAGGTCGAAGACCAGCTCTTCCGCTTCTCGCGGATCGTCGACTCGCAACCGCGGCTGGCCATCCTGTTGGGCGACCACACGGCTCCGGCCGAGGGTCGAGTTGGCCTGCTGCGCAACGTGCTTGACAACGGCGGCGATGTCAACCCGGTCACGCGGTCGCTGTTGTCTCACACCATCGAGCTGTTGAGAGGTCACCAGCCCGCCGATGAAGCCGTGCAGTTCCTCGCCGAAGTGGCAGTGGCACGGCGTGGTGAGGTCGTCGCGCAAGTCACTGCTGCCGGCGACCTCAGCGATGAGCAGCGCAACCGAGTGAGTGAAGTGCTGAGCCGGATATACGGACACCCCGTTGCGGTCCAACTCGAAATCAATCCCGACCTGCTCGGTGGGTTGCTGATTTCGGTCGGCGACGAGGTGATCGACGGCTCACTGTCCTCTCGGTTGGCCGCTGCCGAGGCTCAACTGCCCGACTAACCCACAAACTGATCAGCACAACCCGAAGTAGGAAGACGAAAAGCCATGGCCGAGTTGACAATCTCCGCTGATGACATCCAGAGCGCGATCGAGGAGTACGTAGACTCCTTCACCTCCGACAACACCCGCGAGGAGGTCGGAACCATCGTCGACGCCGGTGACGGCATCGCGCACGTCGAGGGTCTGCCGTCGGTCATGACGCAGGAGCTGCTCGAGTTCACCGGGGGAGTGCTCGGCGTCGCCCTCAACCTCGACGAGCACAGCATCGGTGCCGTGATCCTCGGTAACTTCGAGCAACTCGAAGAAGGCCAGCAGGTCAAGCGCACCGGTGAGGTGTTGTCGGTACCGGTGGGTGACGGCTACCTGGGTCGGGTCATCGACCCGCTGGGCCACCCGATCGACGGGGGCGGCGACATCGAGACCGACACCCGTCGCGCCTTGGAGCTGCAGGCGCCCTCCGTCGTTCAGCGGCAGGGCGTCAAGGAGCCGCTGCAAACCGGTATCAAGGCCGTCGACGCGATGACTCCCATCGGCCGCGGACAGCGCCAGCTGATCATCGGTGACCGCAAGACCGGCAAGACCGCGGTGTGCGTCGACACGATCCTCAACCAGCGCCAGAACTGGGAGAGCGGCGACGAGAAGAAGCAGGTTCGCTGCGTCTACGTGGCCATCGGGCAAAAGGGGACCACCATCGCCGCGGTGCGCCAGGCGCTCGAAGAAGGCGGCGCGATGGACTACACCACCATCGTCGCGGCGCCCGCCTCGGAGTCGGCCGGTTTCAAATGGCTTGCGCCCTACACCGGTTCGGCGATCGCCCAGCACTGGATGTACGAGGGCAAGCACGTCCTGATCATCTTCGACGACCTGACCAAGCACGCCGACGCCTACCGCGCGATCTCGCTGCTGCTGCGCCGGCCGCCGGGCCGTGAGGCATTCCCCGGCGACGTGTTCTACCTGCACTCGCGGCTGCTGGAGCGCTGCGCGAAGCTGTCCGACGACCTCGGCGGCGGCTCCCTGACCGGCCTGCCGGTCATCGAGACCAAGGCCAACGACATCTCGGCCTACATTCCGACCAACGTCATCTCGATCACCGACGGGCAGTGCTTCCTGGAGTCCGACCTGTTCAACCAGGGCGTCCGGCCGGCCATCAACGTCGGCGCCTCGGTGTCCCGAGTCGGTGGTGCGGCCCAGATCAAGGCCATGAAGGAAGTGGCCGGCTCGCTGCGACTGGATCTGTCGCAATACCGCGAGTTGGAATCCTTCGCCGCATTCGCCTCCGACCTGGACGAGACGTCGAAGAAGCAGTTGGCCCGCGGTGAGCGTCTGGTCGAGTTGCTCAAGCAGCCGCAGTATCAGCCGATGCCCGTCGAGGAGCAGGTGGTCTCGATCTTCCTCGGCACCGGTGGACACTTGGACTCGGTGCCCGTCGACGACGTCCGTCGCTTCGAATCCGAACTGCTGGACCACATTCGAGCATCCAAAGAAAGCCTGCTCGAAGAGATCCGCAAGAGCGGAAAGCTCAGCGAGGAAAACGAAGAACAACTCGTCGATACCATCAACCACTTCAAGGAGGGCTTCTCCACCTCGAGCGGTGAGTCGGTGGTGCCCGACGAGCACGTCGAGGCCATGGACGAAGAGGATCTCGAGAAAGAGTCGGTGCAGGTCAAGAAAGACAGGCCAAAGGACGAGTCCAGCGACAAGAAGGACGCCAAGAAAGACAACAAGAACAAGGACAACAAGAAGGACAAGAAGTAGCTAAAAATGGCTGCCACACTTCGTGAACTGCGCGGTCGGATCCGATCGGCCGGGTCGATCAAGAAGATCACCAAGGCGCAGGAACTCATTGCGACGTCGCGGATCGGGAAGGCGCAAGCGCGGCTACAAGCCGCGCGGCCGTACGCCTTCCAGATCACCGCGATGCTCACCACGTTGTCCGCCGAAGCCGCATTGGACCACCCGCTACTGGTCGAGCGGTCGAATCCGAAACGGGCCGGGGTCCTAGTAATTTCGTCAGATCGTGGCCTGTGCGGCGCCTACAACTCCAGCATCTTCCGGCGCTCCGAAGAGCTGTTCTCCCTGTTGCGGGAGGAAGGCAAAGAGCCGGTGTTGTTCACGGTAGGCCGCAAAGCGCAGAACTACTTCACGTTCCGTAACTGGGACATCGTCGAGTCGTGGTCCGGCTTCTCCGAGCAACCGCAATACGAGAACGCCTCGGAAATCGGATCGACGTTGGTCGACGCCTTCATGCAGGGCACCGGCGAGGACGACGACGAGGAATCGGACAGCGATGTGCAGGGCGTCGACGAACTGCACATCGTCTACTCGGAGTTCAAGTCGATGATGTCGCAGTCGGCGGTGGCACACCGTATCGCGCCACTGGTGGTCGAGTACGTCGAAGAAGAAGAGACCGACGTGCACACCCTGTACTCGTTCGAGCCGGGTGCGACCGAGCTGTTCGAGGCGCTGCTGCCGCGGTACCTGACCACCCGCGTCTACGCGGCGATGCTGGAATCGGCCGCCTCAGAGTTGGCCTCGCGCCAACGCGCGATGAAGTCGGCCACCGACAACGCCGATGACCTCATCAAGGACCTGACCCTGCAGGCGAACCGGGAGCGGCAGGCCCAAATCACCCAAGAGATCAGCGAGATCGTAGGCGGCGCAAACGCTCTCGCCGACGCCGCTCAGTAATCCCACCAGGAAGCGAAAGACATGACTGCAACAGACGAAAAGACGGAAAACTCGACTAAGAACTCCGAGACCTCCGGCCGCGTGGTTCGCATCACCGGTCCAGTCGTGGACGTCGAGTTCCCCCGGGGTTCGATCCCAGAACTCTTCAACGCCTGCCACGCCAAGATCGGCTTCGAGTCGCTGGCCAAGACCCTGACCTTGGAGGTGGCTCAGCACCTTGGTGACAACCTGGTGCGGACCATCTCCATGCAGCCCACCGACGGTCTGGTGCGCGGTGTCGAGGTCACCGACACCGGTGAATCGATCTCGGTGCCGGTCGGCGAGGGCGTCAAGGGCCACGTGTTCAACGCGCTGGGTGTGTGCCTGGACAAAGAAGGCTACGGCGAGGACTTCGACCACTGGTCGATTCACCGTAAGCCGCCGTCCTTCGAAGACCTGGAGCCGCGCACCGAGATGCTCGAGACCGGGCTCAAGGTCGTCGACTTGCTGACCCCCTACGTGCGTGGCGGAAAGATCGCACTGTTCGGCGGTGCCGGCGTGGGTAAGACCGTGTTGATTCAGGAGATGATCAACCGCATCGCCCGAAACTTCGGTGGTACGTCGGTTTTCGCCGGCGTGGGCGAGCGCACCCGTGAGGGCAACGACCTCTGGGTCGAGCTGCAGGAAGCCGACGTGCTCAAGGACACCGCGCTGGTGTTCGGTCAGATGGATGAGCCGCCGGGCACCCGTATGCGGGTGGCATTGTCCGCGCTGACCATGGCCGAGTGGTTCCGCGACGAGGCCGGTCAAGACGTGTTGTTGTTCATCGACAACATCTTCCGGTTCACCCAAGCCGGCTCGGAAGTGTCGACGCTGCTTGGCCGGATGCCCTCGGCCGTGGGCTACCAGCCCACCCTGGCCGACGAGATGGGCGAGTTGCAGGAGCGCATCACCTCCACTCGTGGCCGGTCGATTACCTCCATGCAGGCGGTGTACGTGCCTGCCGACGACTACACCGACCCGGCGCCGGCCACCACCTTCGCGCACCTCGACGCCACCACTGAACTGTCCCGAAACGTGTTCTCCAAGGGCATCTTCCCGGCCGTGGACCCGCTGGCGTCCAGCTCGACCATCCTCGACCCCGGTGTCGTCGGTGACGAGCACTACGCAGTGGCGCAGGAAGTCATCCGAATTCTGCAGCGTTACAAGGACCTTCAGGACATCATCGCCATTCTGGGTATCGATGAGCTGTCCGAAGAGGACAAGCAGCTCGTGCAGCGCGCCCGCCGCATCGAGCGATTCCTGTCGCAGAACATGATGGCGGCCGAGCAGTTCACCGGTCAGCCGGGTTCGACCGTGCCGGTGAAGGAAACCATCGAGGCCTTCGACCGCTTGACCAAGGGCGAGTTCGACCACGTTCCCGAGCAGGCGTTCTTCCTGATCGGCGGTTTGGACGACTTGGCCAAGAAGGCCGAGAGCCTCGGCGCAAAGCTTTAGCGGTGCTGCGCAGTCGAAAGGTGATGTGGCATGGCTGATTTGAATGTGCAGATCGTCGCTGTCGACCGTGAGATCTGGTCGGGCGAGGCCACGTTCCTCTTCACCCGCACCACCGCTGGAGAGATCGGCATTCTGCCTCACCACATTCCGTTGGTTGCGCAGTTGGTCGACGATGCCATGGTGCGGGTGGAACGGGAAGGCGAAGACGACCTGCGGGTTGCGGTAGAGGGCGGCTTCCTGACGGTGACCGAAGAGGGCGTCAGCGTCCTCGCCGAGTCCGCTGAGTTCGAGAAGGACATCGACGAGAGCGCCGCCCGGCAGGACGCCGAGTCGGACGACCCGAAGATTGCCGCCCGGGGGCGCGGAAGACTGCGCGCCGTCGGCGCGATCGACTGACTGAGTCGATGAGCGCGCCCATGGTCGGCATGGCCGTGCTCATCGTCGTGTTGGGGATGGCCGTCCTCGCTTTGAGTTACCGGTTGTGGAAACTGCGCCAGGGCGGAACGGCAGCGATCATGCGCGACATGCCTGCCGTCGGCGGGCACGGTTGGCGCCATGGCGTCATCCGGTATCGCGGCGGTGAGGCGGCCTTCTACCGGCTGTCGAGTCTGCGGTTATGGCCGGATCGACGGCTCAGTAGACGTGGCGCCGAAGTGGTCGGCAGACGCGCGCCCCGCGGTGACGAGTTCGACATCATGACCGAAGAAATAGTCGTCCTGGAACTACGTGACTCCGGCCAGGAACGCCGGTCCGGCTATGAAATAGCCCTGGACAGAGGAGCTTTGACGGCGTTTCAGTCCTGGCTGGAATCACGTCCGTCGCCGCGTGCTCGTCGTCGCAGCGTCTAGCCGCCACCCGGTCGCCACAGCACATCCCCGGTCGGATTGGCGACCCGGGACAGGATGAACAGCAGATCGGACAACCGGTTCAAGTACTTCGCCGGCAATACGCTGACGTCGTCCGGGTGACTTTCCACCGCCACCCACGCTGATCGCTCGGCGCGCCGAACCACGGTGCGGGCGACATGCAGCAACGCTGAGAGCGGTGAACCGCCTGGCAGCACAAAAGAATTCAGGGCGGGAAGATCCGCATTGAAGGCGTCACACCAGCCTTCGAGCCGATCGATATAGGGCTGGGTGATCCGCAGGGGCGGATGCGGTGGGTTATCCACCAGCGGCGTGGAGAGATCGGCACCGGCGTCGAACAAGTCGTTCTGGATCTGTCGCAGCACATCGGCCACGTTCTCGGCGGGATTGCCAACGGCGATGGCCACCCCGATAGCGGCGTTGGCCTCGTCGCAGTCGGCGTAGGCGACCAGGCGCGCGTCGTGCTTCGAAACCCGTGAGAAATCGCTCAATCCCGTCGTGCCGTCGTCGCCCGTGCGGGTATAAATGCGGGTCAAGTGGACTGCCATGCACAAACGGTACCTACGCGGTTGATCGCGTTGGGCGTTGGCTGACTGACAAGCCGATACCGCTTCACTAGACTGGCCCGGGTGGCGGAGCGTTTCGTGGTGACCGGTGGCAACCGGTTGTCAGGCGAAGTCGCTGTTGGGGGCGCCAAGAACAGCGTGTTGAAACTCATGGCCGCGACCCTGTTGGCCGAAGGCACCAGCACCATCACCAACTGCCCGGACATCCTGGACGTGCCACTGATGGCGGAGGTCCTTCGCGGTCTGGGCGCCACGGTCGAACTCGATGGAGACGTCGCACGCATCACCTCTCCCGACGAACCCAAATACGACGCTGACTTCGCCGCGGTCCGACAGTTCCGCGCCTCGGTCTGCGTGCTGGGCCCGTTGGTCGGCCGGTGCAAACGGGCCAAGGTCGCGCTTCCCGGTGGGGACGCGATCGGTTCCCGGCCGCTGGACATGCACCAGGCGGGCCTTCGGCAACTCGGTGCCCAGTGCAACATCGAGCACGGGTGTGTGGTGGCCCAGGCAGAGACGCTGCGCGGCGCGGAGATTCAGCTGGAATTCCCCTCGGTCGGCGCCACGGAGAACATCTTGATGGCCGCCGTGGTGGCCGAGGGCGTCACCACCATTCACAACGCGGCCCGGGAACCCGACGTGGTGGACCTGTGCACCATGCTCAACCAGATGGGCGCCCAGGTAGAAGGCGCGGGTTCACCGACGATGACCATCACCGGTGTCCCACGGCTGTACCCGACCGAGCACCGCGTCATCGGAGACCGGATCGTGGCCGCGACGTGGGGCATCGCCGCCGCGATGACCCGCGGTGACATCACCGTGACCGGCGTCGATCCGGCGCACCTGCAACTGGTCCTGCACAAATTGCACGACGCGGGCGCCACCGTGACCCAGACCGACACCAGCTTCCGGGTGGCGCAATACGAACGGCCCAAAGCCGTCAACGTGGCGACACTGCCCTTCCCCGGATTCCCGACCGATCTACAGCCGATGGCGATCGCCTTGGCATCCATCGCCGACGGGATGTCGATGATCACCGAGAACGTGTTCGAAGCACGCTTCCGGTTCGTCGAAGAAATGATTCGTCTCGGCGCGGATGCCCGCACCGACGGCCACCATGCCGTGGTTCGAGGCCTTCCGCAGCTGTCCAGCGCCCCTGTGTGGTGCTCGGACATTCGGGCCGGCGCGGGCTTGGTGCTCGCCGGCCTGGTCGCCGACGGCGACACTGAAGTTCACGACGTCTTCCACATCGATCGCGGATATCCGTTGTTCGTGGAAAACCTGGCCAGCCTGGGCGCCGAGATCGAACGCGTCAGCTAGCCGCTAGCGGCGGAACAAAGCCGGCGCGCGTGCCGTTGAGCAATGCGTCGCTACGGTGGCCGGCGACGCGCCCGACGTGCTAAGCACGGGCTCGGCGAATCGACGTTCGGCCCTCCTACCTGGACGCTTCCCGCAGAGCCGGATCAAGTTGGGCCACAAGGGTTTGAGAGTGTATGTTGGTACCAACGCCCGACAGGCGCGGCCGCCCGCGAGGGAGACCGAAAACCGGGGCTTGACTCCCACGCCGGTTTCATATTAAGCTGGCAGGGTTGCCCCAAAGCGGGGCGAGACAAAAGCAAGCGTGTTGTTTGAGAACTCAATAGTGTGTTTGGTGTTTTTGTTTGTTGTTGTTTTTTTGACTACACCTCACACTCCCCGTGTGTGGGTGTGGTCGCAATTATCAAGATGCCAGTTAATGGCGTCTTTTGTTAGGTCAGATTATCTCTGATAGTAAATTCACCTCGTTATCGAGGGGTTTTTGTTTGGAGAGTTTGATCCTGGCTCAGGACGAACGCTGGCGGCGTGCTTAACACATGCAAGTCGAACGGAAAGG
>NZ_LZLE01000243.1 GCF_001673155.1 Mycobacterium sp. 1423905.2 | reverse complement strand
CTGTTCGACGAAGCTGGCGTTCAATACGCGATCTTGAATCCGCTGACCCGCGGCAACATCGCCGATTACCTCCTCAACAGCCGCATCTGCGCAGCGGTCAATGACTGGTTGCTGGACCGGTGGCTGGAGCCCGACACCACCGACCGTTTCCGCGGCACCATCCGAGTCAACCCGGAAGATCCCAGAGGTGCGGTGGCAGAGATCGAGCGGCTCGCCGGTCACCCGAAGCTGGTGCAGGTAGGCGTGCCGATGCAGTCCCGCGAGCCCTACGGCAAGCCGATGTTCGAGCCCATTTGGGAAGCGGCCGCCGGGCACGGGCTGCCGGTGGCGGTGCACATCAACGGCGGCAACGGTGTCGACCATGCGCCTACTTTCGCCGGGCATGCGCACACCTATCCCGGATACGCGGCCTTCATGCCGCTGAACTATTTCGTGCACCTGGCGACACTGATCGTCGAAGGCGTCTTCGGCCGTCACGCCGACCTCAAGTTCGTCTTCGCCGACGGCGGCTACGACATCCTCACTCCGTTGATGTGGCGGTTGGACACGTTCTGGCTGTCGATGCGTGACCAAACACCGTGGGTGGATCGGTACCCCAGTGAGTACCTGCCTAGCCATGTCCGGTTCTGCTCATCAGCATTCGACGGTCCGGTCGAGGTCGGAGAGATGCGGCGCTGGATGGACTTCTCGGACAAGTCCGCTCTGGTGATGTACGGATCGAGCTATCCGCATTGGTCCACATCGACGCCCGACGCCGCCACCGCGGGCCTCGACGACGCGCAACGCACCAGAGTGCTGTGGGAAAATGCGAGTGAGCTGTACGGGCTCACCGCGCCGGTGGAAAGAAGTGTGTGATGACAACGATCGAACGAGTTGAGTCCGCCGGGGGCCAACAGCAAGACATAGCAGTGACCGTCGTCGACACCGATGTTCACCCGCTGCCGGTGTCGACCGACGTGCTCAAGTCCTACGCGCCCGCCGAATGGGTAGACAAGATCTGGCCGACCGGCCATGCGGTCACGCCGGTGCCGCACTTCTACGACACACCCGACTCGTACAAGACGATGTCGCTGCGGTTGGACGCCGCTCCGCCAGACGGCGGATTGGCCGGCAGTGACCCCGATTTCGCCGCCAAGCAGCTACTGGTGGACGCCGGTGTCAGTATCGCATCGCTGGAGCCGATGTGTGACGCGCAGCTCCCCCAGGCCGAGCATGTGCTGAAGTCGACCTACAACGACTGGCTTGCTGATGTCTGGCTGGACAAGCACAACGGGCATGGCCGGTGGCGCGGATCGATCAGCGTCAGCGCACAGACTCCGGAGTTGGCCGCGCGCGAAGTGCAGCGCTGGGCCGGGCATCCATATATGGCTCAGGTGCTGATGACGCCGCAGACCCGCGGAATCCCTTTCGGCAATCAGCATTTCGACCCGATCTATGCGGCCGCGTCGCGTAACGGCCTGCCGGTGGCCACGCATCTGATGGGACAGACTCCCTTCGAATTGATTCCGTTGTACCCGGTCGGCAATCCCGCGCATTGGCATGACTTCTTCGCCTCGTGGCCGCTGCTGTACGTCTCCCATCTGATGAGTCTGGTGTTCGACGGCGCCTTCGACCGCCACCCAGACTTGCGGGTGGTGTTCATCGAGGGCGGCTTCACCTGGGCGATGCCGGTGATGTCGCGGATGGACCGGATCTGGGAAGCTCGGCGCGGTGACTTGCCGCACGTGCGTCGCCGCCCGTCGGACTATTTGCGAGAACACGTGCGGTTCACCACCCAGCCGCTGGAAGATATCGACACCGTCCAGTTCCGCGAGTACCTGGAACTGATGGACATGGGGGACAACCTCATGTTCTCGACGGACTACCCGCACTGGAGCTACGACGCGCCGACGTATGCCCTCAACCGGTTCCCCCGCGACCAACGAGACCGCATCATGTACGGCAATGCCACCGCGCTCTACGGGCTGCCGCCGACCGTCAAGGCCCTCCCCGGAGAACGGCCGGCCGACGGTGACACCGCGGATTAACGCACTGATCGCTCAATACGACGAGAAGTGGTCGGCACTCGACCTTGCCGGTGTGGCCGAGCTGTGGGAGCGTCACTGCCCGTCGCCGATCTATATCGGTGACGAATACGCGCTGCCGCTGATCGGTGCCGAAGAGCTGGAGCGACACTGGGCCCGAGTGGCCAGCCGCCTCAAGCATGCGTCGGTGTCGTCGAGCCTGTGGTCGGCCGACACGCTGTCCGCCGGTGTGACGCGGTGCGTGATGTTGAGTCGGTGGCGGTTCACCGGCAGAGAAACCGACACGGTGCACGCGGGCACCAGCTGGATCACCTGGTTGCTGCAGGACCACGGGGACGCCTACCGGATCTTTCACCACATGGAGTCGCAGGTCTACCTTGAAGAAGGGTTTGCAGCCGTACCGCAGGAAGATACGAGGGCATGACACAGACGAATCTCACTCGGCCCCAAGGCCTTAGCCGAATCGATCCGCAGCTGAGAGACAGCGCCGCGGCACTGGGCCTGGTCGAATTCAGCGCCGAGACGCTGCCGGCTGAGCGGAACCGCGCCGATCGACTCGCCGCGCAGCGCGCCGCAGACGTCGACCACAACGGTGTCACGGTCGAATCGGTGACGATCGACGGGCCGGACGGCCAACCGCTGCAACTTCGCCTCTACCGCGCCGACGCCCCGTCTGTGCTGCCACTGGTCATCTATGCCCATGGCGGCGGGTTCGTCACCGGCAACCTGGACACCGATCATGCCGAATGCGTGAACTTGGCGCGAGCGGCCAATTGCCTGGTGGTGTCCGTCGACTATCGACTGGCCCCCGAGAATCACTGTCCAGCAGCGCTGTCCGATGTCGAAGCGGGTTTACGCCACGTGTTGGCGCACGCCGCGGACATGCGCGCCGACCGGGGGCGGGTCGCCGCTATGGGACGTGATGCGGGCGCGGCGTTGGTAGCCGGTATGGCGCAACGCATGTTCGACGAAGAAGGCCCCCAGATTTTGGTGCAGATCCTGCATCAGCCGATGCTCGATTCCGACGCGACGCCGTCGCGTCGCGAATTCCAGCGGACTCCGGGCCTCAACGGTACGGCGGTGAGCCGGGCGTGGGGGCATTACCTCGGCCACGGCAGTGCCTCCGGCCAGCATGTCCCGGCCCACCGAGCCAATCTTGAGGGGTTGCCGCCGACGTTCATCAGCTGCGCCGAGATCGACCCGTGCCGCGACGAAGCCATCGACTACGCCAATCGGCTCTTGCACGCCTACGTTCACACCGAACTGCACGTGTTCGCAGCGACATTCCACGGCTTTGATGCGGCGGTACCTGATTGGGTTGTGTCGCAAGAGAATCAAGCGCTGCATGCGCAGACCCTGCGACGCGCGTTCGCGATATAGGTGTTCTGCGCCCTAAAGCGGCGTGAATTTGGTGATGAGCCACTTGCCGTCGATGAGCGACAGGTTCACCAGAACGCTGCTGGCCGCGACCGACGGCTCGGGGCTGTCCTTGCTCGTAGTGCTCTGGTCGACGAACACCAGCACCACCGCCGAGGTCGGGTGCAACTCCGACACCGCAGCGCGCATCACATGGGCGGTCGTCTTCAGCGACTTTTGCTTGGCCGCCGGAGCAACGGTCTGTTGGGTGAACTGTTCGTAATAGGACAAGAAATCCCCGGCCAAATGCGACTTGGCGTTGGCGAAATCTTTGTCCAGGGAGTCTGGTGAGTACGAGAGCAGGGCGACCGTCCCGTCGGACGCCGCAGTGACCGCGGCGCGTTCGACGTCAGGATCGGTCTGCTTCGCCGGCCGATACTGGTTCACATAGAGCCATGCCGCCACGCCGGCCGAGACCAGCAGGAGCACAACGAGAATGAGCGGAATCGGCCTGACATTGATCTTCTTGCGCCACAGATCGCGCCGCCAGTGATGGGCTGGCGCCTCGGACTCGGACTCGGGCTCGGGTTCGCCGTCGTCGGCGAACTCGGCGTCCGAGTAGAACACCACGGTCTGATCTTCGGCGGCTTCGGCGGGTTCGGGGGTTTCGGCGACTGGGGCGCCGTCGCCGCCTTCGTCGGCGCTACGGTAGCTTGCCCGCACACCCGTCAGGGGATCGATCTCCTGAGGTACTGCGGTCTCGAGTCGGCGCGCGTCGTCGGTCACGGTACAAACTCAACTTTCGACATCTTGTATTGGCCGCCCTCTTCTGTGACGGTCACCCTGAGCCGCCAATTGCGTGGTTCGTCTTTGGAATTCGGTGAATTGGTGACCCGCGACGTGGCCGAGACCAGCACCAGTGCGGTACGTCCGTCCATGGATTCCACGGCCGTCGCGTTCACGGTGCCCTCGGTGACGACCTTGGATTGCTCGACCACTTTGGTGAAATCGGCTGCCCGGGCTTGAAAGTCGTCCCGAAACTCACCAGTGGAGCTGTCGATGACCCGCTGCACGTCTTCCTTGGCTTTGTTGAAGTCCAGCGAAGTCATATTGACGACGCCTTGTTTTGCTCCGGCGGCGAACGCCGCGGCTCGATGTTGGCGGTCATTGGCGTCATCGTGCTTCCAGACGAAGAAACCACTGAGACCGGCGAATC
>NZ_LZLE01000242.1 GCF_001673155.1 Mycobacterium sp. 1423905.2 | reverse complement strand
CTCCGGCATCTTGCAGGCGGTGGTCACGCTGGTGCAGCTGGCGCCGTTCGTGTTGCTGGTCGAATTGGCGCGGCTCCTTATTTCGGGTGCCGACGAGGCGCAGCTGTGGAACGTGGGGATCGCGGCCATCTCGTTGCTGGGGTTGGGCACCCTGCTGGGAGCCGCGCTTACGCTCTGGCTGCACGTCGTTGACGCCAGATTCGCGCGCGATCTGCGATCGAGCTTGTTGGGCAAGCTTTCTCGGCTGCCGCTGGGGTGGTTCACCGCGCGCGGCTCGGGGTCCATCAAGGCTTTGGTCCAAGACGACACACTGTCCCTGCACTACCTGGTCACCCATGCCATACCCGACGCCGTCAACGCGATTGTGGCGCCGGTGGCCGTACTGGTCTATCTGTTCATCGTCGATTGGCGGGTGGCGCTCGTACTGTTCGGACCGGTGTTGGTGTACTTGGTGACATCCTCGGCGCTGATGATTCAGTCCGGCCCGCGGATCGCTCAGTCACAGAAATGGGCCGAGAAGATGAACAGCGAAGCCGGTGCTTATCTCGACGGCCAGCCGGTGATCAGGGTCTTCGGCGGTGCCGCGGCGTCGAGCTTCCGGCGAAGCCTCGATGAATACATCGGGTTCCTCGTCGCCTGGCAGCGTCCGCTCGCCGGCAAGAAGACCATGATGGACCTGGCCACTCGGCCGTCCACCTTCCTGTGGCTCATTGCCGTCACCGGTACCTTGCTGGTTGTGACACACCGGATGGATCCGGTCAACTTGCTGCCGTTCCTGTTGCTGGGCACCACATTCGGGGCCCGCCTGCTCGGCATCGCCTACGGTGTAGGCGGTATTCGCGGAGGCACGCTCGCCGCTCGACGCCTCCAGATTGCCCTCACCGAGCCAGAGCTGCAGGTGCGCGAGCAAGGCGCCGGGTCGACAGCCGATTCGTCGGCCACGGTGGTGTTCGAGCGTGTCACCTTCGGTTACCGCCCCGGCGCCCCGGTGATCCACGACGTGTCGCTGCAACTGCGTGCGGGCACGGTCACCGCGCTCGTCGGCCCGTCTGGATCGGGGAAGTCCACGCTTGCCGCCCTGTTGGCGCGCTTCCACGATGTGGAGGAGGGCTCGATCCGCATTGATGGACAAGACATTCGGTCCTTGACCGCCGACGAGCTCTATAGCCGAGTGGGCTTTGTGCTGCAGGAAACCCAACTGGTGCACGGCACCGTCGCGGAGAACATCGCCCTAGCGGTTCCCGATGCCACCATCGATCAGATACAGGCTGCGGCCCGAGAGGCGCAGATCCACGAGCGGATCCTGCGGATGCCGCAGGGATACGATACCGTCCTCGGCGCAAATGCCGCGCTATCCGGTGGGGAACGCCAACGCCTCACCATTGCCCGTGCCATCCTCGCGGACACGCCCGTGTTGATCCTCGACGAGGCCACCGCATACGCCGACCCGGAGTCGGAATACCTTGTCCAACAGGCGCTCAACCGGCTTGCGCAAGACCGCACCGTGCTGGTGATCGCTCACCGGCTGCACACCATCACTCGAGCCGACCAGATCATCGTGCTCGACCACGGCCGCATCGTCGAACGGGGTACCCACGACCAGTTGGTCGCCGCGGACGGGCGCTACCGCCGGCTCTGGGAAACCGGCCAGCACAACGGTCTTCGTCAGCCGGTGGCCGCCAGCGCGGGTCAGGACGGTGCCCGATGATCCGGACCTGGATACAGCTGGTGCCGCCAGAACACCGAGCCAAGGTCAACACCTACGCCGCATTGGCGTTCTCATCCGTCATCGTGCGAGCGGTGGCCACCGTGCTGCTCGTCCCGCTGATCGGTGCTTTGTTCAGCGACACCCCGCAGCGGGCGCTGGCGTGGCTGGGTTGGCTCACCCTCGCCACAGTCATCGGCTGGATCATCGACACCACGACGGCTCGTATCGGATTCGATCTTGGCTTCGCGGTTTTAGACCACACCCAGCACGACGTTGCCGATCGGCTCCCCGATGTCCGGCTGAATTGGTTCACCACAGACAACGCCGCGACGGCACGGCAGGCGATTGCCTCTACCGGTCCAGAACTCGTCGGCCTGGTGGTGAATTTGCTGACGCCGTTGGTGACGGCGATTCTGTTACCGGCGGTCATTGCGCTGGCGTTGCTGACCATCTCGTGGCAGCTGGGGGCGGCCGCCCTGGCCGGGGTGCCGTTGCTGCTCGGTGCGTTGTGGGCCTCGGTACGCCTGTCCCGACGTGCCGATTCCGCGGCGGGAGAAGCAAACACCACGCTCACCGAACGGATCATCGAGTTCGCGCGCACCCAGCAGGCGTTACGAGCCGCTCGCCGAGTCGAGCCGGCGCGCAGCATGGTGGGCACCGCCCTCAACGCTCAGCATGGCGCGACGATGCGGCTGCTGGGAATGCAGATTCCGGGACAGTTGCTGTTCAGCATCGCCAGCCAGCTGGCTCTCATCGTGCTTGCCGGCGCCACCGCGGCACTGACCGTCGGCGGCACCCTGACCGTGCCCGCTGCCGTCGCGCTGATCGTTGTGATGGCCCGCTACCTCGAACCCTTCACCACCGTCAGCGAGCTGGCGCCGGCCTTGGAAAGCACCCGCGCAACACTCGACCGGATTCGCGCGGTGCTGACCGCACCCACGACCGACGCGGGGGCCGGCGCACTCCACTACGGCGGTACCGACCCAAGCATCGAATTCGATGACGTAACTTTCAGTTACGACGGCAGCAGCCCCGTGCTCGACGGTGTCAACTTCACCTTGCGGCCGGGTAGTGCGACAGCCATCGTCGGACCTTCGGGATCCGGCAAGAGCACCATCTTGTCGCTGATTGCGGGACTGCACCAGCCAACCCGTGGTCGAGTACTCGTCGACGGGGTCGATTTGGCGACACTCGATGCGGATTCACGACGAGAAGTGGCCAGTGTCGTCTTCCAGCACCCCTACCTTTTCCACGGAACCATCCGGGAGAACATCTTGGCCGGCGATCCGCGGGCCGACGAGGCGCGCATGGCGCGCGCCATCCGACTATCGCGGGTCGACGAACTCACCGGCCGCCTTCCCGCCGGTGCGGAGACGATCGTCGGTGAAGCCGGCTCGGCCCTGTCCGGCGGCGAGCGGCAGCGCGTCAGCATTGCCCGAGCGCTGCTCAAAGGCGCTCCGATACTGCTCGTGGACGAGGCGACGAGTGCGTTGGACAACGAGAATGAGGTCGCGGTGGTGGACGCGCTCACCGCCGAGCCGCAGGTGCACACCAGGGTCGTCGTCGCCCACCGGTTGGCCAGCATTCGACATGCCGACCGGGTTCTCTTCGTCGACGACGGTCGGGTGGTGGAAGACGGTTCCATCGACGAATTACTCAGTGCAGGCGGCCGATTCAGTGATTTCTGGCGACAGCAACACGAGGCCGCCGAATGGCGCATCTGTACCGGATAGCTCCCGTCGACCGAAACTCATCCGGTATGGCCTACAGTCGGTGAGTTGGCCGTACCGACTCGTGGTGGAGGCGCGCCGTGACTGCCCTGGCTTCTATTCCCCGGTTTCCCGGCGATGTGACGCCCGCGTGGCTTGGACGCGTCCTCAGCGACCGCTGCACACCGGTCAAAGTAGCGCAGGTCGACGTCGCCGCCATAGGTACCGGACAAACTGGCGCCACCTATCGGGTATCTGCGACATACACCGGTGACGCCGGGAATCTGCCGGACACCTTCGTCATCAAACTGCCGGCGCACGACGACACCGTACGCGACCGGGTGACTATCGGTTACCGCAGCGAATGCTCGTTCTACACTTCCGTGATCGACCGGGTCCGGGTTCCGGCGCCGCACTGCTACTACTGCGAAATCTCCGACGACGCCCTCGATTTCGCCTTGCTGCTCGGTGATCAAGCCCCCGCGGTGCAGGGCGATCAGCTGGCCGGATGCGGTGAGCAGGAAGCGGGGTTGGCCGTCGTTGCCCTGGCGGGCCTACACGGGCCCAGCTGGTGTGACCCTTCCTGGCTGGACCTGCCCGGTATCGCGTTTCCACTGCCGGACGAGGCGTCCGCCATGGGCTTGGGCGAAGTGGCCAAGATGAGTGCCGCCATCACGCTGGAGAAGCTGGGCGACCGCATGAGTGATGACGATCGCGAAACATTCATCACCACAATGAATTCGATTGCCCCGTGGCTGCGCGCCGAGCCGCATCGATTCTCTTTGCTGCACGGCGACTATCGTCTGGACAACCTGCTCTTCAACCCAGACGGCACGCGGGTCACCGTGGTGGACTGGCAGACGCTGGGCATCGGCCTTCCGGCACGGGACCTGGCGTACTTCACCGCGACGAGTCTGGACTCGGCATTGCGCGCCGCCGTCGAGAAGGACCTGGTGACTGACTACCACAGGGCCTTGACCGAGCATGATGTGAGCGGCTACGACCTCGAGACGTGCTGGCGCGATTATCGTCTCGGCATGCCGCAGGCGCTGTTGATTTCCGCGCTCGGCTTCGCCTTCGCGACGTCGACCGAGCGCGGCGACGACATGGTGCTGACCATGCTTCGCCGCGGGTGCCAGGCGATTCGCGAGCTGGCGACATTGGAATTGATCGATTGAGCCGCGCTCAGTCGTTCGGCGGCGGCTAGCGCTAAAGCGCGCGCTGTGCCGCCTTGACCAGATTCGATCCGATGATCAGTTGCTGGATCTCGCTGGTGCCCTCATACAACCGCAGCAGTCGAACGTCGCGGTAGATGCGCTCGACCGGGACGCCGCGCATGTAGCCGCTGCCGCCGTGCACCTGCACTGCGAGATCGGCGACTTTGCCCGCCATTTCGGTGCAGAACAGTTTGGCCGCTGACGGCGCGATCCGCCGGTCTTCGTTCGAGACCCATAGCCGGGCGGCTTCCCGCACCAGCGCGCGGCCGGCCATGACCTGGGTCTGCTGGTCGGCCAGCATCGCCTGCACCAACTGAAAACTGCCGATCGGCACACCGCCTTGCGTTGCGGTTGCCGCGTAGGTGAGGGACTCGTCCAGCGCGCGTTGCGCCGCGCCCACCGCAATGGCCGCGATATGAATCCGGCCGCGCGCGAGGGACGTCAGCGCCGCTCGGTAGCCGATGTCTTCGCTGCCGCCGATCAGCGCCGTGTCGTCGACGCGAACATCGGCGAAGTTCACGTCGGCAGTCCAGGCGCCTTCCTGGCCCATCTTGGCGTCCTTGGCGCTCACTTCGACGCCGGCGGCATCGGCAGGCACCAGGAATACCGCGATGCCCGAACCCTGGTCGTCGGCGGGGCGAGTGCGGGCGAAGACCACGAACAGGTTTGCGACCGGCGCGTTGGTGATGAATCGCTTCTCGCCGGAAATAACCCAATCGTTCTGGTCGCGAACAGCTTTCGTCCGCAGGCCTGCCGGGTTGGATCCGGCGCCGGGCTCGGTGAGCGCGAACGAAGCGACGACGTCACCGGCGGCCATGGACTCCAGCCAGCGCGCCTTCTGCTCGTCGGTGCCGAAGCCGACCAGCACCTGTCCGGCGATGCCGTTGTTGGTGCCGAACATCGACCGCACCGCCAACGAGGTGTATCCCAACTCCATGGCCAGCTCGACGTCCTGAACCAGGTTCAAGCCCAGCCCACCCCACTGCTGTGGGATGGCGTATCCGAATAGGCCCATCTTCTTGGCTTGGTCTCGCAGGTCGTCGGGCACCCGATCCTCGGCAAGTATTTCCTGCTCCCGCGGGACCACTGCGGTGCGCACGAAGTGCCGGGTTTGGGCCAGGATGTCGCGGAAATCGTCGTCGGCGACCTCGGTTACCTCAGCGGTTGTCATCAATGAGCTCCTCTGCAAGTCGTCCGCTGCTAGGGCGCGCCTCCGACCGGATCCTATATGAAATACGATATTCGACGGTTCGAACTCGGTCGGGCCAGGGACAGTGAGGGGTGCGTGATAGAGGTGTCGTTGCTCAACGGTCAAACCGCGGTGATCACCGGCGGTGCACAAGGCCTCGGACTGGCCATCGCAGAACGATTCATCGCCGAGGGCGCTCGGGTGGTACTGGGTGACCTCAATCTCGAGGCCACCCAAGCCGCTGCCAAGCAGCTCGGCGGTGACGACGTAGCGCTGGCGGTGCGCTGCAATGTGACCCAGGCCGACGAGATGCAGGCACTGATTCAGACCGCCGTCGACCGATTCGGCTCTCTGGACATCATGGTCAACAACGCCGGAATCACCCGCGACGCCACCATGCGCAAGATGACCGAGGAACAGTTCGACCAAGTCATCGACGTGCACTTGAAGGGAACATGGAACGGCACCCGTCTGGCCGCGGCGATCATGCGCGAGAACAAGCGCGGCGCCATCGTCAACATGTCGTCGGTCTCAGGCAAGGTCGGAATGATCGGTCAGACCAATTACTCAGCAGCCAAGGCCGGAATCGTGGGCATGACCAAGGCCGCCGCCAAAGAGCTTGCTTACCTGGGCATTCGGGTCAACGCCATCGCTCCCGGGTTGATTCGTTCCGCGATGACCGAAGCGATGCCCCAGCGCATCTGGGACTCGAAGGTAGCCGAGATTCCGATGGGCCGCGCCGGTGAGCCGCGCGAGGTCGCCAGCGTCGCACTGTTCCTGGCGTCCGACCTATCGTCCTACATGACCGGAACCGTCATGGATGTCACTGGCGGCCGGCACATCTAGGTGGTACATCGCATGCGAGAAGCCGTCATCTGCGAACCCGTGCGGACACCGATCGGCCGCTACGGTGGAATGTTCAAGTCGTTGAGCGCCGGCGACCTCGCCGTCGCCGCCCTGCGGGGGCTCCTCGAACGAACCGGCCTTGCCCCCGAGGCGGTGCAAGACGTCATCCTCGGGCACTGCTATCCCAGCAGTGAAGCGCCGGCCATCGGGCGGGTGGTGGCCCTGGATGCCGGCCTACCGGTGACCGTGCCCGGTATGCAGCTAGACCGTCGGTGCGGGTCGGGTCTGCAAGCGGTCATCCAGGCCTGCCTGCAGGTCAGCGCCGGCGATAACGACGTCGTCATCGCCGGCGGCTGCGAAAGTATGAGCAACGTCCCCTTCTACTCCACCGACATGCGTTGGGGGGCGGCACGATCCGGCGTACGCGTACACGACGGACTAGCGCGGGGGCGCACCACCGCCGGCGGGCGCCACCACCCCGTTCCCGGGGGCATGCTCGAGACCGCGGAGAACCTGCGCCGCCAGTACGGGATCTCGCGCCAAGAACAAGACGAGTTGGCGGTGCGCTCACACCATCGCGCGGTGGCGGCGCAGAAGGATGGCATTCTGGCCGAGGAAATAATTCCCGTTGCGGTAGCCACCCGGCACGGTGATGACCTGATCGACACCGACGAACATCCGCGGGCCGACACCACGATCGAGTCGCTGGGAAAGCTGAAACCGGTTCTGGTAAAAGATGATCCGGAAGCCACCGTCACCGCCGGCAACGCCAGCGGTCAAAACGACGCCGCGGCAATGTGTATCGTCACCACACCGGACAAAGCCGCCGAGCACGGGTTGACACCGTTGGTGCGCATGGTGTCCTGGGCATCAGCGGGCGTAGCGCCCAACATCATGGGCATTGGACCGGTGCCCGCCACCGACGTCGCGCTCGGCAAAGCCGGCTTGAAATTGAGCGACATGGATCTGATCGAGTTGAACGAGGCGTTCGCCGTTCAAGCCCTCGCGGTGATGCGGGAATGGCACTTCGGTGCCGCCGACCACGAACGCACCAACGTCCACGGCTCCGGTATCTCTTTGGGCCACCCGGTCGGTGCGACCGGCGGACGCATGCTGGCCAGTCTGGCGCGTGAGCTCGATCGCCGGCAGGCACGGTACGGATTGGAAACCATGTGCATCGGCGGCGGTCAAGGGCTCGCTGGGGTCTTCGAGCGGGTCACGCCGGCGTGACCAGTCTCGGACTGCCTCTGGCCGGCCTCACTGTTGTCGAGGTATCGAGCTTCGTCGCCGCACCTTTGTGCGGCTTGACTCTGAACCAACTTGGCGCACAGGTGATCCGGATCGACCCGATCGGTGGAGCCTCCGACGTGCAGCGGTGGCCGCTGGCGGCGAGCGGCACGTCAATCTATTGGACCGGCCTGAACAAGGGGAAGCTTTCGGCGACCATCGATCTGCGCTCGACCGACGGCCAACACTTGGTGCAGCGGCTGATCGCCGAAGGCGACGGCATCGTCGTCACCAATACCGCCTTGCCCTGGCTGGGTCACGACGTGTTGGCGGGCAAGCGTTCCGACGTGATACTCGTGCAGCTGCTCGGCCGCGGCGACGGCTCCACCGGAGTCGACTACACGGTGAACGCGGCGACTGGTTTCCCGCTCGTCACCGGCCCGGTTGATCATGACGGTCCGGTCAATCATGTGCTGCCGGCCTGGGACGTCTGTTGCGGCCTGTACGCCGCGCTCGCTGTCGTCGCCGCGGTCCGGCGCCGAGAGCAATCGGGTGTGGGGGCACGGGTGCGCCTGGCATTGGAAGACGTCGCGTTGGCCACGGCGGGGAACCTGGGATGGTTGACCGAGCCTCAGGTGAACGGAACCCAACGACAGCGATTGGGCAACGCCATCTATGGCCAGTACGGCCAGGACTTCGTCAGTCGCGACGGAGCCAGGTTCATGGTGGTCACCTTGACCGGCCGGCACTTCCGCGATCTGGTCGAGGTGACGGGCACCGGGGCGGCGGTTTCGGCTTTGGCCGAGGCGCTGGGCGTCGACTTCGCGGGCGAGGGCGACCGGTACCGCTACCGCGACGTCCTCTCCGGCTTGTTCGCCACTTGGTTCACCGATCACACGGCCGACGAGATCACTGCGGCGCTATCCGGGACCACCGTCTTGGTTGAGCGTTACCGAACCTTCGCGCAGACCGCGCAAGACCCTAAAGTCGTTGCCAACAAGCTGTTTTCCCCGCTAGATCAACCCGGCGTCGGTGAGTATCTGGCTCCCGGCCTGCCCGCTGAGTTCGACGGCGCTCACCCGCGCAGCGGCCCGGCACCGGCTCTGGGGCAAGACACCGCCGACATCCTCAGCCAGTACCTCGGGTTGACCGAACCCGACATCGCTCGCTTGACGAGCGCCAACACGATTGCCTGTTGAGCCGGAAAGGGAGCAGCCGATGACCAGACTTGCCCAGACACTTGGCCTGACCGAGTTTCAGACCGAGATAATCGCGACGGTACGTCAATTCGTCGAGAAGGAGATCATTCCCAACGCGCCGCAGTTGGAGCGCTCCGACACCTACCCGCAGGACATCGTCGACCAGATGCGCGACATGGGACTGTTCGGTTTGATGATCCCGCAGGAATACGGCGGCCTCGGGGAGTCGCTGCTCACCTACGCGCTGTGTGTGGAAGAACTTGCGCGTGGCTGGATGAGCGTGTCGGGTGTGCTCAACACGCACTTCATCGTGGCGTACATGCTGCGTCAGCATGGCACCGACGCGCAGAAGCAGCGCTTCTTACCTCGCATGGCCGCAGGCGAGGCGCGTGGCGCATTCTCGATGTCCGAACCGGAGTTGGGCTCGGATGTCGCCGCCATCCGGACGCGCGCACAGCGAGAATCCGATGGCACCTACGTCATCAACGGACAAAAAATGTGGCTGACCAACGGCGCCACTTCGACTCTGGTCGCGGTGCTGGTGCGCACCGATGAAGGCTCGGACAAGCCGCACCGCAATCTGACCGCATTCCTGGTCGAGAAGCCGGTCGGGTTCGGGGAGGTGGCGCCGGGGTTGGTGATTCCGGGCAAGATCGACAAACTCGGCTACAAGGGAATCGAAACAACGGAATTCATCTTCGACGGCTACCGAGCCGGCGCCGACGACATCCTCGGCGGAACCCCTGGGAAAGGCTTTTTCCAGATGATGGACGGGATCGAGGTAGGCCGGGTCAACGTGTCGGCGCGCGCGTGCGGCGTCGCCGTCCGAGCCTTCGAGTTGGCGGTCCGTTATGCCCAGCAACGGCACACCTTCGGTCGGCCTATCGCCGAGCATCAAGCCATTGCGTTCCAACTGGCCGAGATGGCGACCAAAGTAGAAGCGGCGCACCTGATGATGGTCAACGCGGCGCGGCTCAAAGACTCCGGCGAACGCAACGACGTTGCGGCTGGGATGGCGAAATACCTTGCGAGCGAATACTGCACCGAAGTGACCCAGCAGAGCTTCCGGATCCATGGCGGCTACGGGTACTCCAAGGAGTACGAGATCGAGCGGCTGATGCGCGACGCGCCGTTTCTGCTGATCGGCGAGGGCACCAGCGAAATTCAAAAGTCGATCATCAGCAAGCGATTGCTCGCCGAATACCAGGTTTGATTATGACCGTTCCGGATTTCGCTGCGCGACCCCAACTTTCCGACGATGTCGCGCGCTTCATCCGCCGGCGGATATTCGACGGCACCTACGCTGCAGGGTCCTACGTCCGACTGGACCAATTGGCCGCCGAGCTGGGCATCAGTGTCACCCCCGTACGGGAGGCGCTCTTCGCGTTGCGCGGGGAAGGCTTGATCGCCCAACAACCCCGGCGGGGTTTCATGGTGTTGCCGGTGACCGGTCGTGACGTCACCGATGTGGCGAATGTGCAAGCGCACGTCGGGGGCGAACTCGCGGCACGGGCCGCGCTCAACATCAGCGAAGAGCAACTCCGTGAACTCAAGGAGATCCAGGCCGAACTCGAGGACGCCTATGCCGCTGACGGTGACGAGCGGACGGTGCGGCTCAACCACCAATTCCACCGGGCCATCAATGTCGCCGCAGAATCTCCGAAACTCGCCCAGCTGATGTCGCAGATCACCCGCTACGCACCGGAATCGGTGTTTCCCGCCATCGAAGGCTGGCCCGAACAATCGATGAGGGATCATCGCCGCATCCTGTCCGCATTGAAGAAGCGCGACGCCGACCTCGCCCGGGCGGCGATGTCTGAACATCTTGCCGCGGGGGCCGTTCCGTTGATCGACCACCTCACCGCGCGTGGGGTGGTCGTCGATGCGGGTCCTTCGACGGCTGACTAGCTGTTGTATCTCGAGTCCGCCTGGACATAGGCTGCCATGTCAAGGGGGCAACACAGATCGAGGAGACATGCCCCGAAAGCTTCGCGCAGCGGCGACGTTGGTTGCGTCGGTAGTGGCGATTGCCTGCGCGCCGCCGGCCGGTGCCGAACCCCTGGACGAAATTCCCGGCAACGGAGTCTTCCTCGTCGGTCCTGACATCGCCCCGGGCCTGTACCACACGGGTGGGTCAGGTTCGAACTGGACGGTGTGGATCAACGATGTGCCGACCCAAGACTCCATGTGTTCCTGGTTCACCTACAGCACCCCGGACGCGAGCAGGGATCATGTCCTGCAAACGAATACCTCCGTCGGTCCGATGTATGCCAACGTCAACACCGCGGTAAAAGCATTCGAGTCACAGAACTGCCAACCCTGGACGCGGGTGCCCTGAGTACACCGCAGTTGCCAAGCGGCACGGGCCGTTCCGTCCGTAAAGGACTTACCGTGACGGTGCCGTTTTACGCGCGCGCGACGTGACCGCCTTTGCCGTCTTGCGTTGCCGGGCCGGCGACGACTTCGCTTTCGGTCCCGACTGGTTGCCCTTTTCGATCAGCCGGCTGGCGTGGTCGAGGATGCATTCCAGCCCAAACTCGAAGTTCGTCTCATCAGGGGTCGCAATGCGATGCCCCTTACCGGTCACCTGGGCGATCAGCGGGGTGGTCTGCGGATCAATGGCCACAGCGTCCTCGATCCCGCGCGGTTCATTGTCAGCCGAGAGGTTTTTCTCGTAAAGGCGGTGCAGCACAACCGATCCGCGTACGTGAACCGACACGGCTGAGTACGTGTCAAAGGCGTCCTCGGGAGACAACCCCGCCTCCACCAGGTTGGCGATCGCGCGCTCCATCTCAAGTGCACCCAGGCGGGCCGCCTTAGGGCCGAGCGCCGCGCGGATCAAGATCAGATCGCACAGGATCGGATTGCCCAGGAACGTCTTGCGCATGGACCGAGCATGATTGCCCAACGTTTCGCGCCAATCGCTGGCTTCCACATATGGAGTGGCGAAGACGTACTTGCTCAACGCGCGGTCCGTCATCGCATTGAGCAGATCGTCCTTCTTGCGGAAATACCAGTAGATGCTGGTGACTCCCACGCCGAGATGTTTGCCCAGTAGCGGCATGCTCAAGTTGTCGATCGACACTTGCTCGGCCAGTTCGAAGGCGCCACTGATGATGTCGTCGGGGTTGATGGATCCGCGTTCGCGGCGCTGACGCTTCCCTGCGGTCGCCTGCTTCGCCACTGCCGGGCACCTCCATCAACATCGGCCCCGCCTGGGGTTTTCGTCTGCTACTGTAATACCTATCGTAGGCTTTTTGGTATCCGCCGCTGCGCAAGCGAAACATGACCGGGCGCAAGCCATCGGGTCAGCCACACATTAGGCCATGGACCTAGGTCTGGCGAACGCCGCCGCAGTGGTGGTCGGTGGTAGCCGTGGCATGGGGTTAGCCACGGCCCGTTGCCTTGCCGACGACGGCGCCCGAGTCGCGATCGTAGGCCGCTCGCCGGACGCCCTCGACGCCGCGGTGGCCGACCTCACCGACCGAGGCAGCCGGGATGCGTTTGGCATCGCCGCCGACATCCGCGACGCACCGATGGTCGAGAAGGTCTTCGCCGAAGTCGGCGAACGCTGGGGCGGTGAACTCAACGTACTGGTCAATACGGTCGGTCCCGGGGCTGCCGGCAGCTTCGAAGATCTGAGTGACGACCAGTGGCACCAATCGGTCGACGACGGAGTGCTGGGCATGGTGCGTTGCGTGCGAGCGGCTCTTCCCTTGCTGCGCAAGGCCGAATGGGCTCGGATCGTCAACTTCTCGGCCCATTCGACGCAGCGGCAAAGCGTCCTGTTGCCGGCTTACACCGCCGCGAAGGCAATGGTGACCAGCGTCTCCAAGAATCTCTCGCTGCTACTGGCCAAGGACGAAATCTTGGTCAACGTGGTGTCCCCCGGCAGCATCGCCTCCGAGTCGCTGGTCGGCTGGGCCAATTCGGTCGGCGTCGACGGCAACGACCCGTACCGCTTGATGGAGGCGATCGACGAGCATTTCGGGCATCCGGCGCAAATGCCGCGTGCCGGCCTGCCGGAGGAAATCGGCCCTGTCGCCGCATTTCTCGTGTCACGACGCAACTCCTACATGACCGGAGCCAATATCAACGTCGACGGCGGCTCGGACTTCACCTGAGCGCCTTGAGAACGGAGGCAACATGGCAACTGCCGGTGAGGCACGTGCTTGGGCGCGCCACGCGTTACGGGGGATTGGCGACTCGCTGTATACGCCGTTCTGTGGCACCGACGGCGACGACATCGACTGGGACGCTTACCGCACCTTGGTGCGCTACTGCGTCGGTGACCTCGGCCACCCAATGTTGTGGTGTACCAGTGGAATAGCCGAGTTCTGGGCGTTGACCATCGACGAGCGCAAGCGCTTGCTCGAGGTCGCCATCGAGGAGGGACGGCGCACCAACCCAGACGTTGTGGTGCAAGCCTGTACCTCGGCGATGACGGCCAAGGACTGTCTGGAATTGACGCTGCACGCCCAGCAGGCCGGTGCCGAGATCGCTTACCTCCAAACGCCGATGATGGAGACCCACGGCGGTGTCGGGGCATTGCGATTCTTCTCCTACATCGCCGCGCGCACCGACATCGCGCTGGGCATGTTCAACTCGCCCTCGTCGGGCTACGTCCTGACGCCGGCAGAGAGCGCCCGCATCTATGACGAGGTTCCTGCCGTGTGCGCCACCAAGGAGGGCGCTTTTCGACCCGAAAGCAGTAGGCGCTTGCATGAGCTGGCGCCGGAATTGGTGGTCTGGGAATGCGACAAGACGGTGTATCGCGCCGGATGGCTGCGGGCGGGCATCGTATGTCCCGCCCAGCTGGGCACTGCCGGGTATCTGTTCGAGACGCCGGAGCGGCGACTATTTTCCGAGTACTGGGAATTGATCTACAACGACAAGTTGCTCGAAGCCATGGACTATGGACGAGAATCAGGCCTCGACCAATTCGATCTGGATCTGGGCTCGTGGTGGACGTGCTACCCGGGACGACCGGACTACTTCACCCATTGGGGCGGCGCCTTCAAGTACTGCGCGTCGGTGCTCGGCCTGCCGATCGGCGAGTATCCGCATTCTCGACCGCCACAGGCAGAACTGCCGGCCGAAGCAAAAGCCCAGATCACCTCGGCTTATCGACGACTCGGACTCATCGACGCCTAGGCCGGCGCCGGCAAGCACGATTACCGGCACCATAGGGCGGGCATACCGGTATTCATCACGGTTGCTCGGAATCTCGAGCACCGCGACTGACTGCTAGGAAAGGACCAAACATGCTCACTCTCGGTATCATCGGCTGGATCATCATCGGGGGCCTGGCCGGCTGGATCGGCAGCAAAATCATGAGAACGGACGCCCAGATGGGTCTGGTCCTCAACATCGTCGTCGGCATCGTCGGCGGGTTGATCGGCGGATTCCTGCTGCGCGGCTTTGGCGTAGACGTCGCCGGCGGCGGATTGCTGTTCTCCTTCCTGACCTGTCTGCTCGGCGCGGTCATCCTGCTCGCGATCGTCAAGCTGGTGACCCGTAACCGAGTGTCTCGCTGACAACCTGACCTGAAGGCGCACGCCCCGGTCGGGGCGTGCGCCTTCACCGTTTCTGCGCCTGCCCCAGTGCCCATCTGCCGAAGGCAGTACCGTTAGGTATACAGTATGGGTTCGAAGTGAGGCCGCGGATCGGGTTGGGCGAGGAGGTCGGCATGAGCGCCGCCGACGCCGAGGACACAGTGCTCTACGAGGCCACGTCCACCGGGGTCGCGGTACTGACCTTCAATCGGCCGGACCGACTCAACGCTTGGGGCCCCGATATCGCGGCGGGCTTCTACGCGGCAATCGATCGCGCCGAAGCTGACCCGGCCATCCGGGTCATAGTGGTGACCGGTCGAGGTCGAGGTTTTTGCGCCGGGGCATACCTGGGGTCACCGGAATCGGCGGCCGGCTACCAAGAAACGATGGACAAAGCAGGCAAGACCAACCTGGCCGACCTGGTCGGGGAACGCCCGCCCCACTTCGTCACCATGCTGCGTAAACCGGTGATCGCAGCTATCAATGGGGCTTGCGTCGGCATTGGTCTGACTCAAGCCCTGATGTGTGATGTTCGATTTGCGGCCGCGGACGCCAAGTTCGCCGCGGTCTTCGCCCGCCGCGGGCTGATCGCCGAATTCGGTATCTCGTGGATTCTGCCCCGATTGACCAGTTGGGCAGTGGCCCTTGATCTTCTGTTGAGCGGTCGTACTTTCATGGCCGACGAGGCGGCGAAGCTTGGTCTCGTCAAAGAGGTCGTGGCACCGGGTGACCTGATGCCTCGAGCGATGCAGTATGCCGAGGACATGGCGCAAAACTGCTCGCCCACCGCAATGGCCGTGATCAAGCAGCAGGTCTACGCCGATGCCACGCGTGACGTGGTCGAAGCCACCGCCCGCGCCGAAGACCTGTTGCACGAGGCGATGCCACGACCCGATGTCATCGAAGGAATCGTGAGCTTCCTGCAAAAGCGCCCACCACAGTTCCCCGCCCTCACCTCGAACGAGGCTTAGCGTTCGCCGGCGCACACCCGGAAAGGATCACCATGAGCACTTTGGGGTATCAGGCGATTGACGTCGACAACCATTATTACGAGCCGCTGGACGCCTTCACGCGGCATCTGGACAAGAGATTTCGCCGGCGCGGCATTCAGATGGTCAGCGACGGTCGGCACACCCAGGTGATCATCGGTGACCGGGTCAACCGCTTCGTCCCCAACCCGACATTCGACCCGATCATCGTTCCGGGATGTTTGGATCTGTTGTTTCGCGGCGAGATCCCCGACGGCGTCGACCCCGCGTCGCTCATGAAGGTCGAACGCTTGCCCGACCATCCCGAGTATCAGAACCGCGAAGCGCGGATCGCCGTCATGGACACCCAGAACATCGAAACGGCTTTCATGTTGCCCACTTTCGGTTGCGGCGTCGAGGAAGCACTCAAGCACGATGTCGACGCCACCATGGCATCGCTTCATGCCTTCAACATGTGGCTCGATGAGGATTGGGGTTTCGATCGGCCGGACCATCGCATCATCTCCGCACCCATGATTTCCTTGGCCGATCCGGACAAGGCTGTCGAGGAGGTGGAATTGGTGTTGGCGCGCGGCGCGAAACTCGTCCTGGTACGACCGGCGCCGGTTCCCGGAGTGGTCAAGCCACGCTCGTTGGGCCACGCCAGCCACGATCCGGTGTGGGCCCGGTTGGCGGAGGCGGGCGTGCCGGTGGGCTTTCATCTCAGTGACAGCGGCTACCTGCAAGTGGCGGCGATGTGGGGCGGCATGTCGACATTCGAGGCCTTCGGCGGATCGAACCCGTTGGACCAAGTGCTGGTCGACGACCGTGCGATTCACGACACAATGGCTTCGATGATCGTCGACGGCGTCTTCACCCGTCATCCGACGTTGAAAGCCGTCAGCATCGAAAACGGGTCGTACTTCGTGTACCGGTTGGCCAAACGCCTGAAGAAGGTGGCCAACAATCACCCTCGGCTATTTCCCGAAGATCCGGTCGAGCAGTTGAAGCACAATGTGTGGATCGCGCCATATTACGAGGACGACCTTCCCGCGCTGGCCGAGATGATCGGTGTCGACCGGATTCTGTTCGGGTCGGACTGGCCGCACGGAGAAGGCCTCGAGTCGCCGCTGTCGTTCGTCGATGAGCTACCCGGGTTCGCTGCGGAAGACGTCCGAAAAGTCATGCGCGACAACGCCTTGAACCTGCTCGGTGTGACGGTGACGTCGGTGGCTTAGCCATGCCCGAGTGGACCATCGGCGCCGTCTTGGACGCCATCGCCGACATCGTAGGAGACCGCACCATGACGGTGTGCGGCTCGCGGCGAAGCACGTTCGCCCAGTCGGCCGAAAGGTCGGGCCGACTCGCGTCCTTCCTCACCGACAATGGATTCGGGGTGGCACGTGCCCGCGCCACCCTCAATCGCTGGGAGTGCGGCCAAGACCGCGTCGCGCTCGTCATGTTCAACGACCTCTATCCCGACATGGTCATCGGCTGCCTCAAAGCGCGCGTGGTGCCGGTCAACGTCAACCACCATTATTCGCCCCGCGAGGTTCGCGACCTGTTGCGCTACGTCGGGCCGCGAGGCATCATCTTCCACCGGTCGCTGGGGTCGCGTTTCGCCGAGGTGCTGTCTTGCGCAGGTGCCGAATTGCTGATCTCGGTCGACGACGGCAGCGTCGAGGCCGAACTACCGCAAGCCATTCCGCTCGACGATGCGTTAGCAGCCGGTCACCTACGCCGCAAGGTTGCCGGTTCGCCTGACGACCTGATCATGATGTGCACCGGAGGCACGACGGGTCGTCCCAAGGGCGTGTTGTGGCGGCAGGCCGACATGTACGTGGCGGCGATGGTGGGAGCCGATCACACCGACGTCAGCGAAATTCACCGCAAGGTCCGCGGCGGCGGCCAGCCTTGGTTCGCCGTATCGCCACTGATGCATGCCGCGGGGATGTGGACGGCGTTCTCGGCGTTCCTAAGTGGCGTGTCGGTGATCTTGTACGACGACCGCCACAAGCTCGATGCCCGCTCGGTGTGGTCGACGGCGGAGCGGGAACGGGTCGGCATGATCACGATGGTGGGAGACGCCTATGCCGGGCCGCTGGTCGCCGAGCTGCGCACGCATCGCTACGAGTTGTCCGCGCTGCAATCCATCGGGACAGGGGGTGCGGCCACGAACGCGAAGCACAAACGAACGCTGATGGAGTGCCTGCCGCAGATCACGATCGTCGAAGGCTACGGTTCGTCGGAAACCGGGAACATGGCGTTCGGCCACAGTCGTGCCGGGACGGCGAGTGAGACCTTCGTGCCCCGGCTGGGAGCGACCGTCGTCTCCGCTGACCGCACCAAATTCCTGCAGCCCGGTGACTCCGAAATCGGTTGGGCGGCACGGAGCGGGCGAATCCCGCTGGGCTACTTCAACGACGCCGACGCTACCGAGCGGACCTTCCCCGAGGTGGAAGGCCAGCGCGTCGTCATTCCCGGCGATCGGGCCCGCGTGGAACGCGACGGCACGATTCGGTTGCTGGGCCGGGATTCTCTGGTCGTTAACACCGGTGGTGAGAAGGTCTTCGTCGAAGAGGTCGAAGAGGTGCTGCGCGCACACCCCGGCGTGATGGACGCGCTCGTGGTCGGCCGGCCCAGTGAGCGTTGGGGTCAGGAAGTTGTCGCGCTCGTCGCCGCCCGCGCCGGTACCAGCGCCGACGAAGGACTTCTGCACGCCTTATGCACTTCGCAGCTGGCGCACTTTAAAGTGCCCAAGGCGTTCGTCTTCGTCGACCATATCCAGCGGCTGGGCAACGGAAAGCCGAACTACCGATGGGCTAGACAGGCAGCCGCGGGACAGGTCAAGGAATCCGTATGACACACCGGGTGATCGACTGCCTCATCAATGTGCACTTCGGCGAGGCTGACAACCAACCGGCCTGGATGCGCAAGGTCAAGGACGACTACTTCAAGAGACCCGAGTCGATGTTCGCCCCGGTCGACCTGTCCGAGCTGCTGGACGAGATGGACGCTCATGGCGTTCATAAAGCCATCCTCATGGACAACCTGGCCCATCCGTCCACCACGGCACGGAAGTTCGTCGAAGCCAAGCCGGACCGGTTCGCCCTGGCGATGGGCGGGGTCAACCTACTGCGCCCGGTGCGGCCGCTACGAGAACTCAGCGCGGTTGCCACCGACTTGCCCGTCGCGTATGCCGTAGTGGGACCGAGCTTTTGGGGTGACGGCCAATATCCGCCCAGCGACGCGGTGTACTACCCGCTGTACGCCAAATGTGCAGAGATCGGCCTGCCACTGTGTATCAATACCGGCATCCCCGGGCCGCCGATCCCCGGGGAGGTGCAGCATCCGATGCATCTGGACCGGGTGTGCGTCCGCTTTCCTGAGTTGAGACTGTGCATGATTCACGGCGCGGACCCGTGGTGGGACGTAGCGATTCGGCTCTTGCTCAAATACGACAACCTGCGCATCATGACATCGGCGTGGTCACCCAAGCGACTGCCGGATACCCTGCTGCACTACATGCGGACGCGCGGCAAGACGAAGGTCATCTTCGCCTCGGACTGGCCGGTATTGACCCTGCACCGGGTGGTGCCCGAAGCCCAGGCGCTCGATCTGCCCCCCGAGGCGCTGGACAACTATCTGTACCGCAACGCCCAAGATTTCTTCTTCGAACAGGAGCATTGAGGATGGACCGCTTTGAGTTGCGCAGGCTGGACTACAGCCTGTCCGACGATCACATCGCTGTGCAAAACGCCTATCAGCAGTTCTTCAAGACCCATTGCCCGATCGACATTGTTCGTGCCGCAGAGCCGTCCGGATACGACAAGAATTTGTGGGAGCGATTGTGTGCCATGGGCGCTACCACGATGGCGCTGCCGGAGTCCGCCGGCGGCGACGGCGCGACGTTGGTTGATTTGACGTTGGTGGCCGAGGAGATCGGCCGGTGCCTGGCGCCAGTTCCCTGGATCGATCACGTCTGTGCCGCGCGATTGTTGCACCGACTGGGAGCGTCGGGAGATCACCTTGCCGCAGTGGCCCAAGGCGAACAGATCGCTGGTCTGGATGTCCGATTGGACCCCGCCCCGGGTGCTCGGCTGGTGCCCACCGGATCGATCGCCGAACACGTCATCATCCGCGACGGCGACCAGGTCGTCGGGCTGACTTTCCCCACCCGACCCGCCAAGGTCGACAACATCGGCCGACTGCCGATGGCGTGGGTGGATCCAGACGCCGCGTACTCCCGCACCGTCTTAGGCCAGGGACCCGAAGCGCTAGCGAATTTCGACCGGGCTCTTGACGAATGGCGACTGCTCATCGCCGCCGCGCTGGTAGGTCTGGTGGAGGAGACGATGACCATCGCGGCGGAATTCGCCAAGACGCGTTACACGCTCGGGGTGCCGATCTCTACCCTGCAGGGCATCTCGCATCCGTTGGCCAACATGGCCATCACCGTGCAAGGCGGGCGCAACCTGGCGCGCCGGGCCGCGTGGTTCCTCGAGTACGAGCCCGCGGAACGGCCCGAATTGGCGCCCTCGGCGTTCGTCTTCATGGCCGAGGAAGCAGCCAAGGCGGCCACCATGGCCGTGCATATCCAGGGCGGGCTTGGTGTGTCGGCCGAAGCCGCCGCAACGGCCTACCTGGTCCGCGCCCGAGGATGGCCGCTGGCCGGCGGTGATCCCGGAGCTAGTGCGCAGCGGATCGCCGACATCGTGACCGCGCGAGAAAGTGCACTCGCGGCGGCACGAGTGTAGGGCGACGCGATGGACTTCTCCCGAGTCGAATTGTCCGACGCGGACCGGGCTTTCCAAGCCGAGGCACGCCGCTTTCTGGCCACTCATGTCACCGATGAGGTGTTACGCCACGATCGCGAGACCGGTGACAATTTCAACGAGGAGCTGCACTTGAAGTTGGGCGCCGCGGGTTATCTGGAGAAGGAGTGGAAGCCCGAATCCGAGGGTGGATTCACTCGGGTGCGCCGACGGATATGGGAGCTTGAGAAGCGGCGGGCGCAGGTACCGTGGGTGACCTGGGGAACCACCGCCATGGTGGCGCGCTCGGTGGCCAAGTTCGGTGTACCCGAGTTGAGAGACGTGGTGCTGCAAGGGGTGTTCAGCGGTCACGTCCGTCTCTGTCTGGGCTACACCGAGCCCGAAGGCGGCTCGGACATCGCAACTTGTAAGACCCGCGCGGTGCGCGACGGTGACAGTTGGCTGATCAACGGCTCGAAGATGTTCACTACAGGGGCGCACAACTGCCAGTATGTATTTCTCATCACCAATACCGATCCGAGCGCACCGAAACACAAGAGCCTCACCATGTTTCTTGTTCCGCTCGACTTGCCGGGCATCGAGATTCAAGGAATCCGCACGGTGGATGGCGACCGCACCAACATTGTCTACTACAGCGACGTACGCGTCGATGACAAGTACCGGCTGGGCGAGGTGAACGGGGGCTGGACCGTGCTGCGCGAGCCGCTCAACGTCGAGCACGGCGCGGTGGCCGCGGCGCCCGATGGGCTGCAGGACACGTCGATCATGATGCACCAGGCCGGGTCGATGACTCTGGCGGTCGATCAGGCCGCCGCACGTGTGGGACAAGGGGATCCGCAGGGCCGTCGATTGATCGACGATCGGTCGGTGGCATATCGCTTGGGTCGCAGCGCCGCGCGGATGGAAGCGGCCCTTTCTGCGCCCAGCATCTTCGGCCGGGTGGCTATCGCGCAGACCATGCGCGACATTTCCCCGGACTTGATGGACCTGCTCGGGGAAGCCTCGGCGCTGCCGTTCGGCACCGACGCCGCCGCGGACAACGGCGCCGCGGAGTACGTCTATCGGTTCGCCCCCTTGGTCGGCATCTACGGCGGCACCTTGGAAGTGTTCCGCAACATGATTGCGCAATACGTTCTGGGCCTGGGGAAGCCGAGCTACTCGCCGCCGGCTAAGCGGGCGTCGTGAGCGCTGCCTGGCCAAGGGGGTAATTGCGGCTTCCGCCGTGCATTGACGGCTCGGAATTCCCGGCTTTCCCGCCGTGGCGCAACGTTGGAGGCCGTGACCGCCCACTCAACCCGTGATCGCCTGCTCGCGCGCCCACCGATAGTCGGCTTTACCCGACGGGCTGCGCTCGATCACCGGGCGGAACACGACCGCTCTGGGAAGTTTGTAGCGTGCCAACGACATAGCGGCGTGGGCAACCAACTCCTGGGATTCGGCGTGCGCCCCGTCGGCCAGGGCGACGATGGCCACCACTTCCTGACCCCACCGCTCACTGGGGCGCCCGGCGACCACCACGTCGGCCACCGCGGGATGCGAGGCCATCGCCGTCTCGACCTCTTCGGCGAAAATCTTCTCTCCACCGGAGTTGATCGTGACGGAGTCACGGCCCAGCAACTCGATGCACCCGTCGGCGCTGTGGCGGGCCCGGTCGCCGGGAACCGCGTATCGCACACCGTCGATCACCGGGAAGGTTGCGGCGGTCTTGGCCGCATCGCCCTTGTAGCCCAACGGCACAAAACCGCGCTGAGCCAGCCAGCCGATGCCGTCGTGACCTGGAGACAGGATCACCGACAAATCCTCAGCGGCGACAAAGGTATCCGGCCCGGCGTTGAATGTTCCGGTCGAGACAGCTGCGGAGGTCGACAGGTGGTGCATCTGAGCGCCGGTTTCCGACGACCCCACTCCATCTACGACGACGGCGTTGGGCAAGACGTCGATCAACCGCTGCTTCACGTAGGGCGTCAAAAGGGCGCCGCCATTGGCCACCACCGCCAACGACGACACATCGGCGGCGCCCTTCTCGATGGCGGTGATCAACGGACGCGCGATCGCGTCACCGACAACGGTCACCACCGCGACGCGCTCACGCTCGATGGTGCGCACCACCTCGTCGGCGTCGAAGTGATCGACCACCGAAGCGAACACCACCGACTGTCCGGTGGTCATCGCCGTCATCACGGTCCACTGCGCGGCGCCATGGATCAGCGGTGGCAGCACCATCAATTTCGTGCCGGGTCCCGCGGTGGTGCATGCCGCGATCTCCTCGACCGAAGTGGCCGGCTGGCCGCTGTAGAGATCTCTCCCGCCGAACGACGTCATGAAGATGTCGTGCTGGCGCCACAACACCCCTTTCGGCATACCGGTGGTGCCCCCGGTGTACAGCACGTACAGGTCATCGGGCGACGGCTGGACAGGCGGCGGTTGCGGCGGGCTAGATGCCAGGGCAGCCTCGTAATCGATTGCGCCGGGCAGTAACTCGTTGCCGGAGTCGTCGGCGATCTGAATCAGCACACGCAGCTGCGGCAGGTCCGGTAAGACTTCGGCCACCCGGGGCGCGAATGCCGCGTGGTAGAGCAATGCGCTCGCCCCCGAATCCGCGAGCAGGTACCGCAACTCGTTTTTGATGTATCGGAAGTTGACGTTGAACGGGGCCACTCGGGCCTGAAAGGAAGCGAAGAGCGCCTCGACGAACTCGTTGCCGTTGTAGGCGTACAACCCGAGCAGGTCCTGCCCGACCTCATGGCCGGCCAAAGCGGATCGCTCGATGTAGCAACCCAGCCCTTGGGAATGCAGGTAGCCGGCCAGCCGATGCGACCGCTCGAGGATTCGGCGGTAGGTGTATCGCCGTTCGCCTTGAATGATGAATTCCCGGTCACCGATCGCCGACACGACGCCCGCCGCGACCTCGGGAACCGTAAATTGTGTTGCCAAGCCAGGCATCAACGCTCCGTCACGGTTGGTGGGGCAACAATCGGACCATGAGGCCGGTGGCCTCGGTGAGTAGCGCGCCGTCGTCGCTGTTCATGGTCGCGGTGATGAAGACTTTTCGCCCCTCGGTCCGGCTGATTCGACCACGAGCTGTCAACGGCTCGTCGATTGGGGTGATCTTGCGGTAGTCGACATGCAGATACGCGGTACGCGTGGGACGGATACCGGCCGTGGTGACCACCATGCCGAACAGCCAGTCATAGAACAACGGGATCATGCCGCCATGGACGGCATGGTTCCCGCCCACGTGTGATCGGGTGAAATGACCCCGCATAGTGACCCCGTCGGCGTCAGCATCGGCCATCGTCCACGGCGGCATCAATGGGTGCCCCAGTCCCGGCAACTCGAGGACCCTGCCGGCTGGCACCTCGATCTCGGGCGCTTGGTGCGATTCCAGCATGGCGCAGGCGTTTTCGATGTGCTCGGTGGCCGCGGCCCAGGTCGCGGCGTCCGGGTTGGTCGAGACCGTCAGATCCTGCAGGCGGCGCAGGGCTTCGGCGAACCGGCCCAGTCCGGGTGGCGCGTCAACGGGTCTGACGTCGGGGAAGCCGCCCCGTACAGTGGGTCGGACTTCGGGTGCGGTGTCGGTCATCGCGCCTTCCATGCAGTCGCATCTCGGTTTTGGTGATCGCGGCCCGCAGCAACCTGCCCACTCCGGCGCTCGTTGATACTTAATTAGTTACAGTATAGATTTCTGCAAATCGGCCGCTGCGCGGGCCAAGAAACTGACCTCGACATAAGTAGGTGGTGTGCATGTTCTCGGCAACCCGAGCGCTCGGGCTTGGCCGTGACGTGGCCCGTGAACTGGTGATGGTGGTGCCCCGCACCGTATCGGGTCTGCACGAATCGACCGGGTGGGCTCCCGTCTCGATCCGCGGAGTCCGCCAGTTCGGCGAGGTCATGCTCGACGAGCTAGTGCTGAGCGGCTTTTCGCTACTGGGCGGGGGCCCAGGCGCGTTGCGGGCCCTGGACGCATGCGAACCGGCTGCCGAAGAACTGGCGAGACTTGGCATCGAACGCGTGCACGCCGCACCAGAACCCCTGCGGGTCAGCAGGATACGGCGTCGCCGCATTGCCGGCTTGGCCTACGAGCAGGTCACCTTTGAACACGACCCCAGGCTGCCGAAGACGTTGGCGGCCGAAGGGTTCAGCGGACCGGCCCGAGCCGTGGTGCACGTGTGCCGTCACCGTGACGGGCCAAGGCCATGGCTGATCTGGGTGCACGGCGCGGGTCAGGGCGGCAGCGAAGACCTGGTGTTTTCCCGGATCGGGCGCCTGCACCGAAGGCTCGGGTTCAACGTCGCGATGCCGGTCCAGCCTGGCCACGGGATCCGGCGCGGGCAGTGGCCCGCCTACCCGGACACGGATCCACTCGGCAATGTCGCCGGCATGATGCGCGCGGTGTCGGAGGTTCGGGCGGTGGTGCAGTGGGTTCAGCCGCACGCCAGTGCCGTTGCGGTGGCGGGTATTTCGATGGGTAGTCTGGTCGCCGCGCTGGTGTCCCACTTCGAGCCGGCCGTCGATGCCGTCGCGTTGTACACACCCATACTCGGCCTCAACGCGATGATCGCCCGGCACTTGGCGCGGTGGGGGCCGTCTCGCGGCGGCTTCGGGGAACTGTTGGGATCGCCGGTCGTCGAGAAGCTCACCTCGGTAATTGACCCGCTGGCCGTCGACCCGGCACCACCACCGGCTCGTCGACTCATCGTGGGAGCCTGGCACGATCGGATGGCCATGCGGGAGCCTGCGATCGCTTTGCACGAACGCTGGCAAGGCCAGCTGTATTGGTACGACGGTAGCCATGTCGGGCACGTCTTCTCGCGTCGAGTACAGCGCATCACCTTGCAGTTCCTGCGCGAGGTCGCCGATACGGCGGTGCTCCGGTAATGCCGACGAGCGATCAGCCGCTCGAGGAACTGGGCTACTACTTGTTGGCCGGGGCGGGCGGCGAGGGTCCAGCGACTCTGCTGGACGAAGCGCGCCGCGGTGAAGAACTGGGCTTCGGCACCGCCTTCATCTCCGAACGCTGGAACGTCAAGGAGGCCTCGTCGCTGGTGGGGGCGGCTTGCGCGGTCACCAGCAGAATGCGAATCGCCACGGCCGCAACGAATCACAACACGCGCCATCCGTTGATCACGGCGTCCTGGGCGACCACCATGCATCGGCTCTCCGGTGGTCGTTTCACCCTGGGCATCGGTCGCGGCATCGCGGCAATCTACGGTGCGTTCGGCATACCGGCGGTCACCACCGCCCAGATGGAGGACTGGGCGCAGGTCATGCGCCGGTTGTGGCACGGTGAGGTGATTTTCCACCACGACGGTCCGATGGGCACCTATCCCGTCCTGTTCTTGGACCGTGACTTCCACGAGGACATCCGGTTGGCCCTGGTGGCGTTCGGACCCAACAGTCTGGCCCTGGGCGGCCGGGTCTTCGACGATGTGATCTTGCATACCTATTTCACCCCGGAGACGCTGCAGCGCTGCGTCAACACGGTCAAGTCCGCTGCAGAGAAAGCGGGTCGTGACCCGGACAGCGTGCGGGTGTGGTCGTGCTTCGCCACGGTCGGCGACCACCTCCCCGAAGAGCTGCGGCTGAAGAAGACGGTGGCACGTTTGGCCACCTACCTGCAGGGTTACGGCGACCTGATGGTGCAGACCAACGGCTGGGATCCGGCTGTGCTGCAACGTTTTCGGCAGGACACCGTGGTGACCTCGATAGCCGGGGGCATTGATCACAAGGCCACTGCCGAGCAGATCGAACACATCGCGACGCTGATCCCGGACGAATGGCTGGAACCGTCGGCCACCGGATCGGCGGAACAATGTGTGCAGAGAATCCGCAAGGAGTTCGACTACGGCGCGGACGCGGTGATCCTGCACGGCGCGACACCGGATGAGCTGGAGCCCGTCGTCACGGCTTACCGCGGCAACGACGAGGGCAAAACAGTTACGGCATGATCAGCGTGCGAGTGACCGGCTCGGCGGGGGCCTGCCGGCTGGACAGACCCCGCTGCAGGGACGCCAACAGCGCGTCGCGGGTCTCGCGCGGGTCGATCAGCTCGTCGAACCCCATGTGTTCAGCCGAGCGATACGACGCTTGCAGTTCGGCGTTGCGCAGCTTGGCCGACAGATCTTCGTCGGCATGCGATGCGCGGCTCAGAGCCGAAGCGCCCATGGCACCCATGGTGGCACCGGGATAGGCGAAGGTGGCTACCTGGCCGTCGAAGCTGATCAGCGACATGACCATCGAGCCGAAGCCGTACGCCTTGCGCAGCGTCACATGCAGCTTCACTGTGGTGGCGGCCGTCTGCGCGGCGAACATCCGGGCGCCACTGCGCAATACCCCCTGCCGTTCCGAACGGCTGCCCGGCAACATGCCGGGATTGTCGGCGAGAAACACGATCGGAAGATGGAAGGAGTCCGCGACCATGATGAAGTGCGCGGCCTTGTCGGCAGCGGCAGCGTCGATGGACCCGGCCAGCACCTGCGGTTGATTGGCTACCACCGCGACGGGATGACCGCCCAGATGTGCCAGCGCGCAGATGATGGCCCGGCCGAACAAAGGCTGTACCTCGAACCAGTCGGGTCGATCGAAGACCACGTCGAGCACCGAGCGCATGTCGTAGACCCGGCGATTGTCGCGCGAGACGATGTCCAACAACTCCGGGGTCGGCCGAGGTCCGGCGGTCTGGTCGGCCGGCGACGCGGCCGGGTACGACCATGCGCTCGGCGGAAAATACGACAGATAACGCCGAACCGTCGCAAGCGCTTCGTCGTCGTCCTCGGCGACATTGTGGATCACCCCGCTGGCAAGGGCGACGTCCGGACCGCCCAGGTCCTCCTTCGAAATGTCCTCTCCGGTGGACTCTTTGACCACCGGTGGCCCTGCGGTGAAGATCGCTCCCTGGCGGCTCATGACCGTGAAATCGCATACCGGGGCTACCAGCGCGCCGTGTCCGGCGGAGGGACCGAGCACGGCAGTGACCGTCGGAACCAGTCCCGAGCAGCGCGCCTGCGCCAGCAGGTCGGTCGGGGTACGCCCGTAATGTGCTCCGGTGGAGCGAAATCCGGCGCCTTCTAGCACCATCACCAACGGGATCTTATCGCGCAACGCCAACTCGGCGGCCCGGTAGCGCTTGGCATTGCTGCCCGGCGCGATGGTCCCGGCGAAGGTCGTGAAGTCTTCGGCACCGACCATGACGGGCACACCGTTGATGCGACCCGATCCAGTGACGATCGCGTCGGCCGCGATGTCACCGCCGACGAGGGTGCCGAATTCTCGGAAGCTGCCCGGGTCGAGCAGGCGTTGGATGCGCGCCCGCGCGTCCAGCTTGCCCTTACCGCGATGCTTCTCGAGCCGGTGGGAACCACCCATGGCCCGGGCATGCTCGCGGCGCCGATCCAGGTCCGCAAGCGTTTCCGCCCAGTCCTCGGCTTTCGTCATGCGTCTGTCTTACATACTGGATTGCTTACTGTAAAGTTGCCCGCATGGGTAGCGCCCGCCTCAAACTTGACGGGGGCATCTCCAATCAACTCGCGCGGGCGGCCGATACGGCCGTCTCCCTCGAGCGCAATGATTACGACGGCGGGTGGACCGCCGAGACCAGTCATGACCCCTTCCTCCCACTGCTGCTGGCCGCCGAGCACACGTCGCGCATAGACCTCGGCACCAATATCGCGGTGGCCTTTGCCCGCAACCCGATGATTGTCGCGAATTTGGGTTGGGACCTACAGACCTATTCGAAGGGCCGGTTCATCCTAGGTCTGGGAACCCAGATCCAGGCGCACATCGAGAAGCGGTTCAGCATGCCGTGGAGCCATCCCGCCCGCCGCATGCGGGAATACGTGTCGGCCCTGCAGGCGATTTGGTCCGCGTGGCGCGACGGCAGCAAATTGCGTTTCGAAGGCGATTTCTACACCCACAAGATCATGACGCCGATGTTCACTCCTGAGGCGCAGCCCTACGGCGCCCCCAAGGTCTTCCTCGCCGCCGTGGGTGAAGTGATGACCGAAATGTGCGGTGAGGTCGCCGACGGCCACCTCGGCCACCCGATGGTGTCTCAGCGTTACCTCACCGAGGTGACCCTGCCGGCGCTGCATCGAGGCTTGCGCCGCTCCGGCCGCGACGTTGGTGACGTCGAGGTGGCGGCCGAAGTCATGGTCGCGACCGGTCAAACCGACGACGAACTGGCCACTGCCATGTCCGCGACCCGCAAACAGATCGCGTTTTATGCGTCGACACCGGCCTACCGACCGGTCCTCGACCTGCACGGCTGGGGTGACCTGCACAGCGAACTGAACCGTCTCTCGAAGTTGGGGGAGTGGGACACCATGGGCTCGCTCATCGACGACGAAATACTGTCTACGTTCGCCGTCGTCGGTCCCGTCCACGAAGTGAGCGCCGCGTTGCGTGCGCGCTGCGAAGGCAGCGTCGACCGGGTTCAGCCCATCTGCTATGGCGCCTCACCCGACTGTATAAGCGCTGCGCTCAAGGAGTTTCGCCGGTGAGCGCACCTACCATGGACGAGGCCGCCAAGCTACTGGCCGACCCGCAGTCCTACACCGACGAACCGCGCCTGCATGCCGCCCTGACGCACCTGCGTGCCACCGCCCCGGTGTCCTGGGTTGAAGTGCCCAACTATCGGCCGTTCTGGGCGATCACCAAGTACGCCGATGTGATGGACATCGAACGCGACAACGCCTTGTTCACCAATTGGCCGCGGCCGGTGCTAGCGACCGTTCAGGGCGACGAATTGCAGGCCGCGGCCGGGGTGCGCACGCTGATTCACCTCGATGACCCACAGCATCGGGTGGTGCGAGCGATCGGCGCGGACTGGTTTCGCCCCAAGGCGATGCGGGCCATGAAGTTGCGCATCGACGAATTGGCCAGACGCTACGTCGACGAGATGTTGGCAATCGGTCCTGAATGCGATTTCGCGCAACAGGTCGCGGTCAACTACCCGCTCTACGTCATCATGTCGCTGTTGGGCCTGCCGGAAGCCGACTTCGGGCGCATGCTCAAGCTCACCCAGGAACTGTTCGGCAGCGACGACAACGAATACCAGCGTGGCACCACGAACGAGGACCAGCTGCCCGCGCTACTCGACATGTTCGAATACTTCAACGCAGTAACCGCCTCACGACGCGAACACCCCACAGCGGATCTCGCCTCGGCTATCGCCAACGCGCGCATCGACGGCGAACCGCTTTCGGATATCGAAACAGTGTCCTATTACCTGATCGTCGCGACGGCTGGGCATGACACCACCAGCGCCACCATTTCCGGTGGCCTGCACGCGCTGATCGAGAATGCGGACCAGTGCCGGCGCCTGTGCGAGGATCTGACGCTCATGCCGCGGGCCACCGAGGAGATGATCCGATGGGTCACCCCGGTCAAGCATTTCATGCGGACCGCCGCCCAAGACACCGTGGTGCGCGAAACACCCATCGCCGCAGGCGAATCCGTGCTGTTGTCCTATGTTTCCGCCAATCGCGACGAAGATGTCTTCACCGACCCGTTCGCGTTCGACGTCGGCCGAGACCCGAACAAGCACGTGGCGTTCGGGTACGGCGTGCACTTCTGTATGGGCGCCGCGTTGGCCCGCATGGAAGTCAGCAGCTTCTTCACCGAGTTGCTGTCCCGGCTGCACACAATCGAACTTGCCGGTGAGCCTCACCTGCTCGCCACCACGTTCGTCGGTGGGCTCAAGCACCTGCCGGTCCGATACTCCTTGTCGTGATCGGCCGCCGGCATCTCAATTTGTCCAGAAATCCTGGGCTCGCCGGGCGCATATTGCGTTTAGGCTGTCAGTACTCCAGAACCGTCAGTCAATGCCAAAGGATGCCATCGATATGACGCGCAGGACGATTGTCATTACCGGTGCCAGCGACGGCATCGGCGCCGCCGCGGCGCGTCGGCTCAGCCGCAATGGTGAGAAAGTGGTGATTGTTGGACGCTCGCAGAGGAAGACCACGGCGATTGCCGCGGAATTGAGCGCCGATTACTTCATCGCCGACTTCGCCGACCTGGCTCAAGTGCGGGCCGTGGCGGACAAGATCCGCTCGGACTATCCGCGCATCGACGTGTTGGCCAACAACGCCGGTGGCATGTGCCACGATCTGCAGATCACACCCGACGGTTATGAGAAGACCTACCAGGTCAACTACCTCGCGCCGTTTTTTCTCACCACACAGTTGCTGGACGTGTTGCTCGACTCCCGTGCCACCGTCGTGAACACGACCAGTTCTTCTCAGCGATTGCTTCCGCGATGCCGCATCGACGACCTGGAAAACACCGCTCAATGCCGACCCAGCATCGCCTACGCGCGGACGAAATTGGCGATTGTCATGTTCACCATGGAATTGCACCGGCGCTACCACCACCACGGTCTGTCCGCCGCATCCTTCCATCCGGGATATGTCAACTCAAATTTCGGTGAGGCGTCCGGGTCGCGATTCCTGCTATTCATGAAGAACCGTGTGCCGGTGACGGGGCGATTCACGGCTTCGGCCGACGAAGGGGCCGAACAACTGGTGTGGCTGGCCTCGACCGAATGCGGCACCGAATGGACGTCTGGCCAGTACTACTCGAGGCACAAGATCGCCAAAGCCAACCGTGCCGCTTACGATCCGCACCTGGCCTGCGAATTGTGGGATCGGACATTAGCTAAGCTGGCTACCTAATGCCGCGGCGCCCAACAGACGGGCGCGGGAGGGGAAGTTGTGCTTGGTGTCCATCACGCAGCGATCTGTACTGCAGACGTGGAGCGGTCGCTGCAATTCTGGCGCGACGGTCTCGGATTTGCCCAGTTGTTCGATCACACCTTCACCGGTGACTGGCCCGAACTGTTCGGCGCCAGTGGCAATCAGCTTCGGTCCGTCTTCCTGGGGGATCCGCAGCAACCGGACTCTGGGATCGTCGAATTGGTACAGCTAGCCGGCGCTGCGCAGGCGCAGCAGCCCCCTCCGACGCCGCGGCACGGGTTCTTCCTGCTCTCCCTGCAACGCGAAGTCGACGCGGCGCTGTCAACGCTGGCCGCCTTGGGCTTCACCGACGGGGTGCGGCGCATCACCATGCCTGCACCCGCCGGGAAGACCGTGCCTATGGCGGTCATCACCGCACCCGACGGTGTTCTCGTCGAGTTGATCGGGCCGGCCGAATGAGCGCCGAAACGGCGCTGGTGACCGGCGGTGCGTCTGGCATCGGCTTGGAAGTCGTCTCGCTCCTGCGCCAAGCGGGTCACGACGTGGTGGCATGGGACTTGTCCGGTGCCGACATCGATTGCGACGTCAGCGATCCCGACGCGGTGTCGTCGGCGATGGAGCAGACCGTGCGCGAGCACGGAGTGCCCACTCGGGTGGTCACCTCCGCCGGCATCGGGTCGTCCGGGCTGCTGCTGAAACTGTCGCCACAAGAATGGGAACGAGTCTTGGCGGTCAACCTGACCGGTACCTGGCTCACCATTCGCGCTGCCGCGCAAGCCATGGTCGACGCGCAGGTCGGCGGCTCCATCGTGGCGGTGTCCAGCATCAGCGGCACGGTCGCCGACCGCGACATGGGCGCCTATTGCGTGTCGAAAGCGGGCGTCGACATGTTGGTCAAGGTCGCGGCGGTGGAGTGGGGCACCCATGGCATCCGGGTCAACGCGGTGGGGCCGGGCGTCACCCGAACTCCGATGCTGCCCAACCCCGATGCGTGGCCCGGCTGGGTCGATGGCCTGTCCAGGCGCACGGCGTTGGGCCGCCTGGGAGAGCCGGCCGACGTCGCGGACGCCATCGTCGGCGTCCTGGAAATGCCATGGGTGACTGGACAGGTGGTGCATGCCGACGGTGGCCTCGGACTGCACAGCCCCATCGACGCGTACGGCCAAGTTGAGCGGCTGCTGCGGCTGAAGAAAATCAAGGAATTGCGGGAGCAGCGAGAGAACGCGAAGAAGGCTTAGCTGACACCGAAATCGATGATGCCGCGCACGATTTCACCGTTGAGCAAGTCAGTGTAGGCGTCATTGACGTCGTCGAGCCGATAGCGCTTGGTGATCATTTCGTCGAGCTGGAGCTGACCGGTCTGGTAGAGCTTGGCCAACCGCGCGATGTCCGAGCGCGCGTTGCACGAGCCGAAGATGGTGCCCGCGAGCGTCTTGTTCATCAGGATGAACTCTTGTAGATCGATCTTGACCTTGTGAGTCAGCTGCGAGGTCATTCCGGTCAGCACGCAGGTTCCGCCCTTGCGGGTCAGCTTCACTGCGTCGCGGACGTCCTCCGGGGTGATCAACGAAGGCGAAACGACTACCGCATCGGCCATCACACCGTAGGTGAGATCACGCACCAGGTCCAGCGCTTCGGCGATGCTCGCGGCACTGTGCGTGGCACCGAACAGGTGAGCTGATTTCTGTTTGAACTCAACGGGATCGACAGCGACGATCTGTGCGGCACCGTTGATCCGGGCGCCCTGGATCGCACCCGTGCCGATTCCGCCGGCGCCGATCACCACGACGGTGTCACCTGCTCGCATGCCGCTGCGATTGGCCACCGAGCCGTAACCGGTCGGGATCGCGCACGACAGCAACGCGCTGGCCGCCAACGGCAACTGCGGATCGATCTTCACCAGCGAATTGACCGACACCACAGTGTGTTCGGCAAATGCTCCCACCTTTGCGATGTGTCCCAACTTTCGGCCATCTGCGGTGTGGTGCCGAAACGTGCCGTCAGTGGGCATACCGGGAGCCATGGTGCCGATACCGGCGTCACAGATGTACTCCATGCCGGTCGCACACCACCGACACTGTCCGCACACCGCAACGAATGACATGACCACGTGGTCACCCGGCGCGAAATCTGTTACCCCGGGCCCCACTTCGCGCACGATCCCCGCGCCTTCATGCCCCCCGATCATGGGGAACATGGTCGGCAAACCAAGCGATTTCAGCACCTCGTTCGGCGCTGACATATCGCCCTTGAGGATGTGGTCGTCGGAGTGGCACAAGCCGGCGGCGGCAACCTGAACGAGAACCTCGTTGGCGCGGGGAGCGTCCAGCTCGAATTCCTCGACGGACCACGGACCGCCGACGTCGTGCAGGATCGCTGCCCGGCTTCTCATGCAGCGGGCGTGAACGTAACGGGCAGTTTGTTCGGCGAGCGGAAAGTGAGCCCCACGATCCTGGACTCCTCACCCGTTCCGTCGTCGGGGACGAAAGCCAGATCTTTGAGGCGGTCGAACAAGCTGTTGAGCATGACCCGCGTTTCCAGCCGCGCCAGGTGCATGCCCAGGCACATGTGGATACCGCCGGCGAACGCGATGTGCGCGTGCCGCTCTCGGCGGATGTCGAAGGTGTCGGGATTGGGCCAGCGGCTCTCGTCGCGGTTGGCCGAGCCCATGCACAGATCGACCTGGGCGTCGGCCGGGATGGTCTTCCCGCCGACTTCCACGTCTTCGGTGGTGGTCCGCATGACCATCGTCAACGGAGTTTCCACCCGCAGGCCTTCTTCGATGGCCATGGGGATCAGCGACCGGTCCTGGTAGACCATGGCCAGCTGCTCGGGATGAGTCAGCAGCAGGTACAGCAAGTTACCCGAGGAACGGTAGGTGGTTTCCAATCCGGCGGGCAAGAGCAGGCGCAGGAACGCGATGATCGCCTCGTCGGTGAGCTTTTCTCCGTCGATCTCGGCGGCCACCAGATCGCCGATGATGTCGTTGGTGCGCTTGCGCCGGCGCTGTTCGACCTGGTTGAGGAAGTAGCCGTGCAGCTCGGTAGCCGCCGTGAGCCCAGCCATGATGTCGGTCGGGATGGAGATCAAGTCCAGCGACAACCGCCGGAACATGTCGAGATCCTCCGGCGGCAAGCCCAGCAAGACCGAGATGATGCGGGTGGGAAACTCGAAAGTCAGCGCCTTGACCAAGTCGGCGTGCCCGTCGTTCTTGATTTCGTCGATCAGTTGGTCACACACCGGTCCGATGACCGACGGTTCCCAGCGTTCCAGCGCGGTGGCCCGGAACGCCTTGGCGACCAAGCTGCGATGGTCGTGATGTTCCTTGCCGCCCATCGCCAGGATGGTGTGACCCATGACCAGGCCGATTGTCTTGTCATAGCCGGCGGAGGTGAAGACGCGGTCGTCGCGGAAGGCCTGGAAGACCCCGTCGTAGCCGAACAGGACCCATTCGTCATTTGGCCGCAGTTCCTCGGGCATCTGCTCGTGGTCCATCAACGCGCCATGCCACACCGGATCGGTGCGCCGCATGTACTCGAAGAATGGATACGGACTGGTTTCACCGGTGGTGTCAAGAGTGACGGGCTGGCCGGTTGCGTCAGTGCCGAGCGTCATCAGCGCTCCTCCTGGGGGTGGAATATCGCTATCATAATATAGATAGCAACGTAGCCCAACGACCTGAGTAGCGACCGTACGGGGCAGGAGGCGGTGATTCTTCGGTGGCTCAACGCCGACTCGTGTGCGCTCTGGACGAGTTGCCGCCCGGGCAAATGAAGCTGGTGGACATCGGCAAGTTCGGGGTGGGCGTGTACAACGTGCGTGGCGAGCTCTATGCGATCGTCAACTACTGTTCGCACGAGGGTGCGCCCTTGTGCCTGGGACTACTCGGCGGCACCAACGAATCCGACCCGCATACCCCCGGGCTGCTGCGCCGCGCCCGGGACGGTCAAATCGTCCGATGCCCTTGGCACAATTGGGAATTCGATATCACCACTGGCCGCAACGTTGCTGACCCGAAACGGCGGGTCCGCACGTACCAGGTCGACGTCGCCGACGGGCAGGTGTATGTGACCGCGTGAGCGCACTCGTTATTGATGCCAACGTGCAGCCGCACTTCCGCTATAACGCCGAGATTCGGCGTTATCTCCCCACTACCCACAAGCTGCGCTCGATACCCGACGTCGAACAGCAGTGGTATCAGGCACCGGGCGGGGACTACCGCCAGGATCTCTACGGCGAGCACTATCCCGGTTCGGACCCGGAGACGGTCAGCCGGCACCTGTTCGACGAAGCTGGCGTTCAATACGCGATCTTGAATCCGCTGACCCGCGGCAACATCGCCGATTACCTCCTCAA
>NZ_LZLE01000241.1 GCF_001673155.1 Mycobacterium sp. 1423905.2 | reverse complement strand
CGCGCTTTTTTGCTAGGTCGCGCGCAACGCTGCCCAGCGGCTGAGGGTCGCGCAGATCCGGACCCGGACCCGACCAGCTGCGCCGCTGCCCGCCGAGCCGACGCGGAGCCAGGGGAGCTGCCCGGCCACGACCGGCGTCTTGCCCGCGGGCGCGCGCCGCGGCCCGCGCTTCGTCGAGCGTGCGCCGCACCAGGTCGATACCTCGGAGCTCAGCTAGAGGTGCGGCGCAACCTTGGTCGGGCGCGTCGACTTCGTCGTCCTCGGTCACGGGTCCACCACCATAGATATCCGGCCACTGTCGCTGTCACGTAGATCGATCTGTACCCGTCGGGCGTCCCAGCCGTCGGGAATGTCTTCCGGAACCGCGGCGGTGACCAGCACCTGCTCCGCGGATTGCGCCACGGTGGCCAGCGCCTGCCTGCGGCGATTGTCGAGTTCGGCGAACACGTCGTCGAGGAGCAGCACCGGCTCGCTGCCATCGCCGCGTAGCAATTCATAGGAAGCCAACCGCAACGCGACGGCCATGGACCACGATTCTCCGTGGCTGGCAAAGCCTTTGGCGGGCTGGTCGCCCAGGCGCAGTTCCAGGTCGTCGCGGTGCGGTCCGACCAGACAGACCCCGCGCTCCAGTTCGGCCGGGCGCCGCGCCGCCAGCGCGGCCAGCAGCGCTGCTTCCAAGTATTCGCGGTCACCGTCTGCGGTGGTACCGGTAGCTGGTGCGTCGATGCTGGCGCGGTAGCCGATGGACGCCGGCCGCGATTCCGGCGCCAACAACTGGTAGGCCTTCTCCACTTCTGGTGCCAGCTGATTAACCAAGGTCATTCGGGCAGCCATCAGTTCTGCACCGTGGCCGGCCAGCCGGCTGTCCCACACGTCCAACGTGTCCAGCGCGCCGGTATCACCGCGAAATCTGGCCCCCGACAACGACTTCAGTAGAGCCGTACGTTGTCGCAACACCTTGTCGTAGTCGGCGCGCACCGCCGCGATCACGGGTCGGCGCACCGTGGCCAGATCATCGAGGTAGCGCCGCCGGTCGGCGGGATCGCCGCGCACCAGCGCCAGGTCTTCGGGTGCGAACAACACTGCGCGCAGCGCGCCCACCACCTCGCGGGTACTGCGTACCGGTGACCGGTTCAGTCGCGCCTTGTTGGCCCGGCCCGCGGCGATCTCGAGATCCACCGCTAGTTCCCGGCCCTCGTTGACCACAATCGTCGAAATAACGGCGCGCTCCGCGCCCGCCCGGATCAGCGGCGCATCGGTGCCGACCCGGTGTGAGCCCAGGGTGCTCGAATACCACAGGGCTTCAACGAGATTGGTTTTCCCGAAGCCGTTGCGCCCGACGAACACCGTCCGGCCCGGCGGTAATTCGAGGTCGGCGTGGGCCCAGGACCGAAAATCACGCAGTCCCAAATGCCGGACGTACACCTACGCTGGCGTCCGCATCATCAACCCGGCAACCGCACGGGCATCAACAGATACACATAGTCCGTCGGCACCGCGGGAAACGGTCCACTACCGGTAGGCACCTCGTCATCGGCCGCGGCCGGGCGCAGCAGCGCGGGCTTGCCCGGGGTGGTGAAACCGAACGACACTCGCTCGGAGTGCAACGAGCCCAGCCCATCGGTCAGGTAGGTCGGGTTGAACGCGATGGTCAGCGGTTCACCGGCGAAGTCGACCGGAAGATCCTCTTCGGCTCGCCCGACGTCGTCGGCGCCGGCCGACAACCGCAGCATTCCGTCGCTGAATTCCATGCGCACCTGGGCGCCGCGGTCGGCCACCAACGCGACCAGCTTGATCGCCTCGGTCAACTCGGCCACGTTGATGGTGGCCACGGCGGTGTGCTCGGCCGGCAGCAGTTGCCGGAATTTGGGGAATTCGGCATCGAGCAGGCGGGTGGTGCTGCGCTTGCCGTTTCCGCTGATGCCCAGCAACCCGTCTTTCCCGACGCCTTGGCCGGCGCCCAGGGATAACCGCACCTCCGAACCATCGGGTCCGGCCTTGGCGGCCTCGGCCAGGGTCTTCGCCGGCACCAGCACGGAGGCCTCGATGTCGGGTGACAACGCCGACCAGGTGAGTTCCCGTACCGCCAACCGGAACCGGTCGGTCGCGGCCAAAACCACGGTGTCTCCGGAGATTTCAACTCGGATGCCGGTCAACATGGGCAGCGTGTCATCACGGCCGGCGGCAATGGCGACCTGGCCGATCGCCTCGGCGAACAGATCCGCCGGTAGCGTCCCGGTGTCATCGGGCAGCGTCGGCAACGTCGGGTAATCCTCGACCGCCATGGTCGGCAACGAGAACCTGGCACTACCGCAGGTGAGCGCGACCCGGTTTCCGTCGACGTAGAAATCCACCGGCTTGTTCGGCAACGCCCGGGTGATGTCGGACAACAGTCGACCGGATACCAAAACGCTTCCCGGAGAAGCCACTTCAGCGGGCACCTGGACTTCGGCGGACACTTCGTAGTCGAAGCCGGAAATCGTCAGGCCGTCGTCCGAGCCGGTCAGCAGCACACCGGACAGCACTGGCACCGCCGGCCGGCTGGGCAGATTCCGCGCGACCCACGAGACCGCTTCGGCGAAGGACTCCCGAACCAGACGAAACTTCAAGTCGGTGAGACTGCGTGTCGTAGCCGCGTCCATTGCGTCCCTTCACCTAAGTTCATATCCCGGCCAGCTGCCCGCCGGCCCGAGTGCTCACCGCCATGGACGCCGGTGGCGGGTCACCCGCCACGACGACCGCAACGGTAGTCGAACAACAACCGTAGATCTTCGAGCGCCAACTTGAAAGCTAAACGGCCAGGCTGACAAACCCCGGCCGAGCAGGTCTTCTGAGTGCCTGTGCAGGCGAAGTCCCCAGCGGTGTTCTTCAAAGAACAAATAACGGATAGATCTCAATAACAGTATTAGCGGGTGTGCAATCTGGGGACAGCTGGGTCTTGCCGCTGCTCGGGGGCCAGTGGGGTTGTGGATGACAAGCTGGCCGGTTGTGCGGGCGCTGTTGGCTCATTGGGGATGCAGCACCGATGTGCACCGCCGCCGGAGTGCTGCACTGGAGTTTGCCCGGGTTGTGCACAGGTTGCACACACCGCCGTGCTGTGACGGGTGTGACGAAGGGTAGAGAAGTTTTTTGCAGCGAGTTGCAAGAAAAGTGTCGGTGTCAGCGCTTGGAGCGCTGCCGGATCCGCGTCGTGAGCTCTTTGACGTGATCGAAGACCTCGCGGCGCTCCGCCATCTCCGACAAGATTTTCCGTTGGGCGTACATCACCGTGGTGTGGTCGCGGCCGAACGCCTGGCCGATCTTGGGCAGTGACAGGTCGGTGAGCTCGCGGCACAAATACATTGCGATTTGGCGGGATTGAGCCAGCGCTCGAGTCTTGCCGGGACCGCGCAACTCTTCGACGGTGGTGTCGAAGTACTCGGCGGTGGCGGCCATGATGGTGGCCGCGCTGATCTGCATGGTGCTGGCGTCGGCGATGAGATCGCGCAACACGATTTCGGCCAGCGCCTTATCAATGGGAGTTTTGTTCAGCGACGCGAACGCCGTGACCCGGATGAGCGCGCCCTCTAGTTCGCGGATGTTGCGTTCGATGCTGCTGGCGATGAGCTCGAGGACGTCGTCAGGCACCGCCAGCCGCTCCATTTGTGCTTTCTTGCGCAGGATGGCGATGCGGGTTTCCAACTCGGGCGGCTGCACATCGGTGATCAGTCCCCACTCGAAGCGAGTCCGGAGCCGGTCTTCGAGGGTGGCGAGTTGTTTGGGCGGCCGGTCGGAGGAGATGACGATCTGCTTGTTGGCGTTGTGCAGGGTGTTGAAGGTGTGGAAGAACTCCTCCTGAATACCTTCCTTGCCTTCGATGAACTGAATGTCATCGACGAGCAGCACGTCGACATCGCGGTAGCTGCGCTTGAAGGCGACCTTGCGGTCATCGCGCAGTGAGTTGATGAAGTCGTTGGTGAATTCCTCGGTGGAGACGTACTTGACTCGCATCCCGGGGAAGAGCCGCTGCGCGTAGTTCCCGGCCGCGTGCAGCAGGTGGGTCTTGCCCAGGCCGGACTCGCCCCAGATGAACAGGGGGTTGTAGGCCCGCGCCGGAGCCTCGGCAATGGCCAGGGTGGCGGCGTGGGCGAAGCGGTTGGAGGCGCCGATGACAAACGTGTCGAAGGTGTAGCGGCGGTTGAGGCTGGTGCCACCGGCCGCCGCGGCGCTGTCGTTGGTATGCGGACGTTCGGTGAAATATGTGGGCCAGCTCTGGCCGCCGGCGGTGTCGCCGTTCTCCTCGAGGTCGGAGCTGTCCGAATACTCGGGACGGCGCACCACGTCGGGTTTCGCCGCGAACGCGTCCGACGGCGTGAAGGCCTCGGCCGGCGAAAAGGATTCGGCTTGGGAGAAAGCGTTCTCGTCGATGTCGTCGGCGGCCGGCGGAGCGATGCGAACACCGAGTTGGATTTGTTGGCCCAGGCGGCGGCTCAGGGCGTCGGTGATCTGGCTGCGCAGATGGCGTTCGATTTCGTTCTGCACGAAACTGCTCGGCACCGACAGCAGAGCAAACCCTTCGACGATGGTGAGCGGCTGCACCAAGTTCAGCCATGCCCTTTGCTGCGGGGTCAGCGGCGCGGCCAGCGCGATGCCGCTGCCGGAGCTTCCGTCGGGATGTGGTTCTCCGTTGAGTTCAGAGACGACCGCCCGCCACACCGTCGCGAATCCGGAACCGGGATCATCGGTCAACGACGCATCTCCCTGGTTCTCGCTCATTCCGGGTCGAGGTACAACCGTTGCTGGCGGCAAGAGTTTGTCCACATAGTTATCCACAGGTGTGGAAGGACGGTCGATGACGTGCCGTAGCCTACTTGGCAACGGCTCGCGATCTCCGGGCTGAAGACAACCTGTTGGGTTGTCTGGCAGCTAGTTGATCCGCCATCTTCGCTTCGTTGTCGCCCATCGCTTCAAGGCCTGCCCGGCCTCAAAACTTCACCGCCCGAAGCTAACAGTTTTCGGTGCGGCTGCCAACCGTTCTGTCGTATTCGCGTGGGTATCTTTGGTGAGCGCGGCGAGTCGTCCCGGGAGTCTATGTGGCAGACGAGGTTTGACCAGGGCAAGCCTGGTCAGTACCCTCAAACAGTCGCCCGAAAGTAGGCGATGCGGCTGCGACCTGTAATGCAGTATGCAGGGACCGCGCCGGCCAGCTGCGATACACCTCCGATCGACGAGTTACCGTTCGGCCGGATGGGTTATGCCAGATAGACCGAGGAGAAAGCCGTGGCCAAGGGCAAGCGGACCTTCCAGCCGAACAACCGGCGCCGAGCCCGCGTCCATGGCTTCCGGTTGCGCATGCGCACCCGCGCCGGGCGGGCCATTGTGTCGGGCCGGCGCCGTAAGGGTCGTCGCGCTTTATCTGCCTGATCGCTGGCCGGTCCCGCAGCGGTGTTGTCCGCTCGCAACCGCATGAGGCGGTCAACCGAGTTCGACACGACGGTGAAATATGGGGTGCGCACGGCGCAACCCGACATTGTCGTCCATATCCGCCGGGCCGATGAACACGACGACGGAAGTGGGCCGCGGGTGGGATTGATCATTGCCAAGCCGGTGGGCTCCGCGGTCGATCGGCACCGGGTCGCGCGGCGGCTGCGCCATGTCGCTCGCACCATGGTCGAGGAGCTGCAGCCCCAGGACCGGGTGGTCATCCGCGCGCTGCCTAGCAGTCGGGCTGTGTCGTCGGCCCGGTTGGAGCAGCAGCTTCGCAGCGGGCTGCGCCGCGCGTCGGAACGGTTAGGTAAGCAACGGTGAGTCGGTCGGCGGCCCGTGCGCTGATTTATCTGATTCAGCTTTACCGGCATATGGTGTCGCCGCTGCGGCCGGCCTCGTGCCGCTTCGTTCCCACCTGTAGCCAGTACGCCGTCGACGCGTTGAGCGAGTACGGCGTCCTCCGTGGCGGTTGGCTGGCTGTGGTCCGGCTGGCCAAGTGCGGACCGTGGCATCGGGGAGGATGGGACCCGATACCCGAACGCTTGACCGAGAGCCCGAGGGGTCGGGCCGACTTCGACGACGCCGCCGGGCGGGCCCCGGCGATGCGAGGGGAGAGTAAGTCCTTTGTTTGATTTTTTCAGCCTCGACTTCGTCTACTACCCGGTCTCCTGGATCATGTGGCTCTGGTACAAGGCGTTCGCCTTCGTGCTGGGGCCGTCGAATTTCTTCGCCTGGGCGCTGTCGGTGATGTTCCTGGTCTTCACTTTGCGGGCGCTGCTGTACAAGCCGTTCGTGCGCCAGATCCGGACCACGCGGCAGATGCAGGAGTTGCAACCGCAAATCAAGGCGCTGCAGAAGAAGTACGGCAAGGACCGGCAACGCATGGCGCTGGAGATGCAGAAGCTGCAACGCGAGCACGGGTTCAACCCGATCCTGGGGTGCTTGCCGATGCTCGCGCAGATCCCGGTGTTCCTTGGGCTCTACCACGTACTGCGTTCGTTCAACCGGACGACGGGTGGATTCGGGCAACCGCAGATGTCGGTCGTGCAGAACCGGCTCACGGGAAACTACGTCTTCACGCCCACCGACGTCGGACACTTCCTGGACGCCAACTTGTTCGGCGCCCCGATCGGCGCATCGATGACACAGCGCGGCGGACTCGACGCGTTCATCGATTTCAGTCGGCCGGCGGTGATCTTGGTGGGTGTGCCGGTGATGGTCCTGGCCGGCATCGCGACGTACTTCAACAGCCGCGCCTCGATCGCCCGGCAGAGTGCGGAGGCCGCGGCCAACCCGCAGACGGCGATGATGAACAAGCTCGCGCTCTACGTCTTTCCGCTCGGGGTGGTGGTCGGTGGGCCGTTCCTTCCGCTGGCGATCATCTTGTACTGGTTCTCCAACAACATCTGGACGTTCGGCCAGCAGCACTATGTGTTCGGCCGGATCGAGAAGGAAGAAGAGGCCAAAAAGCAGGAGGCCATCGCGCGCCGGGCGGCCAACGCGCCGGCACCGGGCGCCAAGCCCAAGCGCAGCACGAAGACTCCGGCGGTCAGTACGAACGGCTCGCCAGGCGACAGTGACGAGGTGGCGGACGACGTTGTCGAGTCCGAATCCGACGGCGACGGCGCAGACATCAAGCAGGCCAAGACGCCACCGACGAAAGCCAGCCCCACGAGCCGAAATTCCGGTGCGGCCAACCGCACACCGCGGCCCGGGGCACGGCCGAAAAAACGCAAACGCTGACGCGCAACCGCACGGCGGTGCACGAGACCGCCGAAGACCGACCCGCGAACGAGGGGAGAGAAAGTCATGACTGAAGCCGATACCACCGAACTGGACGCCGAGGCCGTAGAGACCGACGTCGTAGACGCCGAGGACGCCGCGCCCGAAGCGACCGAGCAGGGCGACGATCTCGAGGAGCGGTTGGTCGCCGAGGGCGAGATCGCCGGCGACTACCTCGAGGAGCTGTTGGACCTACTGGACTTCGACGGCGACATCGACTTGGACGTCGAAGGCAACCGTGCGGTGGTGAGCATCGACGGCAGCGACGATCTGAACAAGTTGGTGGGCCGGGGTGGCGAGGTACTCGACGCGCTGCAGGAGCTGACCCGGTTGGCGGTGCATCAGAAGACCGGTGTGCGCAGCCGGTTGATGCTCGACATCGCGAGCTGGCGGCGCCGGCGCCGCGAGGAGCTCGCTGCGCTCGGCACCAAGGTGGCGCGACGGGTGGCCGAGACCGGTGACCGCGAGGAGCTTTCCCCGATGACGCCGTTCGAGCGGAAAATCGTGCACGACGCGGTCGCGGCCGTGCCGGGCGTGCACAGCGAGAGCGAGGGCGCGGAGCCGTCGCGCCGCGTCGTTGTCTTGCGTGACTGAGTCGTGACGCGGTTGTGACCAAGCAAGTTACAGGCATGTAGTTAGCGCTAGGTGGTGCCGGACGGAGGAATGTTTCACGTGAAACATGACCCGCCCGATGAAGAAGCCGCGCTCGCGGTGTTCGGTTCTCGGCTGCCGGTCGCGCAGCGTTACGCGGAGATCCTGGCCGGGCCAGGGGTAGAGCGCGGTCTCCTTGGTCCTCGTGAGGTCGATCGACTTTGGGATCGGCACCTGTTGAATTCCGCGGCGATCAAGGATCTGCTGGCGGACGGCGAGCGGGTGGTCGACATCGGCAGCGGCGCGGGCTTGCCGGGCATACCGTTGGCCATCGCCAGGCCGGACCTCGCCGTCGTGTTATTGGAACCGATGCTGCGGCGTAGCTCCTTTCTGGAAGAGGTGGCGTCGGAACTCGGCTTGGCGGTGGGTGTCGTGCGCGGGCGCGCTGAGGAGCGGTCGATTCGCAATGACGTCGGCGAGCGGGACGCGGCGGTATCGCGGGCCGTCGCTCCGCTGGATCGGTTGACTCGGTGGAGCATGCCGCTGCTTCGACAGGACGGGCGAATGCTGGCGATCAAGGGGGAGCGGGCACCGGATGAGGTCGAGCAGCACCGGCTTGTGATGGAGTCAGTGGGGGCTGTCGATGTCAGGGTGGTGACGTGTGGCGCCGACTATTTACGTCCCCCGGCCACCGTGGTCGTGGCCCGGCGCGGCAAGCCGACGCGGGCCAGGTCGGGACGTGCAACGGGCAAGGGAAGGGTATGAGTTCAGTGGAGCTAGCCACACCGTCACCAGCCGGACGCAGCACGGGCACGCCGTCATCGTCCGCGCGTTCGACCCCGACTGCGCCGAGCGACGCCACGCCCGCGACCGGACTGGCGTCCGAGACCGGAGAAGCGCACAATCTCACGGTGAATGTTTCACGTGAAACATCGACCGAGTTCGACACTCCAATCGGAGCGGCCGCGGAGCGCGCGATGCGCGTCTTGCACACCACGCACGAACCGCTGCCGCGGCCTCGCCAACGGCGAGTTTTCACCATTGCGAACCAGAAGGGTGGGGTCGGGAAGACCACGACCGCTGTCAACCTCGCGGCGGCGCTGGCGGTACAAGGGCTTCGCACCCTCGTCATCGACCTCGACCCGCAGGGCAACGCGAGCACCGCACTGGGCATCACCGACCGGCAATCCGGTACACCGTCGTCGTACGAGGTGCTCCTGGGCGAGGTGCCACTTCGCGAGGCGCTGCGCCGGAGCCCGCACAGCGACCGCCTGTTCTGCGTGCCGGCGACCATTGATCTGGCCGGCGCCGAGATCGAGTTGGTCAGCATGGTCGCGCGGGAGAACCGGTTACGCACGGCGTTGGCCGAACTGGACAACTTCGACTTCGACTACGTGTTTGTCGACTGCCCGCCCTCTCTGGGACTACTCACCATCAATGCGCTCGTCGCGGCACCCGAAGTGCTGATCCCGATTCAGTGCGAGTACTACGCGCTGGAGGGCGTGTCACAACTGATGCGCAACATCGAGATGGTGAAGGCACATCTCAATCCCCAACTCGACGTCACCACGGTGATCCTGACCATGTACGACGGGCGGACCAAGCTCGCGGATCAGGTCGCCGAAGAAGTGCGCCGCTACTTCGGCAGCAAGGTGCTGCGCACTGTGATCCCGCGCAGCGTCAAGGTGTCCGAAGCGCCGGGCTACAGCATGACCATCATCGATTACGATCCCGGCTCGCGCGGGGCGATGAGTTACCTCGACGCCAGCCGCGAACTCACCGAACGGGACCAACCACCAGCGGGGAGGGGACGAGCATGACGACGCCGTCGCGTAGGAAGGGCGGCCTGGGCCGCGGCCTGGCATCGCTGATTCCCACCGGACCCGCCGAAGGCGACAGCGGGCCGGCAACACTCGGCCCGCGCATGGGCTCGGCCGCCGCGGACGTCGTCATCGGCGGACCATTGCCGGACGCCGCGGCCATGGGCGCGGTGTACCGGGAGATCCCACCGTCGGCCATCGAAGCCAACCCTCGCCAGCCGCGCCAGGTCTTCGACCAAGAGGCGCTCTCCGAGCTGGTGCATTCCATCCGCGAGTTCGGTCTGTTGCAGCCGATCGTGGTGCGGGCCCTTGATGGAGCCAGCGCAGCAAGCTCAAGCGGCGCGCGCTATCAGATCGTGATGGGGGAGCGGCGTTGGCGAGCCGCCCAAGAGGCGGGGCTGGCGACCATCCCGGCCATCGTCCGCGAAACCGGCGACGACAATCTGCTGCGCGACGCACTGCTGGAAAACATCCACCGCGTGCAGCTGAATCCGTTGGAAGAGGCCGCCGCCTACCAACAGCTGCTGGACGAATTTGACGTCACCCATGACGAACTCGCGTCGCGCATCGGACGTTCGCGCCCGTTGATCACCAACATGATCCGGCTGTTGAAGCTGCCCATTCCCGTGCAGCGCCGAGTGGCTGCCGGTGTCCTCTCCGCCGGCCACGCGCGGGCGCTGCTGTCGTTGGAGGCGGGCCCGGATGCGCAGGAGGAGTTGGCAAGCCGCATCGTGGCTGAGGGTCTCTCAGTGCGGGCCACCGAAGAGGCGGTCACCTTGGCCAACCGCGGTGACGGCGCCAAGCCCACGCCGCCCCGCCGCAAGCCGATTCAGATGCCGGGCTTGCAAGACGTTGCTGAGCGGCTCTCGAACGCTTACGACACCCGCGTTTCGGTCAGCCTCGGCAAACGCAAGGGCAAGATCGTGGTGGAGTTCGGGTCGGTCGACGACTTACAGCGCATCGTCGACTTGATGACCACGGACAAGGCGTGAGCCGCCATACCAGGTAATTACGTCACTGTGACACTGCGGCGAGTTTCGCAGTCGAAGCGACACCGCGACGACCCGCATTTCCTCGGAGACGTGCTGTGCCGCACGACATTTCGCTGTTCGGCTGGAGCGACCGGCGAGTCCGGGTGGTGCCGGCGCGGTGACGCGAGCCCGCTGGCCCACCGTTCGTGTGGTCGGGCCAACACTGGCCCCGATGCGGCCGACTCTCCTATCCTGGATGGGTTGCCGGTGCACACCGGTCCGGAAAATCCGGAGCCGTCGCATCGCCGGGTAGGGATGTGGGTGTGGCGCCGGCCCGCGGCGGAGCGCGGTCGGGGGCTTCGGTACCGCAGGGAGGCTAGGAGACTAGTGTCGGCTCGGATCACAGCGCTGCGGCTCGAGGCCTTCGAGCAGCTACCGAAGCATGCGCGCCGGTGCGTGTTCTGGGAAGTGGATCCCGCGACGCTCGGTAAAGACGACCACCTGGCCGACCCGGAATTCGAAAAAGAAGCCTGGCTGTCGATGGTCATGTTGGAGTGGGGATCGTGCGGGCAGGTCGCGACCGCGATCCCGGATGAGCGCAGCAACGCCGAACCGCCGTGTCTGGGATACGTGCTCTACGCCCCGCCGGGAGCGGTGCCCCGCGCCCATCGCTTTCCGACCGCGCCGGTGTCACCGGACGCGGTGCTGCTGACGTCGATGGGCATCGAGCCCGGGCAAGCTTCCGACGACCTACCCCACAGTTTGATCGCCCGCGTGATCGACGAGCTGGTGCGCCGCGGTGTGCGCGCGTTGGAAGCTTTCGGCCGCACCCCGGCGGCCGCCGAACTGCAACAGCCCGCGCTGGCCGACCCTGATGTTCGGCCCGTCCTCGAATCGCTGTGTGACTGTACGGTCGAACGCTGCATCATCGCCGCCGACTTCCTTCTCGACGCAGGCTTCGTGGTGGTGGCCCCACACACGTATTTCCCCAGGCTGCGCTTGGAATTGGACAAGGGCTTGGGGTGGAAGGCCGAAGTGGAAGCCGCGTTGGAGCGGCTACTGGAGACGTCTCAGCTGCAGCAGCCGGTGGGCGCGGGTTCGACTGCTGGGAGTGCTTCGCAATCCCCGGCTTTGGGGATTCCGACGATCAAGAACCGCTGAGTCGGCTGGCGCGTTCCACGGCCAGTTCGTGGGCCAGCAGTTCGGCGAAGGTGAAAGTGCCTGTGGGGCGGTCGTTTTTGCCGAGCAGGTAGAGCCGCTTGACCGCGGCCAGAATTCCTTCCGCGATGGCGTCGCGGGTTTCGGCGGCAACCAGCATCCCGCGGTCACCGGGGTTGGTGATGTAACCGACGTCGACCTGAACGGTCGGCATGCGGGTCAGGCGCAACAGATCCCAGGTGCGTCCGTGCACGCGGCAATCGCGTAAGCCGGTGCGTGCCACTACTTCTCGCTGAATGAAGTCGGCCAGGTTGCGGCCGATGGTGGACACCGAGCCGTGCGAGTTGCCGAAGTGGAAGGACGCCACACCGTTGGCCGATGGGCTGGTCTGGGTTTCGCAGCGCAAGCTGATCATCAAGTCGGCGCCCACCGCATTGGCGGTCGCGGCGCGCTCGGCATCCGACGGGCTGCGGTTGGTGGGCCGGGACAGGAAGGTCTCCATGCCGATAGCGGTCATCCGGCCTTCGAGCCGACTGCCCAAGTCCCACAAGATGTCTGCTTCGCTGATGGGGCCGGCGGGGCCCTGGGTGATCAGCCCGTGGTCCGACCCGCCGCGGCCCGGGTCGATGATGATTCGCTTGCCCGACAACTTGGGCCCGGATCTGCGCACCAACTCCTCTTCGCGCAGCGCATGCGGTGATCCGCCGGTGACCCGCGAACTCAGAAAGTACAAGGAGCGCAACGTCTCTGGGCCGCAGATGCCGTCGGCGGACAGCCCGTACTCGCGCTGATAGGACATCAACGCGTTGTGGGTTTGCAATCCGAAGTAGCCGTCCACCAGGCCGGTGTAAAACCCGAGGTCTTGCAACCGGGCCTGCAGCGTGGCGACATCGTCTCCGTAAAGCGGGGCGCCGAACTGGTGATACAGCGTGCGGGCGCCCAGCCGGTAGGAGGCTTCTTTCAGGGCACGGTAAGTGGCTTCGCCGACGATGCCGTCGACGAGTAGTCCGCGATACTGCTGGAAGGCCCGCACCGCGTGGTCGAGTTCCTCGTCGAATACCTCGACTGCGACGCGCTGGCCGGTGATCAGGTCTTCGTCGGGATGGTCCAGCATCCCCAGTCCGGCGAGCGTCGCTCGGATCTCGGCGACTGTGGCGCCGCGGTCTCCACAGCGCAGCGTGTCGCCGTCTTCGCGGCGCGGACTCGGCATACCAAGGGCCCTCCGGGACTATTTGACAAGCTGCTAATGCGCGGCAGCCAACGGCTATTGTCGCAGATCTTCACAGATATCCGGAAAACCCCAGGCCAACCGCGCGCCTGATTCGTCGATTTCGCCGGGGTCAGCTGAGGTTGGGAACGGCGTCGGAGAGCTCGCGCAATAACGCCGCCTTACCCTTGGCGCCGACGATCCGTTTCACCGGCTGGCCCTCTTTGAACAGGATCATGGTGGGGATCGAGACGACCTGGAAGTCGCGCGCGGTTTCGGGGTTGGCGTCGACGTCGAGCTTGGCGACGGTCAGCGCCTCGCCGCGCTCGGCGGCGATCTCCTCCAACACGGGCGCCACCATCTTGCACGGTCCGCACCAGGTAGCCCAAAAGTCAACCAGGACAGGCTTGTTGCTGGACAACACGTCCGTGGCGAAGGACGCGTCGGAAACTTCGATGGTGGCGCCGGACTTCGATTCGCTCATCGCCTTGCTCCAATCAGATCGGTACTGTCAGTCAGCTCGGCACTGTCAGCGTGTTCGTGCTCAGTGAGCCAGCGCTCAGCGTCGATGGCCGCAGCACAGCCGCTGCCCGCGGCGGTGATGGCCTGCCGGTAGCTGCGGTCCACCAGGTCGCCGGCGGCAAAGACGCCCTCCACCGAGGTGCTGGTGGTCCGGCCCTGCACCAGTACGTAGCCCTCCGGGTCGAGGTCGATGGCGTCGCGCACCAGCGCAGAACGCGGCTCGTGCCCGATGGCGACGAAGACGCCGGTGACCGGCAAGGTGGTTTCTTCGCCGGTGACGTTGTCGCGGATCCGCAGCCCGGTGACGGTCGTCTCGCCGTCGACGCCGAGGACGGCCTTGTTGGTCAGGATGGTGATCTTGTCGTTGTTGCGGGCGCGTTCCAGCATGATCTTCGAAGCCCGGAAGTCCTCGCGGCGGTGCACGATGGTCACACTGCGGGCGAACCGGGTGAGGAAGGTGGCTTCCTCCATCGCGGAGTCGCCGCCGCCGATGACGGCGATGTCCTGGTCGCGGAAGAAGAACCCGTCACAGGTGGCACACGAGCTCACGCCGCGGCCGAGCAGTTCCTGTTCGCCGGGCACACCGAGGTAACGGGCGGCGGCGCCCATGGCCAGGATGACGGCACGCGCGTGGTGGGTTTCACCGTCGGCGGTCACGACGGTCTTGATCGGCCCGTCGAGGGACACCGATTCGACGTCTTCCATGCGCAGGTCGGCGCCGAAGCGCAGCGCCTGCTCGCGCATCTGGTCCATCAACTCCGGACCGGTGATGCCGTCGCGGAAGCCGGGGAAGTTCTCCACCTCGGTGGTGGTCATCAGCGCTCCCCCGAACGCGGTGCCTTCGAACACCAGCGGGGACAGCTGGGCGCGGGCGGTGTAGAGCGCTGCGGTGTAGCCGGCCGGACCGGAACCAATGATGATGACGTCGTGCACGGAGTCTGGGGTGGGGGAGGCAGCGGTCATGCGAGCCTTTCGAGTTCGGAAATAGTTTTCCAATCGCTTGGAACGCCAGCGTAGGCGCGGGTGTTCCCCTGCGTGTTGCACCACACTGACATACCCCTCACCCGCGGGGAACGACGGTGCTCGCGAGCAAGCCGGTGTCGGCGGCGCTGCAATTGAGCGCGACGGCGAATGCGGCCAGGCTGTCGGGCGTATCGCCGGGCACCACCAGCAGCACCAACGGGCGGGCGTTGATCTCGATCTGCCGCGCGCCCAGCACCTGGACCGAGGTGGGGTAGCCCAGGCCGCCCAGGCAGGACGCGCGCATGCCGGCGGTGGTGAGCGGGCCATAGTCGGGAGGCTGGTTGAGCAGGTCGCGGATCTCGGCCGCGGAGAGCGGAATGGTGGCCGGCGGGGTCGACACGGTGATGTGTTGGGCGGTCGTCGGGGCGCTCGGGGCCGGCGGCGGTTCCCGCAGCAAGGCGGTGGTGCCGACCCAGATCGCGACGGCCACCGCCACCAGTCCGGCGATGCCGGCGGCGATGCGGGCCGGGCGCAGCGGCGGGCGGGCGGCGTGCGCGGCCCCCGTCGTCGAGGGAGCCGACCGCAGGGCCGCGGACACCTTGTCGGTGACGGCGGCGGGTACCTCGGGCGCCGAGTCGGGGTCGGCGCCGACGGCGGCGACGTCATGGCGCACCTGCTGCAGGCCCAGCAGCATGCGCTGGGCCTCGGGGTCGGTGCGGACCCGGTTGCGCACGCGCGCGGCGGTGTCGTCGTCGAGCAGTCCCGCTTGCAGGTCGGCCAGCAGCTCAACCGTCAGCGGCGGATCATTCTCGGCGGCACTCATCCGCCCCAGTGTCGGTCATGCGGGGGCGGCGGTGTTCAGGTAGCCCAGTAACTGCGCCAGCCGCGCCCGGGCGCGGGCGCAGCGGCTCTTGACGGTGCCCTCAGGCACGCCAAGCAGTGCGGCGGTGTCGGCGATCGAATAGCCCTGCATGTCGACGGCGACGACGGCGGCGCGCTGCTCGACGGGCAGCCGCAGCAGCGCGCGTTGCACCAGGATCGTCGTCTCCACCCGGCCGGTCTGGTCGGCGACGGGATACACGTCTTCGAGCGGGGCGGTCGGGCGCGCCTGGGCCCGCCGCAGCCGGTCCAGGCAGGCGTTGAGCACAATGCGGTGCAGCCAGCTGCTCACCGCGGCGTCATGGCGGAACGCACCGGCGCCGCGATGCGCGGACAGCATGGCGTCTTGCAGCGCGTCGTCGGCGTCCTCGGGGGTGCGGGTGGTCAACCGGGCCAGGCGGTACAGCTGACGGTGGTGGCGCAGGAACAGCTGGTCGAAGGCGTAGCGGTCACCGGCGACGTGGGCGGCGAGCAGTTCGGCGTCGCTGCGATCCTCACCCGCCAACCTCACGGGCGGACAGTATCCAATCGCTGAAGACCCGGCACTTCACTTCCGGCGGGGCTGTCAGGACGCGGCTTGCACCGTGATTTCGGAGATGTCGGCGCGGCTCTTGCCGTCGGTCTGGCCCAGGGTGGAGATCCACACCAGCAGGTTCGACGTGGTCGAGGAGGTCTTGACCGCGATGGTGTTGTGGCCGGGCTTGAGCACTGTGGCCGGGGTGAGGACCGTGGTGTCGTCCAGCTTCGACGGGTTGGGGCTCTGCGACGAGCGGATTTCCACCTTGGTGCCGGTGCTGGAGATGTCGATGGTGACGGTGCCGACCACGGTCGGCTTGGGCAGCTGCAGCATCAGCCCGACCCCGCTCTTGAAGCCGGGGAACGGCGCGTTGTCGGTGTAGGTGTCGGTCTGCCACGACGTGCTGGGGTCACCGTCGATGGCTTGTCCGGCCTGCCCGGGGTTGTCAGCGTCGCCGTCGGGGGAGAAGACGGTGGCCTTGGTTGGTTTGACGACGGTGCCGGCCGGCGCGGCGCTGGCGGGGGCACCCGAGGTAGACGAACCCGGCGCGTTGAGGCCCAGCTCGTCTTTGTTGAGGCTGCCGCCGACATCGCCGAAGATGCGGCTGAGCACCGACGCCATCACCAGCAGGGCGACCAACAGGATGGCCCCGCCCGCCCCGAGTCCGATCAGCAGGTTGCGCCGCCGGCGGGACCGGACGTCCTCGTCTCGGCCTGACGAGCGGCGCGGGGAGATCGGCGCCTTCAAATCCTCGATGGGACCGAGCACCTCGGTGCGGTCGGCTACCGCGGTCGCCTGCTGCAGCAGGTTCAAAAGCGTTGAGGCGCTGCGGATTCCGCCGTCCTCCTGGACCGAGCGGACGGCGACCGCGGAAATCTGGAACGGGATGTCCCGGTCGACGACGGTGGGCTCGACCGGGTTGCCCGAGGCGTCGCGCTCAGCGGGCGCCAAGCCGCTGCGGACCCCGGTTTCCGGCAGCGGCCACCGGTTGACCAACAACGCGTACAGCGAGGCGCCGATGCCGCGGATGTCGTCTTGCGGGTTGGCGTCGGGCATGGTGGCCGGGTAGGCCAACACCACGTCGCCTTCGATGCTCACCCGCACCCGGCTCGGGTGGTCGATCGACAGCGCGACTCCGGCGCGGTGCGCGGCGTCGGCGGCCGCGGCCAGCGACTGCATCGCGCGGATGGCGCCGACGGGTGAGGGGGAGGTGTCGGCTACTTCCTGCAGCGAGCCGCCGCGGATCCACTCCGCCACGATCAGCCCGCCGGCCCGGGTGTGCACCACGTCGAGCACCCGGGCGATGCCCGGCTTGTCGATGCGGCTGAGCCGCAGCGTGCGGGACAGGATCTCCTGCACCACGTCGTCGGGCAGTCTCTTGTCCGGGTCGACGAAGGTCAGCGCGACCTGCCGGTCCAGCGCGGTGTCCAGCGCCTGCCAGAACTGCAGATGCTGGGTGCCGCCGTGGGAGATCAGCAGCCGGTAGCGGCCGTTGGCGATGCGGGCTCCGGGCACCAGGTTGACGTCGTCCTGCGGCACCGACGGTTCCGGGCCGCGCTCGCGGGGTGCGTCGAAGGGCAGCGGCCCGCGCGGGTCGGGTGTCAGGTCGCCGTTGAGCTGGTCGGCCGGGCGAGACGCCGCCGCGGCGCCGGAGTCCAGGTCGGCCGGAATGTCGGGCTGGAAGTCGTCGGCGACCGGCCGCGACACCTCGGTGCCTGACCCAGCATTCGATGAGGCGCTATCCGATGGGCGCTCGCTCACCTCCGGTCCTTTCCCTGTCTCGGCATTGCTTACCGGAGGTCTGCGCCGGATCGGCTCCAGGACCGCACGTTCCCCCGGCAGGGACGAATGCCTCTGCTCAGGGTACGTGACGGGGCGGGCCCGAGACGATTGGTCCGGCACAGCGACCTTGCGGGCCGCCGGTTGCTGGATGCGGCCCCCGAATCGGCGCGTGACGACATCCCACGCCGCTTGCGCTTCGGGCACCCGCGCGCCGACCATCACCGCGGCCAGGATCGGCGCCATGATCACCGCCAGCACCAGCAACCGCAGCAGCGAACCCATGCCGCCGGCGTGGCTGGTCAGCTGCCCCAATCCGAGTAGCCGGTCGGCCACGTGCGCGATCAGCCCGGCGAGCAGCGATGCGGACACCGTGACCAGGACGGTCCGTACTTCCCGGACGCCGACCAGCTGCCCGCCGTGCGGCTTGAGGGTGCGCCGCAGCAGGTGGTAACCGATGATCGCGCCGGCCAAAAACCCGAGCCCGTTGGCCAGGCCCAGATACCCGGCGACCAGGTCCCGGTTGGTGGTCAGGCGGGGGGCCAGCACCGAGCCGACGATCTTGACGCTGGTGATCACGATGATGATGACGATCGGTGTCCACGGGAGTTCGCGGGCGTAGAACACGCGCAGCTGCAGCAGCACCAGCGCATACGGGATCAGCGTGAACGCCGACAACGCGATCGCCGCGCCCAGATAGCCGGCGTCGACGTCGCCGAAGTGGCCGTAGGCGAACAGCGCCGACCCGATCGCCGGCCCGGCGACGGTCATGAACGCCACCGTCGGGATGAGCGTGATCATGGTCAGCCGGGTGGCCAGCGACAGGTCGGCGAGCACGGCCGGGATGTCGTCGGCGGCGGCATTGCGGCTCAGCCGCGGCATCACCACCGTCAGCACCGTGACGCCGATCATGCCGAACGGCAGCATCAACACCAGCCAGGTGTAGTTGTAGATCGCCGGACCCGACGCCGCCGCGGTGCTGGCGATCTGGTTGCCGACCACCAGCCCGAGCTGGCTGATCAGCACGTAGAGCACCATCGCGGCGGCCATCGCGCCGAACCGTTTGAGCCGGTCGTCGATGCCCCACAGCGGGCGCAGGCTGATCCGCTGCCGGCCCAGTGCCACGAGCAGCACACCGGTCTGGGCGAACACGCCCAAAGTGGTGCCGATGCCGAGCACCAGCAGCTTGGTGTTGCCCATCTCGACCGGGTTGACCGACAGTTCGCCCGGGACGGCCAGGTACACCCCAAGCGTCGCGATGGCGACGATGTTGTTGAGCACCGGCGCCCAGGCGGGCGGCCCGAACACGTTGCGGGTGTTGAGGATTGCCATGAACACCGAGGACAGGCCGTAGGCCAGCACCTGCGGCAGCAACAGGTAGGCGAATGCGGTGGTCAGCGGCTCGTTGACCTGCGGGGTGCGGCCCAGCATCAGCCGCACCAGCAGCGGCGCGGCCACCACCGACAGCGCGGTGGCGACCAGCAGCAGGGCGGTGGCCAGGGTGACCAGGCGGCGCACAAACGCCGCGCCGCGGTCGGGGTCGTCCTGCTCGGCGCGGGTGAGCACCGGCACGAAGATTGCGGTGAAGGTGGCTTCGAGCACCAGCGCGGCGATCAGGTTGGGCAGCTGGTTGGCCACCGAGAAGGAGCTGGACAGCGCCGCGCCCAGGATCGCGGCCAGCAGCACGATGCGCGCGAAGCCGGTCAGCCGGCTGATCAGGGTTGCGAACGCCATGCCCCACGAGCGCGACACCAGCGCGGCGTCGCTGAGCTCCGGGCGCCGTTCGCGCTGCTGGGCGGCCGTCGGGCGTTGTTGCGGTGTCCAGCCGGGCCGCGGCGGCAGACCCGGGGCCGGCACCGGGGCGCGCGGCTGCGACAACGGCGGCCGCTGCGGTGCTGGTATGCGCTGAGGCTGCACCCGCCGGGGTGCGTGGTTCATACGTTTTGCTCTTCGTCGACCCGACGATCTAGTTCATAGGGGATGGCGTCGTGCGGGTCGGGACGGTCCAGGTCGGCCGGGTCGGGCTGGCCGCGGAACCGGTGCCACAGCCGTCGCCCGGCGAGGGTGACCAGCACGGCCGCGGCAGTGAGCGTGATCGCGAACAGTACCTTGCCGTAGGCGTTGGAGTGC
>NZ_LZLE01000240.1 GCF_001673155.1 Mycobacterium sp. 1423905.2 | reverse complement strand
GTGCGAGTTGCCCAGCGGCACAACGGCGCAGGACTACTACCAGAAGGGACTGCACGACGTCATCCGCTATCACGTGTCGATGACGTCGAGCATCAACTTCCCGGACGAGTCGGCGACCTCGCCGATGGACCCGAAGTTGTACGTGTTGTGGGCGCAGGCGAACGCCGTTGCCGGATACCGGTATTCGGTGGAAGCGCGGCCGGGCTCGCAGGCGCTGCAAGACCACGTCGCGACCATATCGATGACCTGGACCAACTACGGCTCGGCCGCGGCCACGGAGAAGTGGACGCCGGGGTACCGACTGGTCAATTTCAGCGGGCGGATGGTTCGGACGCTGCCCGCCTCGGTGGACCTGAAGGGTCTGGTCGCCGACACATCCAGTGACCGCAGCAGTGACCAGCCGACACCGTCTTCGGTGACGGAAACGGTTCGAGTGGACCTCAAAGACCTGCCACCGGGCCATTACACGCTGCGGGCCGGGGTCGACTGGCAGCAGCACAAGCCCAATGGCTCACACCCGGTGAACTACCCGCCGATGCAGCTGGCCCGCGACGGCCGTGACGACACCGGGTTCTATCCCGTTGCCACCCTTGACGTTCCGCGGGATGCGCAGACCGTGGTCAACAACCGGTGAGAACGCGTGGGGTGCGCGAGCCGTCGAGCCACAGCCGCGCCAACCGCTGATACCAGCAGTCCAGCCCGAACCCGGCAGCCCGGTCGCGCGCCGCGGCACCCAGGCGGACCCGTAGCGATTCGTCGTCCACCAATTCAGCGAGCGCCGCCGCGATCTGGTCGGTGCGGCCGGGTGCGACCACCAGGCCGGTGACCCGGTCGGTGATCGCCTCGCCGATGCTCCCCACCAATGTCGTCACCGGCGCCAGCCCGTACGCCATCGCCTCCAACAGTGCCATGGGCAGGCCCTCGTCACGACTGGGCAGCAGGAAAACGTGTGCGGTCCGCAACAATTCGTCCCGGGCGGCCGGGTCCAACCACCCGGCGACGTCAATGGTTTCGCACAGGCCAGCGGCCGCTACGGCCGCGCGGACCTGATCGACCTCGCCGTCCCCGGCCAGGGTCACCCGCAACCGGGCGCGAACGCCCGCGTCGAGGGCGGCGACGGCGGCGATCACGTCGTAGCTGCCCTTACGCGCGCCCAGCCTGCCCAAGGCCACCGCATGCACCCGGTGCACTCCGCGCTGCACCACCTCACCGGCCGGGATGGCAACGGCGTTGTGCAGCACGCTGATTCGCTCTTCGGCCAACCGCAGCCGGCTCGCGTACTCCGCGACGTGCCGCTCACCCAACACCAACCAGTGATCGGCCACCAGCAGTCTGCGGACGGCCCGTTGCAGTGCCGGCCGCAGCCGATCGAACCAGCCGCCGAAGTCATAGCTGTGTGCGTGTACCACGGTAGGCACTCTGGTCAGGCGGGCCGCCGCCATCGGCAACGCTTTGCGGATTACGCTGCCGCCGTGCGCAAGATGGATGTGCAGCACGTCGGCGTGACCGCGCAGGACCAGCCAAGTGGCGCGCAGCATTCCGGTGAGGCCTACCGTCAGCCGATACCACAGCGGGCCTTCGAGGTAGGTCGGCACCAGCGTGATGGCGAATCGCTGATCCGGGTGGGCCGCCATCAAGGTGATCACTGTGGCCATACCGCCGCGACTGGCCGCTCCGGCTGGTGCCGGGCCAACGACGATGATTCGCAACGGCTTTGGTGCGGCGGTCACGCCACGGCCTCGACGGGCAGCTCGTCGGGGATCACCTCGTGTTGGTCGCGCTGACCGCGCGGCAACTTGGCAAATGCCAATGCCGCGCCCAACGCCATGCCCAGCGTCATCGCGTTGGCCGGGTCTTCTGGTAACGGGTCGATGATGCACATGACCAAGAGCCCGGCGCTGACCGCCGCGGCCGTCTTGGCCGCCGTCGACGCGCTGCGCAACGCACGTACCACCGGTGTCAGCGCGAACACCGCGAACGCCGCCATGCCGACGGCGCCGGATTTGGCCAGCCACCACAGATAGAAATTGTGTGCGTATGTGGTGCCGAGGGTTTCGGTGAATTCGTCGGGATCGTCGCCGAACGGGAGTTGATAGGCGTAACCGAGGCCGTGGCCGAACACCGGGGCCTCGGCGATGGCACTGTCGAGATGGCCGTTCTCGGCGAGCCGGGCCTGCGTCGAGGCGTCGGTGGCCAACGCGCTGCTCGAGACACCACCCAACACGCGGTGACTGAACCCGGACACCTGGTCGGAAAGCCAGTCTCCGGCCGAGGAGTCGTGCAGCAGGAATAACGCACCGGGCACCGCCACGGCCAAGATCCCGGCGCCGGTGATCGCGAGCCGGGCGGCCCGACGCACCGCGGACCACCCCATGCTGGCGAAGAAGGCGACCACCGCGGCCACCCCGACGGAGATCAACGTGTTGCGGGAGAACGCCAACACCGAGATGACCAACGCGGGTAAGCCCATGGACAGGTAAGCGACGGGCGGGACCCTGCCCACGATCTGGGCGGCCACCAGCGCGGTCAACACCGCAATCGCCGGTATCAGGGCGGAGGTGATCACGCGGTTGGCGGAATCACCGGTATCGGCCTGCAGGCTTTCCAGCCGACCGGCCAACCGGATGCCCCCCGACGAACTCAAGACGGCCATACCGGCCGAAAACCACAGCGTCACAGCGATCGCGTGGATGGACAGCTTGACGTAGCTGCCGTAGACGATCGCTAAGGCCAGCACGAAACCGGCGACCATCTCCAGCAGAAAAGTCGCCTCGCGGACCGCGGCCGACAGAGCGTGTCCGGCCGAAATGCCCTCAGCGGCAAAGTAGAGGACGGTGAAGGCGAACATGCCCGGCAGCAGGTAATCGGTCATGCGCAACCGCACGGTCGGCAGGACGAAGCAGATCGCCAGGATCAACACCACGTGTGAGGCGTAGATCGACACCGGCCCGACCACCTTGCCGATGTGCAGACCCTGCGGCAGTGCGGCGAACCCGACGAACAGCGCCACCCCGATCATCAATTCCGGTTTCGCCCAATACATGATCAAGCAGAACGTCGCCCCGATGAGGGCGATGCCCTGGGTGGTGTTGCGCACCGACAGGACGCCGAACAGAAAGCAGGCGAGGAGAAACCCGGCCAGGACGACGGCGCTCAGCAGCAGACGATGACGGTTGCGCAGGTATCGGGTCACGCCGGTCCGCTGACCTTCGATCGGTAGGTGCGGGTGGAGGCCTTGGTGTGACGGGCGATTCGCGCGTCGGTCAACACGGTGCCCACCACGTTCGCGCCGGCCGCGCGTAACGCGTTCAACGCGTCGTTGAGTTCGTCTTCGGTGGTCCGCCCGGCCCGCAGCACCAGCACGGTGGCCTGCACCGCCCCACCCAGCAGGCCGGAGTCAGCCGTCGCCAGCACCGGCGGCCCGTCGACCACCGTGCGATCGAAGGCGTCGGCCAAGTCCTGCAGCACCTTGTCCAACACCTCCGGCAGATATGCGCTGCACGGCAGCGTCTCCCGTCGGGCGGCGCGCGCAGCAAGGATGAACAATTTCGAAATCGGTGTGGGCTTGACGGCTTCGGTGGCGATCTCGGGGTTGGCCAACGCGTTGGCCAACCCTTCGCCGGAGTCGACTTTGAGCAGCCCGGCGACCACCGGTCGTCGGGTGTCGCCCTCGACGAGCAGCACGTCCTCGCCGAGTTCGGCGAACGCC
>NZ_LZLE01000239.1 GCF_001673155.1 Mycobacterium sp. 1423905.2 | reverse complement strand
ACACGTGATAGCGGATGACGTCGTGCAGTCCCTTCTGGTAGTAGTCCTGCGCCGTTGTGCCGCTGGGCAACTCGCACCATTCGGTGATGACCGGCGCCACGGCCAGCCGCTGGCGCAGCGCGGCGATCAGCGGATCGCGGGTCTGCACATAGTGCGAGGTGTTGGTCTCCGCCCAGGTCGGCAGCGGCGAGTAGACACCCAGGCAGTCGGAGCGAATGCCCACCGGTGCGACCGATCTCTTCGTGACGTCGTCGGCCAGCAGTTCCCGCACGATCTCGGGGTTGTTCGGCGTCACCACCAGTTGGGTGTGCGGGAACGCGTCGACGTTGGCGCTGACCAACCGCCGAATCGACGCGGTGGTGATGTTCTGATCGCGGAACTGGCTGTAATAGCCCAGTGCCGCAGTGCTTTCCTCGGGTGCTGGGCCGGGTGCGCCCAGCGCGTCGCGCAGATAGGCGACGTGATTCTCGCTGAAGTCACCGTAACCGGAGAATTCGAACACACTGAGCCGTTCGTCCCCGTCGTAGCGGCGTCCCAATGCGGCCAGCAGCTGGGAGAAGTCGTCGAGATAGGTCGGGTCGTTGAAGTTGGGCACCACTTGGGTAACGCCGGGCGCGGGTCCGCTCGACGGCCCGGGATAGCTCCTGCTGGTGCCGGGTCGGGCGCGTTCCCAATCCGGAATCGCCAGGTTGGTGTTGTTCGGGTACGACGCGTTGCAGCAGGAGTTGTAGGCGTAAATCCGCAACGTCAATCGCATCCCGCGTTCGGCCAATTTGGTCAGGGTGTCGTCGATGACGCTGAAGTCGTATTTGCGATCGTCGGGTGCGTCCGGGGGTAGGGTGGCCGGGTCGGTGGGCTGCAATTGGCGCCAGGACACCCGCAAGCTGGCGTCGTAGGACGCCGGCCAAGCCGGGTAGCGCTGCTGAGTCGGCTGTCCTTGGGGAAACAACGGCTGCAGCAGGTCTTCGTACTGGCCGCGCAGCGGGTTCGGAATTTCCTGCGCGGCCGCGGGAATCGCCGGACTGGCCATCGCGGTCAGCGGACTGGTCGCCTCGTGGCTGCTTCGGCAGGCGGCGACGACCAGGACGACACACGCCGCGCACGCAAGCAGAACCCGCGCCTTCTTCTTAATCGTTCGGACCATTCTGTGCTAGATAGCGCCGAGCGTCAGCGCCTCGCGGTCGGCGAGGAACGGCATCGGCATCCAGCGCGCGGACAGCAACGCCTCCATGGCATTGCCGGGAACCGGCCGGGACAGCAGGAATCCCTGCGCCCGGTGGCAACCGTGTTGCATCAAAGTCAGTGCCGCGGTCGGGGTTTCCACACCTTCGGCGACCAATTGCAGGCCGAAAGCCTCGGCCAGGCCGATGATAGCGCGCACGATCGCCAGGTCGCCGGCGTTGGTGCCCAAGTCACGCACGAACCCGGTGTCGATCTTGAGCATGTCGACGGGAAGGGACTTCAGGTGCGACAGCACCGCGTAGCCGGTGCCGAAGTCGTCGATCGCGATCTGAACCCCGACCTCCTTGAGCTCGGCCAGCGTTTTACGGGTGGTTTCGATGTCGTGCACCACTGCCCGCTCGGTGATCTCCAGGCACACCGAGCCGCCGTCGATGCCGAACTCTTCGATGGTGTCGGCGACGCTGCGGACGAACCCCCGCGTGATCAACTGCACCGGAGAGACATTGATGCGCAGGATCGCGCTTTGACCGACGCCGTTGGCGCGCCAGCGGGCGAATTCAGAACAGGCAGCGCGCATCACCCACCGACCGAGCTCACCGGCCAGGTTCGTCGACTCCGCCACCCCGATGAACGAATCGGGCAGCAACAGACCCCAGATGGGGTGTCGCCAACGCACCAGCGCCTCGGCGGCCACGATGGCGCCGGTCCACAGGTCGACCTCGGGCAGGTAGTGCAGCAGCAGCGCCTCACTGTCGATATCACCCTGCAGGTGCAACTCGATGTCGTTGCGGAAGGCGCTCTTCAGCGACATGTCGTCGGTGGACAGCGCGACCTGGTTGCCGCCCGCACGCTTGGCGGTCAGCACCGCCTCGTCGGCGCGGCGCAGGAGGTCGGTGCTGTTGTCGCGGCCCGGCATGCCCACGGCCAGACCGATGCTCACCGTGCGGGTGATCTGGTGACCGCCGATGGCCAGTCGCTCGCGCAGCATGGCGCCGAGCCGGCGGGCGAATGCTTCCGCGGCGCCGGCCGACATCGTCTGTTCCGGAATGACGACGAACTCATCACCCCCCAGACGCGCGATCATGCTCTGGCTGCCGGCGCACACCCGGAGTCGCTGCGCGAACACCCGGATGAACCAGTCGCCGGCGGTGTGGCCCATGTAGTCGTTGATCGACTTGAGCCGGTCGAGGTCCATGTACAGCACGGCGACGGGTCCCGGGTTACCCGCCGACAAGCGGTCCGACAGGTGCGCAACCAACGCCCGACGGTTGTACAAACCCGTCAGGTCGTCATGCTCGGCGAGGTACCGCAGCTTCTCTTCGGCGGAGATCCGCGCTTGCAATTGGGCGAACAGCGCGGCGACCGCCTCGAGCGTATTGATCTGCTCTTGCTTCCACTTTCGCGCGCCATACTTCACAAAGCCCAGCACCCCGGTGGTCATCTCCCCCGACACCAGCGGCGCGGCCGCCACCGACGGCGACGCCGCCTGCTTGGTGCCACCGATCAGCCGTTGCAGGGCGCGGGCGCCGCCCTGATCGGGCCGGATCACGACCGGCTTGCGGCCGTGTTCGCATTGTGCGAGAACCGGGTCGGCGCTGGTGAAGTGCACGACGGCTTGCGGGTCCGGATCGGGGACGTCGGTGCGGGGAGGCCATTCGGCGACCAGCACCGAGGCGCGGATGTCGTGATCGTGGTGGCGCAGGAAACTGGCGTCGAGGTCGAACTGCTCGACCAGTTGCGCGAGCACCCGTTCACTGACCCGCGTTGCGGTGGACGCCGTGGCCTCCATGAGCTGGGTGGCTACCGAGGTCACGACCAGGTCTAGGCTGCGTGGCAACGGAGACCTCCGGTGTGTACACGTGTCCCAAGTGGGCAACAGCCCAATTATGGCTCCTGGCCGAGTCGACGAACGGGCTGGCGAGCCGCTCTCTCCGGCGCAGGTCACGCACTGATAGTTAGATGAGACTAACATGCGCCCGGTTGCCCGGTCGGGCACGTAACTGGGTGCCGAGCGCAATTCCGTCACAGCACCGCATGGGAGGCCGCAGCAAATGCCACTCGCCCGCTCGGCTAAACGAATGCTGGCCCCGGCGGCCAAAGCCGTCGCGCCAAAACTCTTCTGGCGGCGCAAGTACCGGATTTTGCAGCGCCTGGGCGAATCACGCGCGGACGTGCAACTCGTCCGAGCGCTGTGCGACCCCAACCGAGTGTCGGTGGACATCGGTGCCGACGTCGGCGAGTTCTCCATCGCGATGCTTTCCTCATCGCGGTCGGTGGTGGCCTTCGAGCCGCGCCCGGCCCAGGCGCGCGAACTGACGGCGATGTTCACCGCCGTCGGCGCGCCGGTGCGCGTCGAGTCGGTGGCGCTGTCCGACCAGCCGGGCGTGACGACGATGCGGGTCTACGAATCCGACCCAGGCCGCAGCACCATCGACAGCGACAACGTCCTGAGCGATGCCGGCGGCGGATCGGTCGCCACCATCGAGGTGCCGGTGTGCCGCCTCGACGATCTGCGCTTGGACGACGTCGGCCTGGTCAAGATCGACGTGGAAGGCCATGAGCTTGCCGTGCTGCGCGGCGCCACCGACACCCTGAGCCGCAACCGGCCGGCCATCGTCGTGGAAGCCGAAGAACGCCACCACCCCAACGCCGTCGCCGACATCACCGCCAGGTTGAGCGCCCTGGGATACGCCGGTTACTTCGACGTCGCCGGCCAACGCCGACCCGTCGAGGAGTTCGACCCCGCCCGACATCAGAACCCGGCGAACATCGCCGGGGCCCAAGACGACTGGGCGGCGCGCGGGGTGTACGTCAACAATTTCGTTTTCCTACCGGAGCGCGCCTGACGATTCGCACGTGAGACAGCTCACATTACCCGCCCGTATTGTCACGCCTGGCGGTTCTGCGGTGTCTCAAGGGCGTAACTGGCAACCGCAAGAACAGGAGACACCGATGTCTGACCTTCCCGAGCTGGCCAAAACCCGGACGCACGTCGTCGTCATCGGCGGCGGGTACGCCGGCACCCTCGCCGCCAACCACCTGCGGGTGCGCGACGACGTGGACGTCACCCTGGTCAATTCCCGTTCGGTGTTCGTCGAACGCATTCGCCTGCACCAGCTGGCCGCCGGTACTGCCGCCGCCACCGTCGACTACGGGTCGCTGCTCGCCGAGGGTGTGCAACTGGTGGTCGACACCGTGGACCGCATCGACGCCGCCGACCGGCGGGTGACGCTGAGTTCGAGTGCTCAGCTGAACTACGACTACCTCATCTACGCGGTCGGCAGCACCGCCGGAATGCCCGCGGTGCCCGGCGCGGCCGATTACGCCCACTCCGTGGCCGATCTGGAAAGCGCCAAGCGACTGGGTTACCTGCTGGCCGACCAAGCCCCCGACGCCCCCGTCACCGTGGTCGGCGCCGGCCTGACCGGTATCGAAGCGGCGTCCGAACTGGCCGAGCAGGGCCGCCGGGTGACCATGGTGTGCGGCGGGGTGCTGGGCCCGTCATTGAGCCCGCGCGGCCGCCGTTCGGTGGCCAAGGCGCTGCGCAAGCTGGGCGTGCGGGTGCTCGAGCCGCTCGCGGTCACCGAGGTGCGGTGGGACTCGGTGGTGCTGAGCGACGGCACCGTCGTGCCCAGCGCGGCCACGGTATGGACGGCGGGCTTCGGGGTGCCGGACCTGGCGACGCGCAGCGGTCTGCGCACCGACGCCCTGGGCCGGTTGCTCACCGACGAGACGCTGACCAGCATCAGCGACGACCGCATCGTCGCCGCCGGTGACGCCGCCGCGCCGTCGGGGCAGCCGCTGCGCATGAGCTGCCAGGCCGCCGGGCCGCTGGGCGCCCAGGCCGCCAATACCGTGCTCAGCCGCATCGCCGGCGAAACCCCCGCAGCGCTCAGCCAGGCGTTCGTCGGACAGTGCATCAGCCTCGGCCGCACTCGCGCCACGCTGCAGCTCTCGCACACCGACGACAGCCCGATCAACCTGGCGCTGGGCGGGCGCAGCGTGGCCAGCCTCAAGGAAGCCATCTGCAAGGGCACGGTGTGGGCGATGCGCCGCGAAGCCGCCAAGCCCGGCTCGTACCTCTGGCTCAAGGGAGGCAAGCGGTCCGCGCAGCTGGCGGCCGACGAGGCGGTCGCGCTGCGATGACCACGGTCGGCGACGAACACGCGCAACGCTTCACCCTGTTGCGCCCGTTGCTGTTCACCATCGCCTACGAAATACTCGGCTCCACCACCGAAGCCGACGACGTGCTGCAGGACAGCTACTTGCGGTGGGCTGCCGTCGACCTGGCCGGCGTGCGCGACACCAAGTCCTACCTCGCCCAACTGGTCACCCGGCAGGCGCTCAACGCGCTGCGAGCCGACGCCCGCCGGCGCGAGGAGTACGTGGGACCGTGGCTGCCCGAGCCGTTGCTGCTCGACGAGCAGGACGCGTCGGCGGACGTGGTGCTGGCCGAATCGGTTTCGATGGCGATGTTGGTGCTGCTGGAAACGCTGAGCCCGGACGAGCGAGCGGTGTTCGTGCTGCGGGAAGTGTTCGGCTTCGACTACGGCGAGATCGCGGAGGCGGTGGGCAAACCGGTGCCGACGGTGCGACAGGTGGCCCACCGCGCCCGCGAACACGTCCAGGCCCGGCGCAAGAGGTTCGACAACGTCGACCCCCAACGCAACGCGCAGATCACCGCGCAGTTCCTGGCCACCGCGGCCAGCGGCGACGTGGAAGCGCTGATGACGATGCTGGCCCCGGATGCCACCTGGACCGCCGACAGCGGTGGTAAGGCGACGGCGGCGCGCAAGCCGGTGGTCGGTGCGCTGCGGGTGGCCCGCGCCATCGCCGGACTGATGCGCAAGACCGACGGACGGCTGCACGTGCGGATGGTGACCTGCAACAGCGCCCCGGCGGTGGTGTTGTACCTCGACGACAAACTCGAAGGTGTCATCACCTTCGAGATCGCCGAGGACAAGATCACCAACTTCTACGTCACCCGCAATCCGGAAAAGCTGACGGCGCTGGCTTACGCCCGCGCGATCAGCCGCGGCTGAGCCGGCTCATGCTGCGAAAGTCCGCCGTTCTGTCAAGCTAGGGCGGTGCGAATCGACCGGCTCGGCGACTTGGGCGCGGCCCCCCAGGCGTTGCGCGCGATCGGTCGTGCCACCCGGCGGCTGGGGTTGCCGCCGCCCGCCGCGCTGACCGGCGAGTGGTTCGATTCGCTGGCGGTGATCGCCCCCAGCGTGCTGGTGCAGCCGGTGCGCCCCGCCGAGGCCTTCGCGGTGCGGCCCGGCGCCGGGGCCGACGGCGCGGTGGGTGGCGGCTGGGTCGGCTACCTGTCCTATCCGGACCCGGCCGCCGACGAAGCTCCCCATCGCATCCCCGAGGCCGCGGGCGGGTGGACCGACTGCGTGCTGCGCCGCGACCGGCACGGCCAATGGTGGTACGAGAGCCTGACCGGCGCGCCGATGCCGCAGTGGCTGGCCGACGCGCTGGCCATGGGCACGGCGCCCCGGCCCGCCTCGAGCTGCCACATCGACTGGGCGCCCGCCGACCGGGCGACCCACCGCGCCGGGGTGTTGGCCTGCTTGGCGGCGATCGGCGCCGGCGAGGTGTATCAGGCCTGTGTCTGCACCCAGTTCACCGGCACGGTCGCCGGCTCGCCGCTGGACTTCTTCGCCGACGGCGTCGCCCGCACCGCGCCGGCTCGCGCCGCCTATGTCGCCGGCCGGTGGGGCGCCGTGGCGTCGCTGTCGCCGGAGCTCTTTCTGCGCCGCCGGGGGTCCACCGTCACCTCCAGCCCGATCAAAGGCACCTTGCCGCTGGACGCCTGGCCCTCAGCGCTGCGGGCCTCCCCCAAAGAGGTCGCCGAGAACATCATGATCGTCGACCTGGTCCGCAACGACCTGGGCCGGGTGGCGGTCACCGGGTCGGTGACCGTGCCCGAGCTGCTGGTGGTGCGCCGGGCGCCCGGCGTCTGGCATCTGGTGTCGACGGTGTGCGCGCAGGTTCCCGCCGAATTACCGACGTCGGCGCTGCTGGACGCCGCCTTCCCCCCTGCGTCGGTGACCGGGACTCCCAAACTGCGAGCCCGCCAACTGATTTCGCAATGGGAACAGCGCCGACGCGGGATATATTGCGGCACAGTGGGATTCGCATCGCCAGTGGCAGGGTGTGAGCTCAACGTGGCAATCCGGACCGTCGAATTCGACGCGGCGGGCAACGCCGTGCTGGGCGTAGGCGGCGGCATCACCGCCGATTCCGACCCGGCCGCCGAGTGGGAAGAATGCCTGCATAAGGCCGCCCCGATCGTCGGAATGCCGGCTTCGGCGAGTGCTACCCGGGTCGGTTAGTCAGCAAATCGACGACCGCCAAGCCGTCGGGGGAGTTTCGCATTACGCCGACATAACAGACCGGCTACGCCTAGACTGAGCCATCGATCCATGTCGTTCGGTGGGTCGAATCGGTAGAGGAGATCGGTCATGAGAATCGCTGTTGCCGGCGCTGCGGCCGCGGCCGTTTTGGGTGGAGCGCTGGCGGTTGCCCCGTTGACGGTCTCTACGCCCACGCGCATCGCCGGGGGAACCTGCAACGCTGGTCAGCAATGCGATCGCCTCTCGTCGGTCCTGATGCCGAATCCGACGCAGGCGGGCAAGCCGAGTCAGGCTCCCGCGGTCGGACCGGACCAAATCGCGCGGTCCGCAGCGCAGCCCAACCCGGTGCCCCCACCGGCGGCGCCGGCCGCCGCCGTTGCGCTGCCCGGCAACGGCTCGGCCACACCGGTCAGCCCGGGAATCGCCTCGCTGCCCAATGCCGGAGCGGCCGGCCCGCCCAGCGCCGCGCTGGCGCCGCCGCCTGGGGTTCCTGACGTCGGCATCCCCGGTCTGGGCATTCCCGGCGTCGGCGTCCCGGGTCTCGGCATCCCCGGAATCGGATATCCCGGCCTGCCGGATCTCGGGGGCCTCGCCAACGGCGCGAGCGCGGTGAACACCGCCTACGCGGTGGTCAACGGCGTGCTGGGCATCGGCAACACCGTGGCCGGCGTGGCGAGCACCAGTGCGCTGGCCGTCACCTACGTGGTATTGGCCTACAACGCGCTGCAGCAATCGGGCATCTTGCCCGCTCTCGGTGGCGCCGGCACCTCGGTGGCCAACATGCTGCTGCCCGGCGCTGGTCTGCCCGCGGTGGGTCTGCCGGCGTTGGCGTTGCCCGGCCTGCCCGGTATCCCGGGCATTTCGCCGGCCGGGATGATCGGACTGGCGGCCGCCGGCGGTCTGCCGGGGCTGAGCCTGCCGGGTCTGCCCGGGGTGTCGCCGACCAGCCTGGCGTCCCTCGCGGCGACCGGCCTTCCGGGTCTGCCGGGTGTTTCGCCGACGGACCTGCTGGCCTTGGCCGCCGGTGGGGTGCCGCAACTGGCAGCCGTGCTGCCGGCCCTGCAGGCCGGTCTGCCCGCGGGCCTGCCGGCGTTGCCGGGGATAGACCCCGCGATGCTGGCCGCCGCGCTGCCCGCACTGGCCGCAGCCGGTGGCCTCCCCGGCGGCTTGCCGGCGCTGCCGGGTGTCGACCCGGGCATGGTCGCCGCGGCGCTGCCCGCCCTGGCGGCCGCAGCCGGCGGCGGTCTACCCGCCGCTATCCCCGCGGGCTTGCCCGCGCTGCCGCCCGTCGATCCCGCGGCGGTGGCCGCGGCGCTGCCCGCACTGGCGGCCGCAGCCGGGATTCCGACCAGCCTGCCGCAGGGGCTTCCGCCGCTACCGGCGCTGCCGGGTCCCCCGCCGCTGCCGCCGGCGCCGCACCTGTGCTTGCCGGGCTCGGTCATCCCGATCTGCACGCCCTGACCGGTCAGGGAGCTTGCAGCTCTGCCTCTCGGCGGGCCAGCATCACGGCGTCATAAAGCTGGCGTGATCGCACGCCCTCGTTGGCCCCGGCCACTTCGCTGCAGGCGTCCTTGACGCGGATCCCCGCGGTGACCAGCTTCTCCACCTCGGCGACCAGCGCGGGCACGTCGGCCCGTGCGGTGGCACCGGCCAGCACCACGGTGATCTCGCCGAGGACCCCGTCCTCGGCCCAGGCCGAAAGCTCCTCGAGCGAACCGCGCACTACCTCCTCGTGCACCTTGGTCAACTCGCGGCAGACCGCCGCCCGACGTTCGCCGCCCAGCTCCGCCACGGCGTCGCGTAGACATGCCGCCAACCGGCGCGGCGATTCGAAGAAGACGCAGGTGCGCTGCTCGTCGGCCAAGGAGGCCAGCCAGGTGCGCCGGGCCGCTCCGCGGCGCGGCGCGAACCCTTCGAAGCAGAACTTCTCCGACGGCAGACCCGACAGGACCAGCGCCGTCGTCACCGCCGACGGTCCGGGCAGGCAGGTGACCGGCAATCCGGCGTCGACGCAGGCGGCGACCAGCCGGTAGCCGGGATCGCTGATCACCGGCATCCCCGCGTCGCTGACCACCAGCACCGTCGCGCCGGCCTCGATCGCCTCGACCAAGGCCCCAGTCCGCAACGCCTCCACCCGGTCGAACAGGCTGACCACCCGTCCCCCAATCTGCACGTCGAGCGCCTTGGCCAGGTTGCGCACTCGGCGGGTGTCCTCGGCGGCCACCACGTCGGCGTGGGCCAGCGCGTCGACCAGACGCGGCGAGGCGTCCGACGGCTGGCCCAACGGGGTCGCGGCGAGCAACAGGCGCCCAGAAGTCATGACCGACAGCCTACGATCGACGTGATGACCGCCCCGCCGCACGAAGCCGCCGTCCTGGGCGAGCAGCGCGAGGCACCCGTCGTCAGCCCGGGACCGCTGCTGCCCGTCGCCGACTTCGGGCCGGTCGACCGGCTGCGCGGCTGGGTCGCGACGGCCGTCATCACCCTGCTGGCCGCGATCACCCGTTTCCTGAACCTCGGCTCACCCACCGACAACGGCACCCCGATCTTCGACGAAAAGCACTACGCGCCGCAGGCCTGGCAGGTGCTGCACAACCACGGCATCGAGGACAACCCGGGCTTCGGGTTGGTGGTGCACCCGCCGGCGGGCAAGCAGCTGATCGCCGTCGGTGAGGCGCTGTTCGGTTACACCGGAGTGGGTTGGCGGTTCACCGGTGCGCTGTTGGGCGTGGTCATGGTGGCGCTGGTGCTGCGGATTGTGCGGCGGATCAGCCGGTCCACGCTGGTCGGTGGGATCGCCGGGCTGCTGATCATCTGCGACGGGGTCAGCTTCGTGGCCGCGCGCACGGCATTGCTGGACGGCTTCCTGACGTTCTTCGTGCTGGCGGCATTCGGCGCACTAATCGTCGACCGCGATCAGGTCCGGCAGCGGATGCACGTCGCGGCGCAGGAGAACCGCATGGCCGAGACGGTGTGGGGTCCGCGGCTCGGGGTGCGCTGGTGGCGGTTCGGTGCCGGAGTGCTGCTGGGGTTGGCGTGCGGCACCAAGTGGTCGGGCTTGTACTTCGTAGTGTTCTTCGGCGCCATGTCCCTGGCGTTCGACGTCGCGGCGCGGCGCGCCTATCAGGCGCCCAGGCCGTGGCTGGGGGTGCTGCGCCGCGACCTCGCGCCGACCGCGTATGCGTTGGTGCTGATTCCGCTCGGGGTGTATCTGGCCAGCTATGCGGGGTGGTTCGCCTCGGAGACGGCGATCGACCGGCATCTGGTGGGCCAAGCGATCGGTCCGGACTCGGTGGTGCCGCTGCCCGACGCCATCCGGTCGCTGTGGTACTACACCGCCAATGCCTTCCATTTCCATGCGGGACTGACCAATTCGGCGGGCAACTACCACCCCTGGGAGTCCAAGCCGTGGAGCTGGCCGATGTCGTTGCGACCGGTGCTGTACGCGATCGACCAGAACAACGTGTCGGGCTGCGGCGCGCAGTCGTGCGTCAAGGCCGAGATGCTGGTGGGCACGCCGGCCATGTGGTGGATCTCGGTGCCGGTGCTGATCTACGCGGCCTGGCGGGCGTTCGTGCGTCGCGACTGGCGGTACGCGGTAGTGCTGGTGGGCTACTGCGCGGGATGGCTGCCGTGGTTCGCCGAGATCGACCGGCAGATGTACTTCTTCTACGCGGCCACCATGGCGCCGTTCCTGGTGATGGGCATTGCGCTGATCCTCGGTGACATCCTGCATCAGCCGCAACAGGGTCGGGAGCGACGCACGCTGGGGCTGATCCTGGCGAGCTGCTATGTGGCACTGGTGGTGACGAACTTCGCGTGGCTGTTCCCGGTGCTGACCGGGCTGCCGATCTCGCAGCAGACGTGGAACATGGAGATCTGGCTGCCCAGCTGGCGCTGATATCGCCGAGATTGCCGCCACAGCTGTGGGATGCGCTCCATCCACAACCCCCACGGCAATCTGGACGCATAGGAAAGGCCGCCCGCAGCATCATCGGCGCGTGACGGTGTTTCTCGGCAGCGAAGCTCTGGCCCGCGGCGCCCTCACCCGCGGCCAATTGCGGTGGAATTACCGCCGCGTGCACCGTGATGTGTACCTGCCCAAGGACGCGCCGCAGACCCTGTGGGTCAACATTCGCGCGGCGTGGCTGTGGTCGGGCCGTCGGGGTGTGATCACCGGCCGCGCCGCCGCCGCTCTGCACGGCGCGAAGTGGATCGACGATTTCATCCCGATCGAGGTGATCGGCATGCTCCACCACCCGCCGCCCGGCGTCATCGTGCGCCGAGAGCGGATCAGTGACGACGACGTCGTTGAAGTCAACGGGCTACCGGTCACCAACCCGGTATGGACGGCGTTCGACCTGGCTCGGCATCTTCCGCGCGGCATGGCCGTGGCCCATCTCGACGCCTTGTCCGCCGCGACCGGTCTGGCGGCCGGCGACGTGGCGGAGTTGCTCGCACGCCACCGCGGCGCCCGCAATATTCGACGCTGTCGACGCGCGTTGGCGCTCATGGACGGTGGGGCACAGTCACCGAAAGAAAGCTGGTTGCGGCTGCTCGTCATGGACGCCGGACTCCCCCGCCCGGTTACTCAGATCAAAGTCACCGACGGCCATTTCGTGGCGTACCTCGATATGGGCTGGGAGGAACCGATGGTGGCGCTGGAATACGACGGTGAGCAGCATCGGACCGACCGTCGGCAATACGTCAAGGACCTTCGCCGCGGCGAGATGATCGCCGAGCTGGGCTGGCGGGTGATCAGGGTGGTCAAGGAGGATTCACCGATGTTCGTCATCCACCGGGTGCGCGACGAACTGACCCGCCGCCTTGCGCCGAGATTGCCGCCAGGGCTGTGACTCGACGGCCTATCACAACCCCTCCGGCAATCTCGGCGTCAGCGGATGGAGTCACGCGCGACCGGGCACGACATGCAGCGCGGCCCGCCCCGGCCCGTCCCCAACTCTGAGCCAGGAATGGTGAGCACTTCGATGCCCGCGTCCTGCAACCGCTCGTTGGTCTCGGTGTTGCGTTCATAGGCGACGACGACGCCGGGCGCCAACGCCAGCGTGTTGTTGCCGTCGTCCCACTGTTCGCGTTCTGCCACAACGGGATCCAGGCCGGTATGGATGACGCGCAGCTTGTCGATGCCCATCGCCTGGGCCGCCGCCTCGAGGAAGGGCGTCTCCTCGCTGATCGTCACCCCACCCGGCGTCCGCTCAATGGTGAACGCGGACAACGTGTCCACCACATTGGCGTACATCACCACGGTGTCGGTGTCGACCATCGTGCACACCGTGTCCAGATGCATCTGCGCACGGCGCTGCGCGATCGGCACCGCCAGCACCGTATGGGCCAAGGCGTCGTCGAACAGGCTGCGCGCCAACGCCTCTGCGCCGGCCGGGCTGGTCCGCTCCCCCACTCCGACCGCCAGCACACCCGGCGCCAGCAGTAACACGTCGCCACCTTCCACCGGCGCGGTGCGCGACTCGTAGGCCCGCCGCACCCCGGTGAACCGCGGGTGGTGGGCGTAGATGAGGTCGCTCAACGACGCTTCCCGCACCCGCGCGCGCATCGCCAGCGAGGGGATCACCACCCGCGGTCCGATCCAGATTGACGAGTCGCGGGTGAACACCAGATTGGGCAGCGGCTCGATGACGAAGTCCGCGCCGTGATGCATGCGCAGGACCAGCGACACCGCCGAGCGGATGTCGGGCGGCAACTCGTTGAACGTCATTCCCGCGGTCAGTACCTGAGCCAGCCGAACCGGATCCAGCCCCCGCAGGTAGGTCGAAAGCTCCTGCGCCAGCGGCAAACCCAACCGGCGAGCATCCACCGCCGCGGCCACTCCCTGCATCCGGGCGGCCCCACTGTGCTGCAGCGCCTCGGTCAACAGGTCACTCAGCAGCAGCACTTCCACCCCACGCGACCGCAACAGCTCGACGAACTGGTCGTGCTCCTCCTGCGCGCGCGTTACCCACGGCAGCCCGTCGAAAAGCAACTGGTCGTTGTTGCGGGGGGTGAGTCGGCGCAGCTCGGCACCCGGGCGGTGCAGGATGGCAACCCTTAAGGTGCCCACCTCGGAATCGGTGCTCAGCGGGATATGACGCACAGCTCAAACGGTAGCGGCTGGGCCCGCGCGCCCGCTTCATCGAACGAGTGTGCGATAAACTGGTGCGCGTGGCGATCGCGGTTCAGGGCTCGCTATTCGAGCACAACGAGCGCAGAGAGCTCGGTGACGGCGCCTTCGTCGACATCCGCTCGGGCTGGCTCGACGATTGCGACAGCCTCTTCGACGAGCTGCTGACCTGCGTGCCGTGGCGGGCCGAACGTCGTCACATGTATGACCGCGTCGTCGACGTGCCCCGGCTGGTGAGCTTTCACGATCTAGCCGTCGAGGAACCGCCGCACCCGCAGATCGCGCGGCTGCGCCGCCGGCTCAACGACATCTACGGCGGTGAACTCGGCGAGCCCTTCACCACCGTCGGGTTGTGCTGTTATCGCGACGGCTCAGACAGCGTCGCATGGCACGGTGACACCATCGGCCGCAGCAGCTCGCAGGACACCATGGTCGCCATCGTCAGCCTGGGCGCCACCCGCACCTTCGCGATGCGCCGCCGCGGCGGCGGACGGTCGTTGCGCTTCCCGATGGCCCACGGCGATCTGCTGGTGATGGGCGGATCCTGCCAACGCACGTGGGAGCATTCGGTGCCCAAGACGTCGGCGCCGGCCGGCCCGCGCATCAGCATCCAGTTCCGGCCCCGGGACGTGCGCTAGGTGCGGATCGCCGCGACCGCCTTGACCAGCAGGTCGCGGGCACGTTGAGTGTCGACTTTGGCCAGCGGCTGGTCGGGAACCACCAGCGGGTTCGCGATGACGATGACCTGGAAATCACCGAACTGGGCGGAGTAGTCGTAGAGCTCCCCGGTGCGCGCCGAGCCGTCGACGAGCGCCTGCAGCACCCGATGCACGCCTTGAGTCTGGGTCCCGTCGATGTGCGGGGCGTCGACCACTTCCAGGCCCCCGCGCAGTTGGGCGCCGACGAACGCCACCTTGGCGCAGTCCTTGCCCGGCTCGTTGAACGGCAACGCCTGCGAGGTCTCCACCGCCATCACGACGAATCGGTTGCCGTTACCCTCCGCCGAGACCGCGGCCATGTTGCCCTGGAGCCCGGGCGGCATGTCCGGCCCGACCGCGGTTTTGGCGCAGTTCGGCGGGTCGAAGCTCAACCCAGCGGGCAGCTTGCGGGCGGCGAAGAACTGCGGATCGATGGCCCGGGATGGGACGTCGGTGACCTTGAACTCCGGTCCGAAGCTCTTCTTGACGTCGACCACCTTGGCGATGTCTGCGTTGGGCGAAGCGCTTTTGGCTCCTGAGGAACAGCCGAGGACCAGGCACACCGATCCGATCGCGAGCACCGCCTTCAACACCGTGGTCACCCTACCTGTGCTCAGCTACGTAACGTCGCAACGGTTTTGACCAGCAGGTCGGCGGCGAACTGCGGTGGTAGCGGCGGCAGCATGGAGCCGGGGTCGGTGGTCACCGTGGTGAATGCGTAGTAGCCGCCCAGGTAAGCGATGAAGGTCACGGTGCGCGAGTCGATTTGGGCGCCCGACTCGACGGTGGTGCGAACCTCGGCGGTCATGCCGACGGTGTCCGCGTCGTCGATGTGCGGTGCCTCAATGAGGCTGACGTTCGCCGTCGTGTGCCGATCCGACATGGTCCACTGGCCGCAACCGGCCACGGCGTTGTGGTCCAAGGCCACCCGACCGGACAGCAGGGCGACCACCACGGCGTCGACGATCCCGCCCGCACCCGAACCCGAGACTCCCTGCGCCGACTGGTCGCGTCCACCGCCCGGGTCGGCCAGCGTCGCGCATTGCGCCGGCTTGTCTCCGGTCACCGAGGCGTCGGCGTCCAGGTTCCACACCGCACGGGGCGAGAGGCCGCTGGGGATACCCCTGGTCACCTCGTAGCCGGGCGGCAGATCACGGGACACCCGCTTGATGTTGGCGGGGTTGACCGCGGTGCCGTGCGCCGCCGGCGACGACGTGTGGGGCGCCGCAGCAGGGGGCGCGGACGGGTGGGCGCATGCGGCGACCGGCAGGGCCACCAGTGCCATCCACAACGGCCGCATCCTGCGTTGATAACACGAGATTGGGGCGCCGCCGGGGAGATTGGGCCGCGCGTCAGCCGACCGCCTCCATGACCTGCCGCGCCGCATGCCGAATCTGCTCGACCATCGGCCGGCTGAGGCTCAATTGCCGAGGGACGTCGATGATCGTGGTGATGACGCCAATGTCCTCGCGCTGCCAGACCGCGCCGTGGCGGTCCATGATGGTGCGCATCGGCAGGTTGTCCGAGAGCATCCGCGCGGAGAACCGTTCGACGCCGTCGACGCGGGCCGCCACCGCCAGGGCGTCGATCAGGAAGGTGCCGATGCCGCGGCCCTGGTAGGCGTCGGCGACGGTGAAGGCGATCTCGGCGACCGTCGGGTCGGCCTCGTCGCGAACGAAGCGGGCATCGGCCACCGGGTCGCCGCCGTCGGTCATCACCCACACGAAGTGGTCGACGTAGTCGACTTCGGCGAGGTAGTGCATGAGGCGCTCGGTGGGGACCCGGGCCGACATGAACCGCCGGTAGAGGGTCTCGCTGGAGAAGTGGACGTGGCCGTGCACGGTGCGCTCGCGGTCACCGGGGAGCACGGGGCGCAACGTCAACTCCGTGCCGTCGCGCAGGCGGACCGGAATCGGCGTGACGAAGGCGGCCAGCCGCTGGCGCACGGTGCGCAGCAGCCGATTCATGATGCCGGGGATGTGCACCATCCGCGCCAGGGCGTCGTTGTCGCCGACCCACCCGGTCAACGGCTCGATCGTGATCACCGTCGCCGTGCGCGGAATGTTGCGCAGCAGCGCGATCTCTCCCACGATCGTGCCGGGTAGTGCCTGCTCGACGATCACCACGCCGTCCTCGCCGACGTGCTTGATCTCGGCGCGCCCGGAGGAGATGAGCAGAAAGGACACCGCCTGCTCACCTTGTTGCATGAGCACCTGGCCGGGCGCAGAGCTCAGCGGCGAGACGCTGGCCGCCAACGGCAGCAGGTCCTCGACCGGGCACCCGGTGAAGATGTCCATTCCCGCGAGTTCTTCGACCCGGGCGCCGGTCAGTTCGGCCACTGCGGCCTTCCCGGGAGTCGCGTCACCGGCATTCCCATGGCCCCGCCGCCCCCGTGTTTCGTTCGCGGTCTGATTCGCCTCAGGGTATGGCGTCGGCCGCCGGCGCGGCAAGGACAGGCATTACCCTGCCGCAATGGTCACCCAACAGGATCCGATCGAGTTCACCCGAGCGTTGCTGAATCAGCCGGCGGTGTTGCGGCACGGTTTTCTCGACGTGTTGGGTGAGTCGACGAGCGCTCCGGTGCCGACGTTCGCTCAGCGCGCGATGAACAGCGCGTTCGTCGCGACCGTCTACGAACGGTTGTGGCGGCCGACCTCGTTCTACCTGGCCAGCGGTGTCACCACCGGCGCAGAGCAGCGCCGCGCCGCTGCGGCGCTGCATCTGGACCGCGCCCACAGTTTGCTCGACGTCGCCTGCGGCCCAGGCAATTTCACCAAGCCGTTGGCGGCGCAGCTGTCGGCTGACGGGTTGGCGGTGGGGTTCGACATCTCCGAACCGATGCTGATGCGGGCGG
>NZ_LZLE01000238.1 GCF_001673155.1 Mycobacterium sp. 1423905.2 | reverse complement strand
GGACCCGCCGGTCATCGACGCCGACAAGGAGAACTACCCCGCCTACCTCGAGTGGGCGGTGCGACTGGCCCGCCCCGGCGCGGTCATCGTGGTGGACAACGTCATTCGCAACGGACATGTGGCGGCGGCGGACTCCGGCGACGCCCGGATCACCGCGACCCGCCACACGCTGCAGCTGATGGGGGAGCACCCGCGGCTGGACACCGCGGCGCTGCAGACCGTCGGCGCCAAGGGGTGGGACGGGTTCGCGCTGGCGCTGGTGCGCTAGCCGCCGGCCGGCCGAGTGTGCTCAGGGGGCGTCGAGGGTGCAGTCACGGTGGGATTGGTCGGGATTTCCCGCCGTGTGGACACACTCGACGGCGTCAGCGCACGCTGACGGCTGGCCGGGAGGGTCAGCCGCAGACCGCGCCTACCGCCGCGGAGTTGACCAGCTTGACGTACTTGGCCAGCACACTCGGCCGGCCGGCGGCTAGCGCACCAGCGCCAGCGCGAACCCGTCCCACCCCTTGGCGCCGACGGTCTGCAGCGCCGCGGTGTCCAGCCGCGGGTGCTCCCCCATCAGCTGCAGCGTGTGGCGGGTCGCGGTGATCCGGGCGTCGCCGGAGTCCGCCGCCGCCACATGTCCGTTGCGAATGACGTTGTCCACCACGATGACCGCGCCGGGGCGGGCCAGTCGCACCGCCCACTCGAGGTAGGCGGGGTAGTTCTCCTTGTCGGCGTCGATGAACACCAGGTC
>NZ_LZLE01000237.1 GCF_001673155.1 Mycobacterium sp. 1423905.2 | reverse complement strand
AGGCGGCAGCGGCGAAGCCGAGGGCCACCATGGGATCGAGCCAATCCGCCTGGGCGGGAACAGCAATGACGCCGTCGTCGGAATACGGATAACGCGACCCCGAGCGATCGACCATCACGACATGTTCACCCGCCCACAGGGTCGCGAACCCGGATTCGTCGGCCGTCGACGCGACGGCGTCAATCACCGCGCGCTCGGCGCCGGTGCCAATTCCCAAGGCGTGCAGACCCAATCGCATCCGACGATCGTCTCACGCGCCTCAGCGGTGCCTGAGCAGATTGGCCAGCACCGCAGCATGGCTGCCCTCCACCTCCCGCGCGGCGGTGACCAGGGTGAGCACGCCTTGCTTGGCCAGCTCGCGCAGCTCCTTCAGCGCCGGGTTCCCCGCCAACTCCGCCTCATACCGCGCGGCGAATTCGTCGAAGCGTTCCGGTTGGTGGTGGTACCAGTCACGCAACTCCTTGGTCGGTGCGACGTCTTTGCACCACATGCCCACCCGCGGATCGTCTTTGCGAATACCACGCGGCCATATCCGGTCCACCAACACCCGCTGGCCGTCGTCGGGGCTCAGCTCGTCGTAGATCCGTCCCACGCGGATCCGCCGCGGTGCGCTCACTTAGTAGTGATAGGTGTCCGACGGGGCGGGCGAGTGGACCGGTTCATCTTCGAATTCGGACGCCACGATGCCGTAGGACCGGGCCAGATCCAGGATTTTGGTGGCCCGCGCGATGCGCGGGAGGTCCGACCCATTGCGGATCTCTCCCCCGTCACGCTCGAATTCGGCGAAAAACTCCTTCGCCCAGCCGATTTCATCTTGCGAGGGCGATAGCCCCTCGTTGACCACCGCGCACTGGTCAGGTGACAGGCAGATCTTGCCGGTCATGCCGAACTCGACAGACACCGCCGTCGCTTCGATCAACTTCAGCGGGTTGGAGCCGATGGTCGGTCCGTCGATGGCGCTCGGCAGCCCGGCCGCCTTGGCGGCGATAGTGAAACGGGACCGGGCATACGCCAGCGTAGTCGGGTCTTCGCCGAATCCGGTGTCGCGGCGAAAGTCGCCGATCCCGAAAGCCAGCCGGAAGGTGCCCTTCGCCGCGGCGATCTCGGTGATTCGTTCCAGCCCGCGGGCCGTCTCGACCAGCGCCACGATCGGTTTGTTGGGCAGCCGCTTGGCGGTTTCGGTGACATGGTCCACCGACTCGACCATCGCGAGCATTACGCCACCCACCTGCGTCTGCGCCAACTGCGCAACATCCTCGGCCCACCACGGCGTGCCGAAGCCGTTGATCCGGACCCAGTCGGTGTGGTCTGCGCTCAACCAACGCACCACATTGTCGCGAGCCACATCCTTGTCTTTGGGCGCGACCGCGTCTTCGATGTCGAGGACCACGATGTCGGCGCGAGAGCGCGTCGCCGCTTCGAACCGGTCGGCGTGCGCCCCGTTGACCAACAGCCAACTGCGCGCCAGCACCGGATCCAAGCGGTATCCGATGTCAGCGGGGTCTGCCGCGTCGTAGTTGACCTGGTCATACATCGGGTGATCGGCCGCCTCTGCTGTTCTGTCGTCTGTCCACAGTCGCCCTCAACCGTAGCGACACGACAAACCCGGTGGTCAGGCTGGGCTCGGTCGCACTCAGCACGCGGAACTTACTCGATTGCGCTCGGACATGGTGTTGGATGGCGACGTGGCGCAGATCAGCCGCAGCCAGAGGATCCTGGCGCCCACGCAGACGGTCTGGGAACTACTGGCCGACTTCGGGGCGCTGAGTTCGTGGGCGGACAATGCCGACCATTCGAGCGTGCTGAACCGAGGGCCCGGTGGCGGACTGCTGGGTGCCACCCGCCGCGTCCAGATGGGTAGCAATGTGCTGGTCGAGCGCGTCACCGAGTGCGAAGCACCGACCACGCTGGCCTATGACATCGAGGGGATGCCGATTCTGCTGCGCAAAGTCGCCAACCGCTGGACGCTGCGACCGGCCGGCGCAGCGACGGTAGTGACGTTGGCCAGCACCGTGGAGGTGGGCGCCAGCCTCCCGGCGCGGGCGGCGGAATGGGTGATGTTGCGACTGATGGCCAAGCAGTCCGACTCGATGCT
>NZ_LZLE01000236.1 GCF_001673155.1 Mycobacterium sp. 1423905.2 | reverse complement strand
CCGCTGGCCAACGCCAACCCGGTGTGCATGAACAGGAAATCGGTCGGCACGCAGCTGCGGGCCTCGGCCACAACGTCATTGGCTGCCTCCGCCTGCCCCAGCTTGGCGTGGGCCTCGGCCAAGGCGAAATAGCTGGCGGGCCGCAAACCCGTTGTCACGGAATGTCGATGAACCCCCGCCAGCGCTTCGTGCCCCAACCGGACCGCGTCCGCGACGGCGCCGCGGACGAGCGCGGCATTGCCCAGCAGAAAGGCGAGGTTGGCATACGCTAACCCGGGAATCTCGCGCGCCGCGTCGGCCAATTGCTCGGCGGTACGGGTGAATTCATCGATACGTCCGGTCAGCCGACAGGCACGGCCGTAGACGGCGCCGAACCAGAAGCGCATATGAGACGCCTGGAAGGACGTGGTTGCGCGGCGCAGCGCCTGCGCGGCCACGTCCGCCAGGTCGTCCACTTCACCGAGGGCTCCCATGGCCATGATCAAGGCCAGCGAGGCCATCATCGCGTGAAAGTCCGGCAAGTGGTCGCAACCCAACGCGGTCCGGGCGTGCTCGGCCGCCGACCGGCACCGCGCCGACACCGCGTCGAGGCAAGCCTGCACCGCCAATCGTTCGGCGACCTGCGCCTCGGTCTCCGTCGCCGGCGAGCTTCGGGAGGCAAGGCCGTCCAGGATCACCGCCGCGTCTGCCGGCTTGCCGAGCATCCACACCAGGTTGGCCGCTCGTACGGTCGCCCAGTGATGGCTGTCGGGCGCGCCGGCCTCAGCCAAGTCGCGCAGCGCCATCTCGGCCTGCTCGCCACAACCCAGGAGAACCAGATTCATCGCCCGCACCCCGGCCGCGCCCGGTGCTCCCCCTTGAGCCGCAGCTGTGGCGAACCGGTCGGCAAGGTCAAGGTCCAGCAACGTCATGGCATGCCGGGCCGATTCCAGGTACAGGTGAGGGTCGGGATCCAAATCCGACTCCAGGCGTAGCAGCGCCCGGCGGACGGTGGCCTGCAGGTCGGGGTCACGGTCTTCGGCCAGCCGGGTGGCCAGCCGTCCCCGAATCGCCGAGAGGTACATCTCGCCGGCGTTGGCGCGGCGCAGCTCACCGTAGAGCGGGTGAGCCAGCCTGGCCATCAGTCGGCCGCCGGTACGTTCGACGATCACCAAGCCCATCTCTTCGGCGGCCTCGAGGTCGCGGCGGCGCACCAGATCACACAGCACATCGACGGCCAGCGGCTCACATTGTGAAAGGGTGTCGATCACCATGGCCACTTGGGGGTTCAGCCGGCCCATCTGGCCCGCCAAGGAGTCGGACAGGGTCGCCGATACCGCGACATCGCCGTCCCACATCCACACGCCGGCCACCTTGCGCATCTGCCCGGCCGC
>NZ_LZLE01000235.1 GCF_001673155.1 Mycobacterium sp. 1423905.2 | reverse complement strand
CTGGGCCGAACGATGAGCTGTGAGCTGGGAATTGACACGAAGATCACGCTGCTGGCGACCGGACTGATCTTTCTGCTGGCGCTGGCTCTCGGGGTGTGGAAGTACCGGCAGATCATGACCAGCGTCGATCATCGCGCCCACCCGTATGTCGACATCGCACACCGGGCGGCGTTGTTATACGCGTTCGCCAGTGGGTTGACCGCGGTGTTCGTGGAATTGAGTTCCTGGCCGACGTGGGTCAATCTCACCGCGGCGATGGTGCTGGTGTTCTTCTTCGTCGCCGCGATCGGCAGTTACATCCTCCATGGCGCGCGACGCGACACCGACAATCAATTCAACCCGCCCAAGCGCGGCACCGGGCTGGCGATGTGGTCGCTCATCGCCGGCGAACTGGGCGGATTCGCGGTTGTTTTCGCCGGCTTCGTGGACGGGCAGTTGCTCTGATGGATCCCGTCGTCGCCCTGCGCCAGATCGCGTACTACCGGGACCGCAACCGGGATGATCCCCGGCGCGTCATGGCCTATCGCAACGCGGCTGACATCATCGAAAAGCTCGACGAGGCCACTCGGGAACGACACGGCCAGGCCAACAGCTGGCAGACGCTGCCGGGAATCGGGCCCAAGACGGCGAAGGTCATCGACCAGGCGTGGTCCGGGCGGGAACCCGATCTGCTCGTCGAATTACGCGCTGCCGCACAGGATTTGGGCGGTGCTGAGTTGCGCGCCGCGCTGCGGGGCGACCTGCACCTGCATTCGAACTGGTCGGACGGGTCGGCGCCGATCGAGGAGATGATGGCCACCGCGGCGGCCCTGGGCCATGAGTACTGCGCGCTGACCGATCACTCGCCGCGGTTGACCATCGCCAACGGGCTGTCTCCCGAACGGCTGCGCAAGCAGCTCGACGTGATCGACGAACTGCGTGAGCAGTTCGCGCCCATGCGCATCCTGACCGGCATCGAGGTCGACATCCTCGACGACGGCAGCCTGGACCAGGAACCCGAATTGCTGGACCGGCTGGACATCGTGGTGGCCAGCGTGCACTCCAAGCTGTCCATGGACGCCGCGGCGATGACCCGTCGTATGGTGCGCGCCGTCTCGGATCCGCACACCGACGTACTGGGCCACTGCACTGGCCGGCTGGTGGCGGGTAACCGGGGGATACGGCCGGAGTCGAAATTCGACGCCGAGGCGGTGTTCAGCGCCTGCCGCGACCACGGCACCGCAGTCGAGATCAACTCCCGTCCGGAACGGCGAGACCCGCCCACCCGGTTGCTGAACCTGGCCCGCGACATCGGGTGTGTGTTCAGCATCGATACCGACGCGCACGCACCGGGGCAGCTGGACTTCCTGGGTTACGGCGCCCAGCGTGCGCTGGACGCGGAGATTCCCGCCGAGCGCATCGTCAACACCTGGCCGGTGGAGGAACTGCTGGACTGGTCAGTCCGGTAGGTGCGGCATTTCCAGGCCCGGGTCCCTGCCCACCAAGACCGCGCGGGTGACCGCGGACTTGCCGTAGCGATGGCGGATTCG
>NZ_LZLE01000234.1 GCF_001673155.1 Mycobacterium sp. 1423905.2 | reverse complement strand
GCCTTCGAGTTCGTTCGGCTGGCCGAGGCCCACGGCGTCGATGTGCGGCGGCTCAACGTCTCGGCGTCGGTCGCCCCCAGCAACGCAACGGCCAAGCCGCCACACCCGAAAAGCGACGACGACATCCTCAACTACCTCGCGGCGCTGGAAGGCACCGCTTCCGACGTCTTCGCCAACCGCGAACTGATGAGGCTGGCCCTGCCCGTCATCAAAGCCGACTACCACGCCAGCGATGTGTACTTCCGCGACGAAGACGTCAAGGTCGCCACCCCAATCCTGGCGATCGGCGGTGACCAGGACCCGATCGTCACCCTCGGTGATCTCTACGGTTGGGGCAAACACACCGGCGACGTCGAGGTCACCATGTTCGACGGCGGGCACTTCTACCTGAACGAACACCTCGACGCCGTTGCGGAGTTGATCGCCTCGGGTGCGCAATGCGAGCAGACGGCGTGAGCACCTACGGGACCGCGGTACCCACCTCAGTCGACCCGATCGTCATCTCCGGCATGGCCGTCGAGGCCCCCGGCGGTATCGACACCCCAGCCGCGCTCTGGGCGGCGCTCTCGGAATCTCGAGAGCTGGTATCGCCGTTCCCCCGCGATCGCGGTTGGCCGGTCGACGACCTATTGTCCCAGTCTGAGCAGGACGGTTGGGGACGTATCTGCGACGCCGGCGGATTCATGGACAGCGCAATGGAATTCGATCCGTTGTTCTTCGGGATCACCCACCGCGAGGCCGTCGTCATGCACCCTCAACAACGCGTCGCTATGCGGATCGCCTGGAAGACGCTGGAGAATGCGGGGATCAACCCGGGTGGGGTCGCGGGCACGGACGGCGGCTGTTTTGTCGGAATGTCGATGACCGAGTACGGCTCACGCACCGCGGTCGCCGATTCCTACACCGGGCACCGAACCGTCGGCATGGGACAACTCGGCGGCGCCGGACGGATCTCGCATCTCCTCGGCCTGACCGGCCCCTCGATGGCGATCGATTCGGCATGCGCCTCATCGTTGTCCGCGCTGCACCTGGCCGCGACGGCAGTGCAAATGGGTGAGTGTGAGTGGGCGCTGGCCGGAGCGGTGTGCGTACTCGGGGCGCCGACGGCCTTCTATGAATTCGCCCGGCTCAACGCCCTTTCCAACGACGGGCATTGTCGCGCCTACGCTGACGACGCCAGCGGCACCCTGTGGGGAGAAGGTGCGGGGATGGTGCTCGTCGAACACGAGTCGCGGGCAAAGCAACTGGGACATCGCATCTACGGGCGCATCCTGGCGATTCGCACCAACCACAACGGCAAGGGCAAGCCGATCCTGGTGCCTCGCATCCGCGCCCAAGAAGAGTTGGTACGCAAGACGATCGATGCGGCACAGATCGATCCGGCCGACATCGGCATGATCGAAGGACATGGCACCGCAACCCTGGCCGGTGATCCGATGGAATTGGTCGCCTTGTTCAAGACCTACGGCGCGGGAGGATCAGAGGCGTTGCTGGGCTCCATCAAGTCCAATGCCGGTCATGCGCAAGCGGCTTCGGGCATGCTGGGCCTGATCAAACTGCTGCTCTCCGGCCAGCATGGCCACATACCGCCAACCCTCTTCTCCGACAACCCGACCAAGAAGTTGGACTGGGACCTCACCGGCCTGCGCCTGGCCACGAAACTGCACCCCTGGGAGCCCAAAGCCGGTGTCCGCTATGGTGCGGCGTCGTCCTTTGGAGCCGGCGGCGCCAATGCGCACGCCATCATCGCCATGCCCGCGAGCACCGGAGAGTGAAGCCGTGACACCGTTGACCTACCGGCTTCCCAACGGCGCCGTTCCGGTGCTGCTCTCCTCCGACGTTGCCGAGCTGGTGCCGGCCGAGGC
>NZ_LZLE01000233.1 GCF_001673155.1 Mycobacterium sp. 1423905.2 | reverse complement strand
CGCTACGCGGATCACTGCCGAGGTCGGTGGCCGCGCCGGTGTTGAAGGTGAGCGGCCGGGCGAAGGTGCTGCGCAACATGGCGGCCACCCAATTAGGCATTCCAGCAGAGGTTTTCGACGTGGTGGACCTGGCGCCCACGTTCGTCTCCGACCGGACCCGAACGGCGTTGCGCGGCACCGGTATCGAGGTACCCGAGTTCAAGACGTACGCGCCCAAGCTGTGGCGCTACTGGGCGGAGCACCTCGATCCCGACCGTGCGCGGCGCGGCGATCCACAAGGGCCGCTCGTGGGCCGGCACGTCGTCATCACCGGTGCGTCCAGTGGTATCGGCCGGGCGTCGGCGTTGGCCATCGCCGAGCGGGGTGCGACGGTTTTCGCGTTGGCCCGCAACGCCGATGCGCTCGACGAACTGGTCGCCGAGATCCGCGCGAAGGGCGGGCAGGCCTACGCTTTCACCTGCGACGTCACCGATTCGTCGTCGGTGGAGCACACCGTCAAAGACATCCTGGGCCGCTTCGACCACGTCGACTACCTGGTGAACAATGCCGGCCGGTCGATCCGCCGCTCGGTGGTCCACGCGACCGACCGGCTGCACGACTACGAACGGGTCATGGCAGTCAACTACTTCGGCGCGGTGCGCATGGTGTTGGCGTTGCTGCCCCATTGGCGGGAGCGCCGGTTCGGCCATGTGGTCAACGTGTCCAGCGCCGGTGTGCAGGCCCGCAACCCGCAGTACAGCTCGTACCTGCCGACCAAGGCCGCGTTGGACGCGTTCGCCGAAGTGGTTGCCTCCGAGACGCTCTCGGACCACATCACGTTCACCAACATCCATATGCCCCTGGTGAAGACGCCGATGATCGTGCCGTCTCAGCGGCTCAACCCGGTGCCCGCCATCAGCCCCGAGCGCGCTGCGGCAATGGTGGTGCGGTCACTGGTCGAAAAACCGGCGCGCATCGACACCCCGTTGGGAACGCTGGCCCAAGTCGGTCACTACTTCGCCCCCCGCACCTCTCGCCGAATCCTGCATCAGCTGTACTTGGGCTACCCCGATTCCGCTGCCGCGCGGGGTCTTTCGGCTTCGGGAACCACCCGGCCCACGCGTCGTCGACCCAACCGACCGGCCCGCGTCGCCGCGGCGCGCGTGAGTGTGCCGCGACCGGTCAAACGGCTGGCCCGGTTGGTGCCCGGGGTGTACTGGTGACCCGCTAGTTGCGGGTCGACTCGTCGATGTAACCGGTGTCGGACCAAGCACGGCGGTGCGTATCGTGGCCGCGGTGACCGCCGTTTTCGCAGACGTCGACACCGGCATCGATGACGCGCTGGCGTTGATCTACCTGCTGGCTAGTGCCGACGTGGTCGGCATCGCGTCGACCGGCGGCAACATCCCGGTGGATCAGGTGTGCGCGAACAACCTCGGCCTGCTCGAGGTGTGCCGCGCCCCGGACATTCCGGTGTCCAAGGGCGCCGATCAGCCGCTGCGCGGGCACTGGTCGCAGCGGGCAAGTGTGCACGGCCCCACCGGTTTAGGCCACGCCACCTTGCCACCCACCGAGCGCCGGCTCACCGACCACGACGCCACCGCCGCGTGGATAGCCGCGGCGCGCGCGCATCCCGGCGCACTGACCGGGGTGGTCACCGGCCCGTTGACCAACCTGGCCCTGGCGGTGCGCGCCGAACCGGCGTTGCCGACGTTGCTGCGGCGACTGGTCATCATGGGCGGCACCTTCGACGAGCACGTCGACTCGGCCGCCGAGTGGAACATTCGCGTCGATCCCGAGGCGGCCAGCGAAGTCCTCGCCGCCTGGACCGGACAACAGCGCCTTCCCGTTCTGTGCGGACTGGACTTGACCCGTCAGGTCGCGATGACCCCGGCCATCCTCGACCGGTTGGCGTCGGCCATGGGCCGGTCGGTGTTGACCGACTTCGTCGAGGATGCGCTGCGATGCTACTTCGAGTCGCACGGCGACCGTGGATACGGCTACCTGGCATATCTGCACGACCCACTGGCGGCCGCGGTGGCACTCGACCCGGAGTTGGTGTCGACCCGCACCGCGACGGTGACCGTCACGCTGAGCGACCCGCGCGGCCGGACGGTCGCCGACTGGTCGGGAACCCCGGAATCCAACGCGGAGATCGGCATTGGCGTGGACTCGGCGGTGTTCTTCGACCGGTACATCGACCGGGTCGGACGGTTCGCGCGGACGGTACGGGCGGATTCTTCATAGCGCGGTTTAACAACAGGTGTCCGAGGTATTCGGGCCAGGTGAGGAGTATGCGCGAAAGACGGCGCGACGCCGACCCGGTGGCCTCGGCTGCTCGGCTGCTCACCACGACCGGCGTCTACCTGATGCACCCGCTCGATTCGATGCGCAGCCTGGCGGTGGATGACGCCGCGTGGACCGAGTTCAGCCGTCATTGGGAAGAGTTGGCGCCCGACCCGTATGCCGCCGAGCTGGGCATTCAGCGGCTGCGCCGCTACGGCCATTACTCGTTCCGCAACGGAACCTTCACGCCGGTGGCCAATCTGTCGTTCGTGCAGCCGCAGGACTCCAACCCGCTGTACATCGGCCGCGACCGCCGATTCGAGCCGCTGACCGAGGCGTTCGCGAACGAGCCGTTACTGCATCGGTGGCTCGAGCTGCTGGGCGGACTGGCGGAGACCCTGGACGAGGTGGAGGAGTGGACCGTCAAAGTGCATCCGTTCCGCGTGTTGTCGTCGGCCGACGGTCAAGGCCTGCCCACCCCGGAGGGGTTGCATCGCGACGGGGTCACGCTGGTCAGCTCCCTGTTGATCAATCGGTGCAATGCGACCGGCGGGGAAAGCCTGGTGTGTGACCTCAACGGGCGCCGGCTGCTGACGGCCACCCTGGCCGAGCCCGGGACCTGCATGCTGGGCGATGATCGGCGCACCATGCATGGGGTGTCACCGGTCCGTCCTATCGATCCGGCGGCTCCGGCCGTGCGTGACGTCCTGGTAGTTACCTTCGCGTCTGGGTAAGAGCCGTTTGGCACCCCACGCGTCGGGTACGCGGCGGGCTATGCCATTCGCCGATTATCAGACCGAGCTGTACCGACAAGGGCAGGCCGGCCGTCAGCCGCAGTTCCCGATCAACTTCGCCGACCTGGAGGCCAAGGCCGCCGCCGCGATGCCGCCCAAAGTGCTGGGATATGTCGCCGGCGGCGCCGGGGATGAACACACCCAACGAGCTAACATCGAGGCCTTCAAACGGTGGGGGTTGTTCCCGCGCATGGGAATTGCCCCCGCTGAGCGGGACATGTCCATCGACCTGTTCGGCATCAAGCTGCCCTCGCCGATCTTCATGGCGCCCATCGGGGTCATCGGCGTGTGCGCCCAAGACGGGCACGGCGACTTGGCCGTGGCAAGCGCGTCGGCGCGCACCGGAGTGCCCTTCTTCGTCGGCACGTTGACCTCCGACCCGATGGAAGAGGTTGCCCCCGAACTCGGTACCACCCCAGGCTTTTTCCAGCTATACACACCGCCGGATCGTGAGATGGCGGCCAGTCTGGTACACCGCGCCGAAGCGGCCGGCTTCAAAGGCATCGCGGTCACCCTCGACACCTGGGTGACCGGGTGGCGGCCCCGCGACCTGAGCGGGGGCAACTATCCGCAGGTGCCCAGCGGCTGCTTGAGCAACTACACCTCCGATCCGGTGTTCCGCGCCGGTCTGCAACCGGGTGAAGACGCCACCGAAGCGGCGGTGCGCAAGCTGCCGATCTTCGGCGGCCCGGTCCGGTGGACAGACGTCGAGTGGCTGCGTTCCGAAACGCAGCTGCCGCTGATGGTTAAAGGCATCTGTCACCCCGACGATGTGCGGCGCGCCAAAGACCTTGGCGTGGACGGCATTTACTGTTCCAACCACGGCGGCCGGCAAGCCAATGGCGGGTTGCCGACCCTGGACTGCCTACCTGGCGTGGTCGAGGCCGCCGACGGAATGCCGGTGCTGTTCGACTCGGGGGTGCGCAGCGGCGCTGACATCATCAAGGCGCTGGCGCTGGGAGCCACCGCGGTGGGGATCGGCCGCCCCTACGCCTACGGCCTGGCACTCGGCGGTGTGGACGGGGTGGAACATGTGCTGCGCTCGCTGCTGGCCGAAGCAGACCTGATCCTGGCGGTCGACGGATATGCGTCGCTGAAAGAGCTGACGCCCGAAGCGCTACAGCGGGTGGAATACGTCGACGCCCGTATCTATTCATAACTTCCCTCCAGATACCAGCGGCGCTGGCGATAACACAGCAGCAAGGCACGCTCGCTTTCCAGCAGCACTTGAGCCCGCGCGGTGCGCCCCTTCCCCAGGTCGGGATCCCACCACCGCTCGTCGACCGACCACGGGCCGGCCCACCAGCGCAGCGGCTCGTTGCGCCCCCGCACGGTCATCCGCGCCGGGTCGGCGGAAAACAGGCCCCGACTGGTCACCCGTACCGGGTCTCCTTGCGCGTCAAGCAAATCCACTGGGTCGTCGAGCAGCACCGCCGGTGCGGGATCGGGCAGTTGGCCGGGCCACGGCTGCGTGGGGTCGGCATGCGGCACCGGTTCGTCACCCAGCGGAGTCAAGGTGATGCGTTCGGCCGGTCCCCGGCCGCCGGACAACACCGGCACCTGCACCGCCTCCGGGCCGAGCAGGCCCTGCACCCGCACCAGCGCGCGCCGGGCCCGCAACCGGTCCTCCTCCCCGAGCCCACCCCATAACGGCAACTGCAACGCCTCGGCGGAGACCACCTCCACCGCCTGCAGACGCAGCAATGTCACCGGCGCATCGAGGGGCCGGCCGCTGGCGATCCGATTGCTCAACCACCCGTCGAGTTGCCAGCGCACCCGGTCGGCGGTGGCGTCCTCGGTCAACGGCTCGGCACAGCGCCACACCCGGCTCAGCTCGTCGCCGCTGGCGGTGACGGCGTGAATGGCCAACCGAGTGCAGCCCACTCCGGCGGCCAGCAATTCCTGGTGCAGGGCGGCCGCCAGCGAGCGACCGGCGAACGCGGCGGCGTCGACCCGGTCGATCGGCGGATCACAGTCCAGCACCGCTTCGAGGTCCGGCGGCGGCTCCCGCCCGGACGGGGGCCGTTCGGGTTCACCGCAGGCGAATCGGTGCGCCGTCACCGCGTCGGCGCCGAACCGGGACGCCACATCGGTGCGGGCCAGCGCCGCGAACTGGCCGATGGTGCGAATCCCCATCCGCCACAACAAATCCGTCAGCTCTTCTCGCCCCGGGCCGGACAGACTGGGCTCGGTGGCGAGCTGGCGGATCGACAGCAGTGCCAGAAACCGTGCGTCCTGCCCTGGCTCCACGACCCGGCCGGCCCGCGCGGCGAAAACCGCGGTGGACAACTGGTCGGCGATCCCCACCTGACATTCGGCGCCCGCGGCGGCCACCGCGTCGATCAACCGCTCGGCCGCCTGTTGCTCGGAGCCGAAGAAGCGGGCCGCCCCGCGCACCGGCAACACCAACAGTCCGGGGCGCAACACCTCGGCGCGCGGCACCAGATCGTCGACGGCGGCAATCACCCTTTCGAAGAAACGGGCGTCGCGGTCGGCGTCAGCGGGTGCGACGTGCAGGTGTGGACACCGGGCCGCCGCCTCCCGGCGGCGCAACCCGCGTCGTACGCCGGCCGCGCGCGCCGTCGCCGAGCAGGCGATCACCCGGTTGGCCAAGGTGACCGCGATCGGAGCCGTCGGCGGCTGGTCCGCGGCCGCGGCCGCCGCGACCGCGGGCCAGTCCATGCACCAGATCGCCAACACCCGAGAAGGTGCCATCACACTTATCCGGTCCGGGCCCGGCCGAGCGGGCGTCCTCCCGCACAGCCGCTGATCTGCAGCCGCACCCCACTGATCCGCCCGAATCCGGGAGTGGGTGCGCCGCGGTTGCCCGCGGTGATCTCATAACCGCAGACCCGGGCCTCCAGCCGCGTCGGCGCCCCTTCCCAATCGCCGTCGGTGATCAGCAGGGTGCAACCTTTATGACGCGCCCGGGCCACCACCGCCCGCGCCCGCGTGTGCGTCACCCGCCGCCCGCCCAGACCGAGCACCACCAGATCCATGCCGTCGACGAGCACCGCGGCCACCTCCACCGGATCCGTTCCGGGATCCGGTATCACCGCGATCCGGCTCAGATCCGCCCCCATCTCCGCAGCCGCCAAGAGTCCGAGGGAAGGCTGACCGACGATTGCGGCATTGCCTCCGTCCGCCGTCACAGCAGCCACCATCTGCAACATCAGTGACTTTGCTCCCGATAGCACCGCGACCGATCCGCGCGGCAATTGCACCGGCCCTACCGCCGACGACTCCGGCAACAACTCGTGGGCGGGAGTGACGGGAACCGCGGACGTCTTTCCGGACATCCGCTCGGACACCGCCGCCATCTGCTTGCGGAGCAGTTTCAGCTGTTCAGTACGATTTTCCTGGTGTGGCCCGGAGGCGAAAGCCGCAGTCATGACCAGCCTCCCCGTCCCACCGATTGCCCGACTATTTTCGAATGTATGTTCGACTGATTCGAGTAAACACCTGCCCTCCGACAAGCGTCAAGACACGTGAGAGGCTGCCTGGTGCGGTCGCGGATGAACCCGTTACTGATGTTGCTGATGCTGTGTTCTGGGAGCCTTGTGGCGTCGGTTCCGGCCCTCGCTGCCGATGAATGTCAACCGGCGGAACTGTTCGCCACCGACGACACCGCCGCACTCCCCGCGGCCGATCCCCCGGCCGACGACTTGACGGTGTTCGAGTGGGAAGCCGACGCGACGCTCACCCGCACCGGCGCGGCGGTGTCGGGATCGACGTTGGTCGACGGCGTGTTCTGGTCGGACCAGTCGCACCAGATCAGCACGGAGCGCTCGCGCGAGTTCCACCTGTGCGTCGACGACAAGTCCACCCTGCATACCGCCGCCGCGGCGGTGCGCGATCAGTTCCATCAGCAAGCGGTGCTGACTTTCGTTTACCTGTCTCCGCAGGCACCGGAGGCCGATGCGGCCATTCTCACCGTGCCCGACGTGGATCTGGCGCGCTTTCGCGCCGCCTTCGCCGCCGACGCCACCGCACAACACCGACTCCTGGGCGGATCGGTCACCACCGGCGATCACACCCTAATCCTGGTGGCCGCCGACGACGACCTGGACCTGGCTCGCCGCCTTATCGCCGCCGCCGGCGGCAACTCCCCCGCTATCGCCTACGGCAAGCGCGAATTCGTCTGACGCTCAGGGCTATTCCCACTCGATGGTGCCGGGCGGCTTGCTGGTGATATCCAGCACCACCCGATTGACCTCGGGGACCTCGTTGGTGATCCGGGTCGAGATGCGTTCGAGCACCTCGTAGGGCACCCGGGTCCAGTCGGCGGTCATGGCGTCCTCGCTGGACACCGGACGCAGCACGATCGGGTGACCGTAGGTGCGGCCGTCGCCCTGCACCCCGACCGAGCGAACGTCGGCCAGCAACACCACCGGGCACTGCCAGATCTGCTTGTCCTGCCCGGCCGCGGTCAGCTCCTCGCGCGCGATCGAATCCGCGTGCCGCAGGGTCTCCAACCGCGCCGCGGTGACCTCGCCGACGATCCGGATGCCCAGGCCCGGGCCCGGAAACGGTTGGCGCCCAACGATTTCCTCCGGCAGTCCCAGCTCCCGCCCGACCGCGCGCACCTCGTCCTTGAACAACAGCCGCAGCGGTTCCACGAGAATGAACTTCAGGTCGTCCGGCAACCCGCCGACGTTGTGATGACTCTTGATGTTCGCGGTGCCACTGCCCCCGCCCGATTCCACCACGTCCGGATACAGCGTCCCCTGCACTAGAAATTCGACCTCGGAACCGCTGTCGCCCACCACATCTCGGACCGCACCCTCGAACGCCCGGATGAACTGCCGACCGATGATCTTGCGTTTGCCCTCGGGATTGGTCACCCCCGACAGCGCGTCGAGAAAGGTCTTCGCCGCGTCGACGGTGACCAGATTGGCCCCGGTGGCGGCCACGAAGTCGCGTTCCACCTGCGCGCGCTCACCGGCGCGCAACAACCCGTGGTCGACGAACACACACGTCAACCGGTCCCCGATGGCGCGCTGCACCAGCGCCGCGGCCACCGCCGAGTCCACCCCACCGGACAACCCGCAGATCGCATGCCCGTCACCGATTTGGGCGCGTACCTGCTCGACCAGCGCGCTGGCGATGTTGGCCGGCGTCCACTGCGCGTCAATCCCGGCGAAGTCGTGCAGAAACCGGCTCAGCACCTGCTGTCCGTGCGGGGTGTGCATGACCTCCGGGTGGTATTGCACGCCGGCCAGACGGCGGCTCGCCGCCTCGAACCCGGCTACCGGGGCGCCGGCGCTGCTGGCTACCACCTCGAAACCCTCCGGCGCGGCGGTAACCGCGTCGCCGTGACTCATCCACACCGGCTGGGTGTCCGGCAGACCCGAATGCAGCTCGCCGCCAAGGACTTTCAACTCGGTACGGCCGTATTCGCGGGTACCGGTCCGGGCGACGGTGCCGCCCAGGGCCTGCGCCATGGCCTGAAACCCGTAGCAGATGCCGAACACCGGCACACCCAAGTCGAACAGCGCCGGGTCCAGTTGAGGGGCGCCTTCGGTGTAGACGCTGGCCGGCCCGCCGGAGAGCACCACCGCGACCGGGTTGTGCGCCTTGATCTCAGCCACGGTGGCGGTGTGCGGAACGACCTCGGAAAACACCCGCGCCTCGCGCACCCGGCGGGCGATCAATTGCGCGTACTGCGCACCGAAGTCGACCACCAACACCGGCCGCGGGGAGGCTGATTCCACGGACCGAGTCTAGTGGCTGGCGCCGAACAGGTTTGCCCCCTGCGCCCGAACGGGCATGGTGAACTGTAGAGCCGGAACCATCTGAGAGAAAGAGGTCCACCGTGCTAGGTCTGCCCGAAAAGGTGCACGCTTGTCTGTTCGACCTGGACGGGGTGCTGACCGACACTGCCAGCGTTCACACCAAGGCCTGGCAGAACATGTTCGACGACTTTTTGAAGCAGCGCGCCGAGCAAAACGGCGAGGAGTTCGTGCCCTTCGACCCGGACCAGGATTACCGCGAGTACGTCGACGGCAAGAAACGCGAGGACGGCGTCCGGTCGTTTCTGGAAAGCCGCGGCATCGAACTGCCCGACGGGGACCCGGACGACTCCGGCGACCAGGAAACCATCTACGGCCTGGGCAACCGCAAAAACGACATGTTCCAGAAGGTCCTGCACGACGACGGGGTCAAGGTGTTCGACGGATCCCGGCGCTACCTGGAGGCGGTCAAGGAGGCCGGACTGGCCGTCGCGGTGGTGTCGTCCAGCGCCAACACCGGCGAGGTGCTGAAAGTCACCGGGTTGGATCGGTTCGTCCAGGAGCGGGTGGACGGGGTGACGCTGCGCGAAGAACACATCGAAGGCAAACCCGCACCCGATTCGTTCCTGCGGGCGGCCGAACTGCTGGGTGTCGAACCGGACGCCGCGGCCGTGTTCGAAGACGCATTGTCTGGCGTAGAAGCGGGGCGGGCCGGTAACTTCGGCGTCGTGGTGGGCGTCGACCGGGTAGGCCAGGCCGACGAACTGCGCAGTCACGGCGCCGACGTGGTGGTCTCCGATCTCGCCGAGTTGCTGCAATCGTGATCTCCGAAGACACCTATCCCGTAGAGCCCTGGCAGATCCGGGAAACCAAACTCAACCTGAATGTGTTGTCGCAATCCGAGTCGCTGTTCGCATTGTCCAACGGCCACATCGGCCTACGCGGCAACCTCGATGAAGGTGAGCCGTACGGCCTGCCGGGCACCTACTTGAACTCGTTCTACGAGATTCGGCCGCTGCCCTACGCCGAGGCCGGCTACGGGTATCCTGAGGCCGGCCAAACCGTCGTCGACGTGACCAACGGCAAAATCATCCGGTTGCTGGTCGGAGACGAACCGTTCGACGTCCGCTATGGCAAGTTGATCGACCACGAACGGACGCTCGATCTGCGCGCCGGCACCCTGACCCGCGTCGCACACTGGTGCTCCCCGTCCGGCAACCAGGTCAAAGTGACCTCCACGCGCTTGGTGTCGCTGGCCCAGCGCAGCGTCGCGGCGATCGAATACGTCGTCGAGGCGATCGACGACTTCGTCCGCGTCACCGTACAGTCCGAACTCGTCGCCAACGAGGACCAACCGGACACCTCCGACGACCCTCGAGTGTCGGCCATCCTGGAAAACCCGCTGGAAGCCGTGGACCACGAAGGTGACGGTTGTCGAGCGCTGCTCATGCACCGCACTCGCAACAGTTCGCTGATGATGGCCGCCGCGATGGACCACGAGATCGACGTGCCCGGACGCGTCGAAGTCAGCACCGACGCACGCGACGACCTGGCCCGCACCACGGTGATCTGCGGGCTGCGACCCGGCCAGAAGCTGCGCATCGTCAAATACCTCGCCTACGGCTGGTCCAGCCTGCGGTCCCGGCCGGCGTTGCGGGATCAGGCCGCGGCCGCTCTGCACAGTGCGTGCTACAGCGGGTGGCAAGGACTGCTCGACGCGCAACGGGCCTACCTCGACGACTTCTGGGAGAACGCCGACGTCGAGGTCGAAGGCGACCCGGAGTCACAGCAGGCGGTGCGGTTCGGGCTGTTCCATCTGGTGCAAGCCAGCGCGCGCGCCGAACGCCGCGCCATCCCCAGCAAGGGACTCACCGGCACCGGTTACGACGGGCACGCCTTCTGGGACACCGAAGGTTATGTGCTGCCGGTGCTCACCTACACCCTTCCGCACGCGGTCGCCGACGCGCTGCGGTGGCGGGCCTCGACATTGGACCTGGCCAGGGAGCGAGCCGCCGAACTGGGTCTGGCAGGAGCGGCGTTCCCGTGGCGAACGATCCGCGGTCAGGAATGCTCGGCCTACTGGCCGGCCGGCACGGCGGCCTGGCACATCAACGCCGACATCACTATGGCGTTTCAGCGCTACCGCACCGTGACCGGCGACAACTCGCTGGAGAAAGAATGCGGGTTGGCCGTTCTCATCGAGACCGCCCGGCTGTGGATGGCACTGGGCCACCATGACCGCCACGGAGTGTGGCACCTCGACGGGGTCACCGGCCCCGACGAGTACACCGCGATCGTGCGGGACAACGTGTTCACCAACCTGATGGCCGCGCACAATCTGCGCACGGCCGCCGACGCCTGCGCACGCGATCCGGACGCCGCGGCCGGGTTGAACGTCGATACCGAGGAGATGGCGTCTTGGCGGGATGCCGCCGACGCCGCGAACATCCCGTACGACGAGGACCTGGGGGTCCACGAGCAGTGCGAGGGATTCACCACGCTCGCCGAATGGGACTTCGAAAACAACACCGACTATCCGCTGCTATTGCACGAGCCGTACGTCAAGCTTTATCCGGCTCAGGTAATCAAGCAGGCCGACCTGGTGCTGGCCATGCAATGGCAGAGCCACGCGTTCACGGCCGAACAGAAGGCCCGCAACGTCGACTATTACGAGCGCCGCATGGTGCGCGACTCGTCGTTGTCGGCCTGCAGTCAGGCGGTGATGTGCGCCGAAGTGGGTCACCTGGAACTAGCCCACGACTACGCATACGAGGCCGCCTTGATCGACCTGCGGGACCTGCATCACAACACCCGCGACGGCCTGCACATGGCCTCGCTGGCCGGGGCGTGGATCGCGTTGGTGGAAGGCTTCGGCAGGCTCCGCGACGACGAGGGCATTCTGTCGCTGGATCCGCAACTGCCCGACGGCATCTCGCGGCTGCGGTTCCGGCTGCGCTGGCGTGATTTTCGGGTGACCATCGACGCCAACCATGACGAGGTCACCTACACCTTGCGCGATGGCCCCGACGGCGAGTTGACCATCCGGCACGCCGGCGAAGAGGTCACACTGTGCACGGAGTCACCGACGACGTTCGACGTACACAAGCGTGAGGCGATGCTGCCGCCGCCGCCGCAGCCGCCCGGCCGAGAGCCGTTGCGGCGCAAGACCCTCACGCGCCCGGTGAAAACCTGACGCGAGAGTGACCCCTGGGCGTCCAGTGTGAGCACGCGGCGCTGTTCACGGCTGATGCGCGCCCTGGCCGCTCTGTCAGAGCCGCCGGTGCACACTCGGCGTCACCGGGCAGGGGGCTCCATCATCCGCGTCGCCTCGGCGATGACCGCTTGGCGCAGCTCTTCGTCGCCCAGCGCGTCCAGACCGGTCGCCGAGCGCAACATCGGCTGAAACAGTCGCCAACCCAGTTGCAGCGCAAGGGCGTTGGCGACGGCCAAGCGCGCGGTGGCGTCGTCGGAGTGCCGCGAGCGCACCTGCTCCAGCAGCTCGGCGACGTTGGGGAACCGGGTCTGTAGCTGCTCGGCCGGATAGCCGTCCAGCAGCGTCCTGGCCCACACCCGCATCTGCCGGTCCATGGCCTGGTCCAGCACCTCGGGTGCCGCGCCGGAGTGCAGCAGTCCGGTGAGCTTGGCGCCGAGGTGATCCAGCACCGCACCCACCAACTGCTCCTTGGCGCCGAAGTGCCGAAACACCAGGCCGTGATTGACCTTTGACCGGGCGGCGATGTCCCGGATGGAGGTGGCGGCGGGGCCGCGCTCGGCGAACAGGTCGGCGGCGGCCTCCAGGACCGCGGCGGCCACCTCTTCGCGCCCGGTGGGAATCCCGCCCTGGGCAATGGTGGCCGACTTTGTAGTCACCCGTCTACATTAGCCGAGCGCGCCGGCTAGCTGGCCGCGTCGGCGCTGGGCAGGATCTGGTCGGGATGTAGCCGCCACCGCAGTGCGCCGGGTGCGTCCGGGGGCACCACCGGGTGCTGGGGCTCGATCGGGTCGAGCCGGCGGTATCCCTCGCCCTGCTGCGGACGTAGGTCGGCCTCCCCCTTGTTGGGCCACAACGACGCGGCCCGCTCGGCCTGGGCGGAGATGGACAGCGACGGGTTCACCCCCAGGTTCGCCGAAATAGCCGCGCCGTCAACCACATACATGGTCGGGTAACCGTAGACCCGGTGATAGGGGTCGATGACGCCGGTCTCGTCGCTGTCGCCGATCACCGCGCCGCCGAGGAAGTGGGCGGTCAGCGGGATGTTGAACAGTTCACCCCACGTGCCACCGGCCACGCCGTCGATCTTCTTGGCGATGCGCCGGGTGACCTCGTTGCCCACCGGGATCCACGAGGGGTTGGGCTCGCCGTGGCCCTGTTTGCTCGTATACCAACGGATGCCGAGTTTGCCGCGCTTGGTGAACGTGGTGATCGAGTTGTCCAGATTCTGCATCACCAGCGCGATCATCGTGCGCTCGCTCCACTGGCGGGTGTTGAGCAGCCGGATGATGCCCTTGGGATCCTCGCGGGCCAGCTGGATCAGCTGCCGCCAGCGCGGCACGTCGGTGCCTTCCGGTCCGGAGCCGTCGGTCATCAACGTCTGCAGCAGCCCCATCGCGTTGGAGCCCTTGCCGTAGCGGACGGGTTCGACGTGGGTGTCCGACGTCGGGTGGATCGACGACGTGATCGCCACACCGTGGGTCAGGTCCAGGTCCGGGGAGACCTTCAACCGGGCGGCACCGACGATGGACTCGGAGTTGGTGCGGGTCAGCATGCCCAGCCGCTTGGACAGCCGCGGCAGCTTGCCCTTGTCGCGCATGTTGAACAGCAGGTGCTGGGTGCCCCAGGTGCCGGCGGCCAAGATCAGGTGGTTGGCGGTGAAGGTGCGCCGGTCGCGGCGTAACCAGCTGCCGGTGCGGACCGTGTGCACCTCCCACAGCCCGTCGGAGCGCTGCTGGAAAGTCTTGACCGTGGTCATCGGGATGACCTCGGCGCCAGCCGATTCCGCCAACGCCAGATAGTTCTTCAGCAGCGTGTTCTTGGCGCCGTAGCGGCAGCCGGTCATGCAACTGCCGCATTCCAGGCAGCCGGTGCGGTCCGGGCCCGCGCCGCCGAAGTAAGGGTCGGGCACCGTCTTGCCTGGCGTCTTGGTTCCGTCCGGGCCGAAGAACACCCCGACCGGGGTCGGCACGAAGGTGTCGCCGCAGCCCATTTCGTCGGCGACCTCTTTGACGATGCGGTCGGCGTCGGTGAACGTCGGGTTGTAGACGACGCCGAGCATCCGCTGCGCCTGCTCGTAATGCGGCATCAGCTCAGAACGCCAGTCGGTGATGTCGCGCCACTGCGGGTCGTTGAAGAACGGGTCGGTCGGCACATACAAGGTGTTGGCGTAGTTGAGCGACCCGCCACCGACTCCGGCGCCGGCCAGGATCATGACGTTCTTCAGCGGGTGGATGCGCTGGATGCCGTAGCACCCCAACTTGGGCGCCCACAGGAACTTGCGCAGCTCCCACGACGTCTTGGCGAACTCCGAGTCGGCGTACCGCTTGCCAGCCTCCAAGATTCCGACGCGGTAGCCCTTTTCGGTCAGACGCAGTGCGCTGACACTGCCGCCGAACCCCGAACCGATGATCAGAACGTCATAATCAGGCTGCATGGCAGCAGTATGACCGGCTTTACACCGGATTCAAACAGCAACCCCTAGCTGCCTACCGTGAGCCCGACCTTCTGGAATTCCTTGAGGTCGCAGTAGCCGGCCTTGGCCATGGATCGCCGCAGTCCACCGACCAGATTCAGGCCGCCGAACGGGTCGTCTGAGGGGCCGTTGAGGACGCGCTCCAGCGGCGGGCGCTCCCCCACGGCAATCTGCAGCAACGCCCCGCGGGGCAACGACGGGTGGGCGGCCGCGGCCGGCCAGAACCAGCCTTCGCCGAGCGCCTCAGCGGCTTCGGCCAGCGGGGTGCCCAGCACCACCGCGTCCGCGCCGCAGGCGATGGCCTTGGCCAGTTCGCCGGAGGTGTGGATGTCGCCGTCGGCCAGCACGTGCACGTAGCGTCCGCCGGTCTCGTCGAGGTATTCGCGACGGGCGGCGGCGGCGTCGGCGATGGCGGTGGCCATCGGCACGCTGATGCCCAGCACCTCGTCGCTGGTGGTCACCCCGCGGGTGGAGCCGTAGCCGACGATGACGCCGGCGGCGCCGGTGCGCATCAGGTGCAGGGCGGTGCGGTGGTCGATGACGCCGCCGGCGACCACGGGCACGTCCAGTTCGGCGATGAAGGTCTTGAGGTTCAGCGGCTCCCCGTCGCTGGCCACCCGCTCGGCGGAGACGATGGTGCCCTGGATCACCAGCAGGTCGATGCCGGCCGCCACCAGCACCGGGGTCAGCGCCTGGGCGTTTTGCGGGCTGACCCGCACCGCGGTGATGACGCCGGCTTCGCGGATGCGGGCCACCGCCGCTCCCAGCAGCTCGGGGTTCAGCGGCGCCGCGTGCAGTTCCTGCAGCAGCCGGATGGCCGCCGACGGTTCGGGCTCCTTGCTGGCGGCCTCGACGAGTTGGGCGATCTTGGCTTCCACGTCGGCGTGCCTGCCGATCAGCCCCTCGCCGTTGAGTACGGCCAGGCCGCCCAGGCGGCCCAACTCGATGGCGAACTCCGGCGACACCAGGGCATCGGTGGGATGGGCGAGCACCGGAATCTCGAACCGGTAGGCGTCGAGTTGCCAGGCGGTGGACACGTCCTGCGAGGAGCGGGTGCGCCGCGAGGGCACAATGCTGACTTCGCTGAGTTCGTATGTGCGGCGGGCGGTTCGGCCCATGCCGATTTCAACCATGGTCGCCGTCAGCGCGCGTAGTAGTTGGGGGCTTCGACGGTCATCGCGACGTCGTGCGGATGACTCTCCTTCAACCCCGCCGCCGTGATCCGGACGAACTGCGCCTGCTGCAGCACCTCGATGGTCGGCGACCCGGTGTAGCCCATCGCCGCGCGCAACCCGCCGGTGAGCTGGTGGATCACCGAGGACAGCGGGCCGCGGAACGGTACCCGGCCCTCGATGCCCTCGGGCACCAGCTTGTCCTCGGATAGGGCGTCGTCGGCGAAGTATCGGTCCTTGGAGTAGGACTTGGCGCCGCCGCGCCCTTGCATGGCGCCCAGTGATCCCATGCCGCGGTAGCTCTTGTACTGCTTGCCGTTGACGAAGATCAGCTCGCCGGGGGCTTCGGCGGTACCGGCCAGCAACGACCCGAGCATGGCGGTGGACGCGCCGGCGGCCAGGGCCTTGGCGATGTCACCGGAGTACTGCAGCCCGCCGTCGGCGATCACCGGTACACCGGCCGGTCCGCACACCGCGACGGCTTCCAGAATCGCGGTGATCTGGGGCGCGCCCACCCCGGCCACCACGCGGGTGGTGCAGATCGAGCCCGGTCCCACGCCGACCTTGACCGCGTCGGCGCCGGCGTCGACCAGCGCCGCGGCCGCGGACCTGGTCGCGACGTTGCCGCCGATCACCTCGACCCGGTCGCCGACTTCGGCCTTCAATTTGCCGACCATGTCCAGCACCAGCCGGTTGTGGGCGTGCGCGGTGTCGACGATCAGCACGTCCACCCCGGCGTCGACCAGCATCATGGCGCGGACCCAGGCGTCACCCCCGACGCCGACGGCCGCACCGACCAGCAGTCGGCCGTCGCTGTCCTTGGTGGCCAGCGGGTGCTGCTCGGTCTTGACGAAGTCCTTGACGGTGATCAACCCGGTCAGCTTGCCGCTGCCGTCCACGATGGGCAGCTTCTCGATCTTGTTGCGACGCAACAGCCCTAGCGCCGCCGACGCACTGACGCCCTCCTGCGCGGTGATCAGCGGGGCTTTGGTCATCACCTCGGCGACATGCTTGGACTGGTCCACCTCGAAGCGCATGTCGCGGTTGGTGATGATGCCGACCAGCGCGCCGGAGTCGTCCACCACCGGCAGCCCGGAGATGCGGAACCGCGCGCACATCGCGTCGACCTGGGCCAGGGTGTTGTCCGGGCGGCAGGTGACCGGGTCGGTGACCATGCCGGCCTCCGAGCGCTTCACCATCTCCACCTGCCCGGCCTGTTCGGCCACGGGCAGGTTGCGGTGCAGCACACCCATGCCGCCCGCGCGCGCCATCGCGATGGCCATCCGGGATTCGGTCACGGTGTCCATCGCCGAGCTCACCAGCGGCACCTTGAGCCGGATCTTCTTGGTCAACTGGCTGGACGTGTCGGCCGTGGCGGGCACCACGTCGGACGCCGCGGGCAGCAGCAGGACGTCGTCGAACGTCAGCCCCAGCATGGCGATCTTGTGCGGGTCGTCGCCTCCGGTGGGCACCGGGTCATTGGCCAGGCCGTCAACGCGCACGTAGGGGCTGTCTTCTAAGTGGGACATGCCACGGGTCATGGGGAGGCCCTCCATACGCGCGCAGAGTGGAAAAAACCATCTTATCGGCTCCCAGGAGGCGGCCCTTCGCCATCTTCTCCGCGCGCCGTCAGACCCGCACGCGGCCCAGCCGCGCCACGCGGTGAAATTCTGGCGTTATCTGTACCCGTTTGCGTAGGGTGGAAGCGTGCGTGACCACCTCCCGCCGGGTTTGCCGCCCGATCCTTTCGCCGACGACCCGTGTGACCCGTCGGCCGCGCTGGAAGCCGTGGAACCCGGGCAGCCCCTTGATCAGCAAGAACGGCTGGCGGTGGAAGCCGACTTGGCCGATCTCGCTGTGTACGAGGCGCTGTTGGCGCACCGGGGGATTCGCGGACTCGTGGTGTGCTGCGACGAATGTCAGCAAGACCACTACCACGACTGGGACATGCTGCGCGCCAACCTGCTGCAGCTGTTAATCGACGGCACCGTCCGCCCGCACGAGCCGGCCTACGACCCCGAGCCGGACGCGTACGTCACCTGGGACTACTGCCGGGGATATGCCGACGCCTCGCTCAACGAAGCGACGTCGGACGCCGACGGCTTCCGCCGCCACTAACCACTGATTCTCGTTACGGCGCCGGTGACTCCGGCGCCGTAGTCGTCGTGCTGCCGTGCCGGTGGTGGTGCTTCGACGTTGTCGTCGGTGTGTCCGACGGCGACGTGGTAGCGGGCGTCGTCGAAGTGGGGCGGGGGCTCGGTGCAGTCGTGGGCGTCGTCGGTGTGGTCGTCGCCGGTGTCGGCGAGACAGACGTCGACGGCGCGGTGGTGGTGGCCCGCACCGGCGGCGTCGTCGTCAGCGGGGTGGATTCCGGTGCGGGGCTGGGCGCCAGCGGCGCTGTCGCGTTGGGGTCGCGCTTTTCCACCTTGGTGTTGAGCTGGTTGACCTCGTCGAGCAGGAATTGGCGGCGGCTGCCGTCGTTGACCGACTGGACACTGCTGCTGACCTCGGCGAGTTGGGTCTCGGCTTGCGCCCACTGGCCTTGGGCGATCATCTGCTCGACCTTCGCCAAGTCGGCCTTGGCGGACAACTCGATCTGGTCGTCGCTGACCCTCGGCTCGTTGAACATCATGGCGTGCAGGCCGTAGAGCAGATCGCCGGGCCGGGCGTCGGCCACCACTGCGCCAAATCCACTGAGCAGCAACAACGATGCGGCCACCGAACCGACGGCGGTGACACTGCGCCGGGAGCGTCGGCGTTCGGCCATCCCGGCCAGCAGGGCCGCCTCGGCCTCGTCCTGGGACACCAGCGCGCTGGCCGGCGGCCAGCGCAGGTCGTCCCGCCAGTCCCCCAGCAGCGCGGCCAGCGCGTCCTCGTCAGGGTCGTCGAGGCGGAAGTCGTCACGGTCGGCCAGGGCGTCCAGCAGCAGGTCGGTGCGCGCCAGTTCATCCAGCCGGGGGTCGAACTCAGGCATAGTCACCCGCCGCAACAATCTCGTCTTTCAACCGCTGCAGCGCGCGGTGCTGCGCCACTCGGACCGCTCCGGTGGTGCTTCCCACGGCGGCCGCGGTTTCTTCGGCACTCAAACCCACGACGACGCGCAGGATCAGAATCTCGCGCTGTTTGGCGGGCAGGATCTCCAGCAGTTCGTTCATTCGGCTGACCGAATCGGCTTCGATGGCCAACTGTTCGGGACCGGCTTCGGCCGAGCGCCGCTCGGGCACCTCCTCGGCGGGATAGGCGAGGTCCCGGCCCGCGGCGCGGTGGGCGTCGGCAACCTTGTGTGCTGCGATGCCGTAGAGGAAGGCCAGGAAAGGGCGGCCCCGGTCGCGGTAGCGCGGCAGCGCCGTGATTGTGGCCAAGCACACCTCCTGTGCCACGTCATCGGCTGACAGACCACTCCGCTCAACGGTGCCGACTCGCGCTCGGCAGTATCGGACGACGATCGGACGGATGGTCTCCAGCACCTCCCGAAGCGCGTTCCGGTCTCCTGCCACGGCCTCCGCAACCACAGCGTCGAGACGTTCACCTTGAATTGTCATCGACGGCGATATCTCCAACGTTACGAACCGGACACATCCCGGGCTAAGTCACCGACATGACAATAACGGCCGGAGGCCGTTTCAAGCGGTACGCCACGTTCCCCCGGCGCGTCGCACCTGACCTGCGCAGATATCCCTGATTTCGGCCAATTTGCGTGTCGAAATCGTGACGCTTCCGATATCGATGAGCAAGCAAGAAAGCGCCCAACGCAGCGGAATCAGGCCGAGCTCTCCGGTGGTCTGCAGAGCGCGCTCGGCGACCGTGCGAGCCCTCTCGAGATCACCGGCGCTGCACAGCGCCGCGGCCAGCACGACATCGCTCTTGACGCGGTGGCGCACCGACCCGCCGGCCATGGCCCGCGCCAGCTCGACCGCCTCCTCGGCGCGGCGCACCGCGGGCGTCCCAGCGCCGGTGGCCATGGCCAGTTCCGCGGCGACCCAGCACCGGCGCACCGCCGACCTCTGCGCTTGGGCGTCGGCGCGGTCCAGCAGCGTCGCCGCGGCGGCGAAGCGGCCGACGCCCAGCGCGTCGGCGGCCAGACCGATCAGCGCGTCGGCGCGGGCTTCGGCGCCTGTCCCGGCCAACGACAGGGCACGGCCGTCCCATCCGCGCGCCAGCGTGTGCCAGCCCAGTTGGCGCAGAAACGACGCGTGGGTGCTGTGCGCCAGGGAGGCCAGGGGGCCGTCATGAACTTGGCGCCGCAGCCGCGCCAGATCGGCATATGCGCTGCCGTAGCGGCCCAGCCCGCCGGCGGCCACGGCCCGCAGCCAGAGGTGGCGCGCCGTGGTAGCCGGAGGCAGCGGCCAGGTGTCCGGCCGATCGCCGAAGGCAGCATTGGCCAAGGTTGCTTCGATGCTCGAAGTGAGACGAGTTTCGATCACCGTGATAGCTGCCCGCCCTCGTCGTAAAAACTTTGTGCTGTCTGTGTTACCGGAATATTACTTAAGGGCCCCAATACGCCTATTTCAACACCATCACGGGCCATGTTGACCAGGGAAAACACCCATTGCTCGGCATCCGGTTAGCACGGCTAGTCATCGGGAAAGGTGCCATAGATGAACGCCAAGTTAATTCTCCTCCAACGCTTCCGTATTTGGTCACAAGCAGCGGCTATTGACGGAAATTCGGCCGCCGCCCTAGCGTCTACTGTGACTGGTAGTCATCGGTGACGCCACGGGCAATTCAGTTGCACAAGCACGTTCGCGGGCGTCACGCGGTGCCGTGCGGGAAGGATTCACCATGCCACAGCCGGAGCAGCTACCGGGACCCAACGCCGATATCTGGAACTGGCAATTGCAGGGCGTGTGCCGTGGCGTCGACTCATCGATGTTCTTCCATCCCGACGGCGAGCGCGGCCGCGCCCGGATGCAGCGTGAACAGCGCGCCAAGGAGATGTGCCGGCGCTGCCCGGTGATCAACGAGTGCCGTTCGCATGCGTTGGAGGTCGGTGAGCCCTACGGCGTGTGGGGTGGACTGTCCGAGTCGGAGCGGGACCTGTTGCTCAAGGGCAGCATCGGCCGCTCGCGCGGTATCCGCCGCTCGGCGTAACAAGGCGCGCGCATCCGCGTCCGCTGCCGTCGGCTAGCGGTCACACTCGTCACACCAGCCTCTCCGTCGGTGGGCATCGCTTTTGCCCACCTCAGCGCGACAATGCGCGCGGCACTTTGGTTTGTCGCGCGGAGGCGGGCAAAAGCACCACCGCTGGTCGGGGCTTACGCGTCGACCAGCGGCTTGAGCGCCTCTCCCACCTTGGTGATGACGCCCGGTGTGTAGCCGTGCGTCGGCAGGTTGACGACGACACCGTCGACGCCTGGGTCGAGCACCCGCCGCTTGATCTCTTCGGCCACCTGATCCGGGGTGCCGCGGACCGCCCGCCCGCCACGGGCCTCGCCGATGTCGCTGGGCGCGTCGTATCCGTCGATCACCACCGTGAGCAGCGTGCTGGTTTCCAAAGTTGCTGGGTCGCGGTCGATTTCGGCGCAGCGTTGCCGCAGGACGTCCAGCTTGCCCGGTAGCTGGTCGATGTCGGCGATGAGGTTGAGGTGGTCGGCGTAGCGGGCGGCCAGTCGGAAGGTCTTCTTCTCGCCGCTGCCACCGAGCATCACCGGAATGTGGTCGCGGTAGCGGGGCTCGTTGACCGCGCTTTCGGTGTGGTACCACTTGCCCGCGAAGGTGGGCCGCTCGCCGTGGAACATCGGAACGATGATCTGCAATGCCTCCTCGAGCTTTTCGAACCTCTCGGTGAAGGTGTCGAACTCGAAGCCGAGCTGCCGGTGTTCCAGCTCGAACCAACCCGCCCCGATGCCCAGGATCGCCCGTCCGGCGCTGACCACGTCGAGCGTCGTGACGGTCTTGGCCAGCAGTGTCGGGTTGCGATAGGTGTTGCCGGTCACCAGGGTTGACAGCTGCACTCGTTCGGTGGCGGTGGCCAAGGCACCCAGCGCGGTGTAGGCCTCCAGCATGGGTTCGTCGGGTTCGCCGAGCCCCGGCAGTTGATAGAAGTGGTCCATGAGCAGGACGGTGTCGAATCCGGCGGCTTCGGCCTCTTGGGCCTGAGCGATGACGGCGGGAAACAGTTCGGCCACGGGTGTGCCGTAGGAAAAGTTGGGAATTTGCAGTCCGAGTCGTATGGTCACGCTCTTCTGTAACGCCTTGGGCGGGCCGATATAGTCCCGTCGGGATGGGCGGCGTTTGCAATTTGACGGATTCGGGTAGGACCGGCCCATGAGAAAGGGCGCAGCCTGTGCGGTCGCCGTTCTGACCGCCATCACACCGTTAAGTGCATGCACCACCCAGAACAGTGGCCAGCCCACCTCGTCGCCGTCGTCGAGCGCGCCGCCCGGCACCGAGCGGATGACTACCCAGTTGAAAGGCTCCGACGGAAACCAAGTCGCCACGGCGACAATCGATTTCGCGAACGGCTATGCGACGGTGACGGTGGAGGCCGGTCCGAACCAGGTGTTGAGCCCGGGCTTTCACGCCCTGCAGATCCACTCGGTGGGCAAGTGCGAGGCCAACCCCGGCGACTTCGAGTCCGCCGGCGACGTCTACCAGGCGCCGAACCACACCGGCTACCCCGCCAGCGGCGAGTTGACCGCGTTGCAGGTGCGCACCGACGGCTCGGCCAAACTCGTCACCACCAGTAACCTGTTCTCCGCCGCGGACCTGAGGAACAGCGCGGGTACCGCACTGGTCATCCATCAAACGGCGCAGAACCTGGGGATCGGCCCGGCCGGCGACAACGGTAAACGGTTGGCCTGCGGGGTGATTGCCGCGGCGGCGTCGACGACAACCTCGTCCACCACGACGACGACCACCGTGACCACGAGCACCACCACGGCCGAAGTACCGCCAGCGTCGACGAGCACGAGCACGAGCATCAGTACCAGCACCGTCACGGTCACCAGCACCACCCCGACCGTCACGTCGGTGCCAAAGGACGTGACGACGACTACGCTCGCGCCTGGGCGCTGACCAGGCCGAAGGGCTCGTCAGATCCGGTTGATGCCCGCGATCAGCGTCGCGAGCCCTGAGGTCAGCACTCCGGCAACGAGCAGCGTTGCGCCCAGCCACAGGCTGACGATCATCCGGTTGGGCCGAGCCGGGTTGCGACCCAACACCGACAGGAAGAACCCGGCCGGCATCAAGATCGCCGCGAGCAACACGGCGATTGCCCCGCTGTCGGCCCACATCGGGTTGGCGCCGGTGGCGTTGCCAAGCACTGCCAGCAGGAGACCGAGCGACACCAAGACACCGGCGTGTGCATGCCCCGCACGAAAAAAAGACTTCTGGAGATCGTTGGTGTCCTTCCGGCCGGTGACCACCCGCAATAGGAAGGTGCCACCGGCAGCGATCGCGACCACCGAGACGATGGTTGCCCCGATCGTGATGCTCATCAGTGGGTTGATCAGTGAAATGCCCATCGTTCGTCTCCTACCGTAGCCTCGTTAGATATTTACGCTATCCAATACTGGATAGTGGAAGTATCTAATGTCAAGATGCAGGAGAACACGGATGCGAAGGAGGCGGGCCGATGTTGGTCTCGGAACTGGCGGCGCGCACCAACGTCTCAGTGGCAACGATCAAGTACTACCTGCGCGAAGGCGTGCTCATGCCCGGACAGGCCACCAGCGCCACCCGCGCGCAATACGGTGAGTTGCACGTCCGCCGGATCGCGCTCATCAGAGCGCTGTCCACACGAGGTCTGCCAATGGCTCACATAAAATCGATTGTTGAGCTCATCGACAAACCCGGAAGGTCGTTGTTCGCAGCACTCGGGGCGGCAACGGCGGCTCTTCCCTCCCCCGCCCAAGCTGCCCCCACGTCCGCCTTACCGCGGGCCCAGGCCGCGCTCGCCGCGCTCAATTGTGTTGTGCCCGACGATCTTCCGGCCGTCGCGCAGCTGGAGCAGGCGCTCGCCGACGCCGAAGCCGCGGGACTGCCGATAACTGATGACCGATTGCTCGCCTACGCGCCACATATCAGGGCCATCGCCGCCTACGACATCGACCATATGCCGCTGGAGTCGGCTCCGGCGGCTATGGAGTACGCCGTGCTCGGCACTGTTCTGTACGAACCTGTCCTAGCGGCTCTGCGCCGCATCGCTCATACCGAGCGGGCCGCCCAGCGGCTTGACGTCCCGGATTCCGGCGATCAGGGCGAATAGATGCGGGATGCGTCGAGGCCGAACACCCGCAGGGCCGCTGACTTGCCCTTGACGGCGTGCAAACCGCGGTCGGTGAGTCCGGGCGGTCGAGTGGCCAGTGCGTCGACGCACTGCTGAGTCAGCAGGGTGGCGTCACCGGTGGCCTTAGTGAGCTGCTCGACGCGCGCCGCGACATTCACCGTGTCGCCGATCAGGGTGAACTCGAGTTTGCCTGCGGCGCCGATGGTTCCGGCGATCACCGGGCCGGTGTTGATTCCGATGCCGATCCGTAGGGCGCCGTCGAAGAGCTCCGCCACACGCCGATGAATCAACACCGCCGCACCCACCGCCGCGTCGGCGTGATCCGCCAGGTCATTCGGGGCACCGAACACCGCTAGCGCGCCGTCGCCGAGGAACTTGTTGACGTGCCCCCCGGCGTCGACGACGGCCGGCACCACGATCTCGAACAGGGCGTTGAGGCGGGCAACCGTCTCCTCGGCGGTGTTCGCCTCGGCGAACGGAGTGAAGTCGCGGATGTCGACGAACATGACCGTCACCTCGCGGCGCTCGCCGGTGAAGACGTCGTCGCCCTGTTCCAGTAGTCGCGCCGCCAGGGCAGGGTCGACATAGGTGCCGAACGCCGCTTGAAGTCGTTGCCGCTCAGCCAATCCCGCCTGCATGCGGTTGAATGACGCCGCCAGGGCGCCTAGGTCATCATCTTGAACCACCGGAAGGCGTTGACTGTAATTGCCGGCCGCAACCCGCTCGGTGCCGTCGGCGAGGTCGCGGATGGGTCGCAGCGACGGTGCGAACGAGGCACCCACGGTTATCGGCACCGCGAACCCGACCGTCAGCGCACACCCGATCGCGACGGCGAGCACGGGATACTCGGCGGTCCGGGCGACCGCGGCCGCGAGGATCGCGCCGCCGACGGCGAATGCGAACACCACCGCGAGCATCGACAGGTTCGACCAGGCAGCGAAGGTAGGGCGCGAGCGGGGCATACCGTCACCGATGCCGGTGTCACCGGCGAGGGCGACGCGGACGGGCCGCAGCGCCGTCTCCACGAAACTGTGGTCCGCGATCAGCTGGATGGCCGCTCCCATCACGGCACCGAGGATCCCGTATTGCACGAGCCGCGATGTGGTGGCCCCGACAATCGCGCCGACGACGACCAAAAGCAAGGCGGTCCAGGCGGTTCCGCTCAGCACGGCTCGGGCAACGGTTCGCCGGGCAAACGTGTAGGTGGCCTGCAGCGCCTCGGCTCGGTCGACCTGCTGGCCGGCGGCATACCGCTCGGCGTAGCGGCTGGGGCCCAGGCCGGGAAGGACCATTGCGTAGACCATGAGTGGGACGGCGATCAGGGCGGCCGCTCCGGCCGCGAGATAGTGACCGGAATTTTCGTACGCGACGACGACGAATGTCAGCACGAGGTAAATCGGCAGCAGCACGCAGCAGGTGACGGCACAGATGGCCCAGGTGTATTTCGGTCCGTGTCTATTCCACGCCCACAGCCAGATGCGGTCCATTCCGTGACATTAGACGTGTCGGGCGCGCCCTAACTGATCTGTTTGACCAACGCGTCCATGTCGACGAGGTCCCAGACTTCGGCGAATTTTCCGTCCTCGACGCGGTACAGGGTGAACTCCGAGATGCTCACCCGCCGACCCGTCGCCTCGATCCCCTGGAATGTGCCGCGGTGGGTTCCGGTGACCGTGAAGTGCACGACGATGTTGTCGTCGTCGATAACCAAGTGCTTGATATCCCAGTGCCAATCCGGGAAAGCCTCTATGAGCGGCGCGAATTGGTCGGTGACCGTGGCCGGATCCGTCGGTGCGCCGTTGATCTCGATCGTCGGTGTGTAGAACCGCGCCATCGAATCGAAATCGTGCTGGTTGCAGTAGTCCAGATAGGACTGATACAGGGCTCGGTAGTCGTCGCGCTGCGTCACCACGACATGATCCCCTACCGATCACCGTCGCGCCGAGTGTGGGGCCTAGGGACGAGATCTCGACGAATCCCGTACTTAAGCCCCACACTCGGCGATCGACTACCTGACTTCGATGTCTTGAGAAACGAAAACACCCCCGGCGCGTGGGGCCGGGGGTGTTCGTTCAATCAACTAGTGATGGTGGTGATGGCCGTGGCCGTGGTCGTTCGCCTCTTCGGCCGGCTTCTCGACCACCGCCGTCTCGGTGGTGAGCACCATGCGCGCCACCGAGGACGCGTTGAGCACCGCCGACCGGGTGACCTTGACCGGGTCGATGATGCCCTCGCCGGCCAGGTCGCCGTACTTCAGCGTCCCCGCGTTGAGTCCGTGCCCGGCCGGAAGCTCACTGACTTTGTGCACCGCGACCGCGCCGTCAAGCCCGGCGTTGGTGGCGATCCAGTACAGCGGCGCGGCCAACGCCTCGGAGAACACGTCGACGCCCAGCGCCTCGTCGCCCGACAGCGACTCGCGCAGGTCCTTCAGCGCCTTGCGCGCCTGGATCAACGCGGATCCACCACCGGCGACAATGCCCTCCTCGACGGCGGCCTTGGCCGCCGCGACGGCGTCCTCGACGCTTTCCTTGCGCTCCTTGAGCGCGGTCTCGGTGGCGGCGCCGACCTTGATGACGGCCACCCCGCCGGCCAGCTTGGCCAGCCGCTCCTGCAGCTTCTCGCGGTCCCAATCCGAATCGCTGGCCTCGATCTCGGCGCGCAGGTGCTTGATGCGGTTGGCGACCGCGTCGGCCGTGCCGCCGCCGTCGACGATGATGGTGTCGTCCTTGCTGACCACCACCCGCCGGGCCGAACCCATGACCTCGAGGCCGACCTCGCGCAGCAGGATGCCGGCGTCCGGGGTGATCACCTCGCCACCGGTCACGATCGCCAAGTCCTGCAGGAAGGCCTTGCGCCGGTCGCCGAAGTAGGGCGACTTCACCGCGACCGCTTTGAGCGTCTTGCGGATCGAGTTGACTACCAGCGTCGCCAGCGCCTCACCCTCGACGTCCTCGGCGATGATCACCAGCGGCTTGCCGGACTCGGCCACCTTCTCCAGCACCGGCAGCAGGTCCGGCAACGAGCTGATTTTGTCCTGGTGCAACAGGATCAGCGGGTCGTCGAGAACCGCTTCCTGGGCGTCGAAGTCGGTGACGAAGTAGGCCGACAGGAAACCCTTGTCGAAGCCGACGCCCTCGGTGAACTCCAGCTCGGTGTTCAGTGTCGAGGATTCTTCGACGCTGACAACACCGTCGGCACCGACCTTGCTCATCGCCTCACCAACCAGCTCACCGATCTGCTCGTCGCGCGAGGACACCGTGGCCACCTGGGCGATGGCGTCCTTGCCCGACACCGGGGTGGCCGAGGCCAACAGCGCTTCGGACACCGCGTCGGCGGCCTTGCTGATGCCCACGCCCAACGCCATCGGGTTGGCGCCGGCCGCCACCAGGCGCAGGCCGCCCTTCACCAGCGCCTGGGCCAGCACGGTGGCGGTGGTGGTGCCGTCGCCGGCGACGTCGTTGGTCTTGGTGGCCACCGACTTGACCAGCTGAGCACCGAGGTTCTCGAACGGGTCTTCCAGGTCGATGTCGCGGGCGACGGTCACGCCGTCGTTGGTGACGGCCGGCCCGCCAAATGCTTTGGCGAGCACCACGTGCCGGCCACGCGGGCCCAGCGTCACCCGGACCGCGTCGGCGAGCTTGTTCACGCCCGCTTCCATACCGCGACGCGCGGTCTCGTCGTACTCAATCAGCTTGCTCATGAGGCTCCTCTAGCCCAGTTGTCCACCAACGCATGCCGCCCCGGAAATCACCCGCGCGGGTACGCGGGGATCGCCGGGGCGGGACACGGTGTCTTACTTGTTGACGACAGCCAGCACGTCGCGCGCCGACAGAATCAGGTACTCCTCGCCGCCGTACTTGATCTCGGTGCCGCCGTACTTGCTGTAGATGACGGTGTCACCCTCGGAGACGTCCAGCGGAATCCGCTTCTCGCCGTCCTCGTCCCACCGGCCGGGTCCGACTGCGACGACGGTGCCCTCCTGTGGCTTCTCCTTGGCGGTGTCAGGAATGACCAGACCGGACGCGGTCGTGGTCTCGGCCTCGTTGGCCTGCACGAGAATCTTGTCCTCGAGTGGCTTGATGTTCACCTTCGCCACGATTGGAGCCCTCCACTTATTAGCTCGGGTCCGGGGCGTCTGCCCCGACCACAGTTGGCGGTCGGTCCGGGCAACCCCGAACCGCCGAATTACCAGGTGTTTCGGCTTTCGTTCGTGCCCCGGCGCCGTCGTCGCGGGTGCCGACACAGGGGCTGTCTGAAATGCCACCTAGCACTCTATACATGAGAGTGCTAGCACTCAAGGCCGCCGCGCTGCTTCCCGCGTTCGGGTCAGCCGACCAGCCCCTTCACCACCGGAAGCCCCGGGTCACTGGGCACATCCAACGGCGACGGCGCGGCTCCGGCGGCCACCAGCTGCGCGGCGAAGGCGGCGATCATGGCGCCGTTGTCGGTGCATAGCCGCGGGCGGGGAATGCGCAGCGTCAGCCCGGCGTCCGCGCAGCGCTGCGTGGCCAGTTCGCGCAGCCGCGAGTTGGCGGCCACTCCCCCGGCGATCAGCAAGGTCGATACCCCCAGTGCGGTGGCCGCGTGCACCGCCTTATTGGTCAGCACATCGGCGACGGCCTCCTGAAAGCCGGCCGCGATATCGGCGGTCGAGGCGTCGGGATGGCTTTCCACATAACGGGCGACGGCGGTCTTCAGCCCGGAGAAGCTGAAGGCGTACCGGTCATCGCGCGGTCCGGTCATGCCGCGTGGGAACGCGATCGCGTCGCGGTCACCGGTGCGGGCCAACTCGTCGAGCACGCGGCCGCCGGGATAACCCAGACCCAGCAGGCGCGCCACCTTGTCGTAGGCCTCGCCCGCGGCATCGTCGACCGTGCTGCCCAGCTCGGTGATCGGCTCGCCCAGCGAGCGCACATGCAGCAGATGGGTGTGGCCGCCGGAGACCAGCAGCGCCACGCACTCCGGTAGCGGACCATGCTCGTAGAGGTCGGCGGCCAGGTGTCCGC
>NZ_LZLE01000232.1 GCF_001673155.1 Mycobacterium sp. 1423905.2 | reverse complement strand
GTCGATAATCACATGCGCATTAGTCCCACTGATCCCAAACCAGGACACCCCCGCCCGCCGCGCACGCCGCTCACCCGGCCCGGGAAATGTCATGCGCCAGGTGCGACTGGTCCGGCCATGCCCTGATCGACTCCGCGAGGTACACGTAGGCGTCCGGATTACTGGACACCGCGCGGGCCACCCGCGGCAGCGCCCGCATCAGGTACTCCTTGTAGGCGGTGGCGAACAGTCCATTGGTCGGCGTGGAGAATTCGCACACCACCAATCGGCCGCCCGGCCGGGTGACGCGGGCCATCTCACGCAGCGCCGCCTGCGGGTCGACGACGTTGCGCAACCCGAAACTGATTGTGACGGCGTCGAATACGTCGTCACCGAACGGCAGTTGGGTGGCGTCGGCGGCGACCTTCGGGACGTTGCGCGCGGCGCCCGCGGCGAGCATCCCGACCGAGAAGTCGGCAGCCACGCACCACGCCCCCGATTTCCTCAGCTCGACGGTGGATACCGCGGTTCCGGCCGCCAAATCCAGCACCTGCTGACCGGGCCCGATCGCCAGCGCCGAGCGGGTGGCGGTCCGCCAGTACCGGTCCTGCCCCAGCGACAGCACGGTGTTGGTCAGGTCGTAGCGGCGGGCGACGCCGTCGAACATCGACGCGACATCCCGGGGGTCCTTGTCCAACGCCGCGCGACTCACGAGGGAAACGCTACCGGGTGTCCGATAGTCGCCCCTCGCGACGGCAAGGGATTACACGTGCGGTAGCCAGGCGGATCCCCGGGACGACAGGACAAAGCCACCGCTTTGCGGGTCTTTGCATGCCGTGGTGCCGGAGCCGTCGACCCCACAAACCACGCCGTCGACGGTGATCGAATGGAATGGGGGAAGGGCTTTGATCCGATGCCCTTGGATGGTTCCATCGACGTACGGCGTCGTAGTGGCCGGTTGTATCCCGGAATCCGTGCCGACGAACGTGTAGGGATCCGTGTCCTGCGGTTCTATTCCAAAAATGTTGTTGCCGGTGCACCCGGCCGCGGCCGGATTAGTGAACGTGCAGGTGATGCCGTCCGGTGTAAGGAAATACACCTCGTCCAGCGCCGAAGCGCGTCCGGGATTAGGCAGCGTGATGGTGTCGTCGGCGACAGCGACGGGGGTGTAGCGGCCGATGTCCGGAAAAGACGGCGGACCAGCCGGGGATGAGCCTCGGCAGCCCACGAGCATCAGGCTCACCACCCCGACGACGCTGCTATGCGGCGCGCCGTGACATGGCGGAAAGCGGCGTTGGATCGTTGGCGACCCCGAGTTCGACGATGCCCGCGGCTGAGTTGGCTGATCACACGTGAGGTAGCCACCGCGAGCCGCGCGGGGACAGCACGAATCCGCTTCCTTCCGGTCCTTTGCACGCCGTGGTACCCGAGCCGTCGACTCCGCAGATTGCACCGTCGGCCGTAATGGAGTGCGATGGTGGAAGGGTTTTGACGCCACTCGGCGCGATCCCAGACGTTGCGATCTGTTGCAACCCGGTCTTGGTCCCAATCCAGTTCACGCGCGGTACCCCCTTCGACGTCGGTGAGGCGGGCGGCACTCCTGGAAGGTTGTTGCCCGTGCACTGAGCTTGTCCCGACTGGAAGTCGCAGTTGATGCCATCAGGGGTGAGGAAAAATACCTGGGTGGCCGGTATCCCGGGGGTGGACGCATCGACTTGGTAGTCCGCGACATTGACTGGTGTATACCCCCCGAGGTCGGGAAACGGCGGAGGGTCAGCGTGAGCATTGCATGCGCTGGCGACGGCGGCGACTACCGCTGCTGCGGCTGCTGCGGAGGCTTTGGGAATCATGTGTGTCCTATCGGGAGGAGCTGCACAGGTATTACCTCGCAGCCGACGATCATTGCCCCGGATTGACGTGCACCTGCTGTACGTCGTACGGCACGTTGAGCGTTGTGTTCCATTGGCTCACGAACAGGTTCAGGTCGTTGAGGGTTGATCCGGGCAGAATGTATCCGCCGTAAGGCTGTAGCAGCGAAGTCGGCGCGTTTCCGGGATCATTATGCGCGACCACGGTAGGCGTGCTGCCGCTGAAGATCTCCGTGGGGCTGTCCCCGACCCGCACTTCCACCTGGTTTGCGCCCGGGCTGCTGTTGAAGCCCGAGAAGTTCACTTCACTGACCGCTACCAGGGAATGAGACAGGACGGCGAGCGTTGCAACACTGCGTGACTGAAAAAGTTTGGTTTATCACCGGTACATCGCGAGGATTCGGACGCGCGTGGGCGACCGCGGCGCTGGAGCGCGGCGACAAGGTCGCCGCCACCGCCCGCAACACGGCATCGCTCGACGACTTGGCGCAGAAGTACGGCGACGCGCTGTTGCCCATCCGGTTGGACGTCACCGATCGGAACGCCGACTTCGCCGCCGTCAAGCAGGCGCACGACCACTTCGGCCGCCTGGACATCGTGGTCAACAACGCCGGCTACGGGCAGTTCGGGTTCGTCGAGGAGCTGTCCGAGCAAGACGCCCGGGATCAGATCGAGACCAACGTCTTCGGGGCGCTGTGGGTCACCCAGGCCGCGCTGCCCTACCTGCGCGACCAGGGCAGCGGCCACATCATCCAGGTCTCCTCGATCGGGGGCATCACCGCGTTCCCGTTGGTCGGCATCTACCACGCGTCCAAGTGGGCGCTGGAAGGCTTTTCGCAGGCGCTGGCCCAAGAGGTCGCCCCGTTCGGCGTGCACGTCACGCTGATCGAGCCGGGTGGCTTCGACACCGACTGGGCCGGCGACTCGGCCAGGCATGCCGATCCGCTACCGGCGTACGACGAGGTCCGCGCCGCCGTGCAGGGCGAGCGCAGCAAGCGCTGGGCCAGCCCCGGCAATCCGGAGGCATCGGCCGCCGCGTTGCTGAAGGTGGTCGACGCCGAAAAGCCGCCGCTGCGAGTCTTTTTCGGCGCGTCGCCGCTGGCGACGGCTAAGGCCGACTACGAGAGCCGCCTGCGCACCTGGGAGGAATGGCAGCCCGTCGCCGAGCTGGCCCAGGGGTAGCCGCGAACGCCGGCACCCACAAATCAGGTAGTCGATTACGCATCTAGACCGCGCGGTGCGGACCCATAATTGTGGGCATCTGCCAGGAAAGGCGGTCCGATGTCCGCACCCCAATCCGCGCCGGTGGAGATTAGCGACGTTTGCATCGTCGGAGCCGGCATCGCCGGGCTGAATGCGTTGTTCGCCGCCAGCCGATATCTGTCGCGGGAGCAGAAGGTGATCTTGATCGACCGCCGGACACGCGTGGGCGGCATGTGGGTCGACGTCTACCCCTATGTTCGCCTGCACCAGCCGCACCCCATGTTCACTGCGGGCAACATCGAGTGGACGCTCGGCAAGGATCGCAGTTATCTGGCGACCAAGGGCGAGGTGCTCGCCCACTTCGAGCACTGCGTCGACGTGATCAGGGAGCGGGTCGGAGTCGAGGAGTATCTCGGCTGGGACTTCGAGTCCGCAGAAGAGACGAACGGGATGGTGCGGGTCACCTGCAGGGCCGCCGACGGTCGGGCCCTCGTCGTCGACACCGAGCGCTTGATCAAGGCCTACGGCCTTGGCATCACGCCGAACGAACCGCTCGACATCTCGAGCAAGCGCGTCCATTCGGTGTCGCCCGATTACTGCGACGTGCGCGTGGGCGACATCAGCGAAAGCGATGCGCCCGTGTGGATCATCGGCGGCGGAAAAACCGCGATGGACACCGCGCACGCATTGATCACGACATACCCCGGCCGCGAGGTCAACCTGGTCGCCGGCCGTGGCACGTTCTTCTCCTGCCGCGACGACCTGTTGCCGAGCGGCGCCCGCCGCTGGTGGGCGGGAACACCGCCGAGCGCAGTCGCCACACAGGTGAGTCACCGGTATGACGGCACGAACGAATCAGAGGTGCAGGATTGGTATCGCGCCACGCATGGCACATTCCTGACCCGCCAGGCGGACAACTTCGTGTTGGGCGTGTTATCCGAGGCCGAGAACCGCACGATCTCCGCAGGGCTGAACGACCTCGTGATGGACTACTTCGAGGATGCGGTGGACCGAAACGGGACAACAGAATTGATATTCCGGAGCGGATCGACGAAGACGATCGAACCGGCCAGCTGGCTCGTCAACTGCACGGGATACGTCAAATTCCCCGACGAATACCCGTACGAGCCGTACGTTTCGCCCAGTGGCGCAGTCGTTTCCATCAATGTGAGGTCGGCCATGCTGCACTTGCCGGCCTTCATGGGGTATTTTCTGGGCCACCTGATGTTCCTGGGCCAGCTCAGGGAAATCCCGCTCTACGAAATAGACTGGATGAGCCTGCGGCAGAAGGCGCCGCTGGCATTTCCATACGCGCTCTTCGCCCTCGTCCAGCACAACCTCAGCCTGATCTACGACACCGTTCCCAGGCGCGTATTCACCGACAACGCCCTCGATTTCGATAAGTGGTACCCGCTTCCACGGCGGCTACCGGGCATGGCACGGTTCATGCTCACCCACCGCCGGGAGTGCGAGCGCCAACGCCGTGTTCTGGACACCGTGCGGGAGCGTTTCGACATCCGTTGTGGCCCGCTCAGCGCGTAGCGGACATACCCAGAAGCTCCGCCACTCCCGGCACCTACGTTCAAACGTCCGACTCAATACGCTAATTTCTCGTCGTCCCGGGCACTATCGTCTTCCACCCTCCGGCCCGGTCAGCCCAACCGCTCCGCCAAAGTACCGATGCCCCAAGACAGGTAGTCGACTACGCGTGTGGGGCGGTCTGGCGCCCAGAAGACTTGGTGACGGAAGTACTCCACCGACGCCCTTCGGGAGCACCACCATGACACTCACGGTTGACGCGTCGACCTGCCCGAGCGTCTTCGATGCCGGCCTGCCGACGATTGATTACGAGCATTGCCAGAGCCCCGAGGAGGCTCACCTGATTCTCCACGAAGCGCGCCGCCTGGCACCGATTGCGATCGGCCCGCACGGGCCGGAAGTGCTGACCTACGAACTGGTCCGAACTGTGCTGCGCGACCCGCGATTTCGCCTACCCCAGGGCATGTTCCTTGCCTCCCAAGGCATCACCACCGGCCCATTGTGGGAGCGCGTCGCCACCAACCTGATCAGTCTCGACGGGGCCGAGCACCACCGGCTGCGCCGGCTGGTGTCCAAGGCGTTCACACCGCGCGCCACCGCCCGGCTGGGCGCGACGATCACCGAGGTGATCAACGGACTGTTGGACCACCACACCGCAATCGGGCGCTGCGACGTGGTCGCCGACATCGCCCGGCAATACCCGATCCCGATCATCTGTGCGCTGTTGGGCGCCCCGGCGCAGGATTGGAAGCTGTTCTCGGAGTGGACCGACGACATCTTCAAGGCCTTCAGCTGGGAGGTCGCCGCCCATCAGCACACCATCTTGGCCGCGTGGGACGAGCTCGACGCCTACATCGACGACATGGTCGCGCAGCGACGCCATCGGCTGACCGACGACCTCATCTCCGACCTGATTCGCGCCGAGGACGACGGGGATCACCTCGACGCCGACGAGCTACGCATGCTGGCGGCGGGCCTGCTGATGGCCGGCACCGACACCACCCGCAACCAGCTGGCCGCTTCCGTGCACGTGCTGTGCGACCGTCCCGAGCAGTGGCAGTTGCTGGGCGAGCACCCAGAACTCGCGAGCAGTGCGGTCGAAGAGACGATGCGGCATTCACCCATCGCGGCCGCCACCTTGCGCATCGCGCTCGAGGACGTCGAAATCGCCGGGGTGATGATCCCCACCGGCACGGTGGTCATCGCAAACACCGCCGCCGCCAACCGCGACCCCGCCGTCTACGACGACCCCGACCGGCTCGACATCACCCGAGTGGGTGCCCCGCCGATGCAGACGTTCGGCGCCGGCATGCATTACTGCCTGGGCGCCAACCTGGCCCGACTCGAGCTCGCCGAAGCGCTGGCTGCCATGGCGCGGCGCATGCCCCACGCACACCGCACCGGGCCCGCGCCATGGAAGCCGCTCACCGGGCTCAGCGGACCTGCCACGCTGCCAGTCGAATTCACGCCACAGATCGACAGCACCGCGACTATTGCGCGGTGCGGATGACGAAGGCGTCGATGTCCTCGTCGTAATCGACCAGATTCGTCCACGAAGACCTCGCCCACCGGATGACCGTCCTCGGCGGCGACGAAGGTCGATCCCGCCGCGCCCACCGGCTGTCTTGAGTACGGCCATACTCGCTTTGCTGCCGGACCCTTGCCAAATGGGCAGGAAACCCTTCCCTTCCGGGAGGAGGAACTGGCTCCCACGGTAATTACCAGATCACCCACAATCCGCGAGCATTTCAGTCATGACCTGCATGACACTGCCGAACAGCCGCATCGTCAGCGACGCGCAGCTCGCCCGGGCCGCGGCGGCCGGTGATCGCGCGGCGCTGGCCGATATCTACCACCGCTACGCCGCCCCACTGCACGCCTACTGCGTCGGCATGCTGCGTGATCGCCACGCCGCCTCCGACTGCGTGCAAGATGTCTTCTGCACCGCCACCACGCAGCTGCCGAAGTTGCGAGACGCGGACAAGCTCAGGCCGTGGCTCTACGCCATCGCCCGCCGCAGCGCGCTGCGGGCACTGTCGGAACGTCGCCGCGAGGCGGCCTGCGACGAGCTGCCCGACGATGCGGCGACCGGCCCGGGTCCGTTTACGCTGACGGCCCAGAACGAACTCCGTCGCCTGATCACCCAGGCCGCCGACGGATTGTGCGAGCGCGACCGGCGGGTGCTGGAGCTTGCCTACCGCCACGGCGCGACCGGAACCGAGCTCGCACAAGCGCTGGGCATCAGCTACGACTCCACCAAGAAGGTGCTGCAGCGGCTGCGCGACACCATCGAACGCTCACTGGGTGCGCTGTTGGTGGCCCGCCACGCATCCCGGCACGGGTGCCCGCAGCTTGCCGCGGACCTGTCCGGCTGGGACAACCGGTTCACCGTCCTGATGCGGAAACGCATTGCGCGCCATATCGATTCGTGCCCCACATGCGACCAATACCGCCGCAGCGCCCTCAACGCCGTGGCCGTGCTCGGCGGCGGGCTACTCGACGAGGTGTCCAAGTCACGTTCACCTTTGTTGCGTAGGACGATCACGCAGCATTGAACGATTGACGGCGCCGAGCCGGATGGCCGCATTGGCCAGCCGGACCCGGCGGTCTCCATCGGTGTCGATGCCGAACTTGTCGTACAGGTGCTGCAAATGTTGCTTGACGGCCGCTTCCGTGACGAACAGCTCCTGGGCCATCCGACGAACCGATGCGGGCTCGGGAAACGGGTCGTCGGACACGAAAGGGCGACACAGAACCTTCAGGACGTCGAGTTCGCGCGCGGTGATGCGGGGCGGCCGCAGGATGGACCTGCCGGTTTCCGTCTCTTGATCACCCGGCGCTTCGCCAGCCCCTTGTGTCATCCAGAAGACCAGCCGTGAACTACCCAAACGCAATTCGTCGCCGGACCGCAGAATCCGTTCCGCGGCGATTTTCTCCCCATTGATGAAGGTGCCGTTGCGGCTACCCAAATCCCGCACCGACCAGGCTTGCCCGAAGTTCTCCAGGACGGCGTGTACGCGGGACACGGTCGGGTCGTGCTCGAACGAGACCGCGTTGGTCAAAGACTTGCCGAGGGTCACCCGTTCGCCGCTGAGCGCGATGAGCTCCCGCCCCGACGGCTTCCACACTTCCAAATGGGACGACATATGGACCCTCCTATCAGGCCCATTCTGACCCCGCGGCTCAGAAAATGACCGGAGAACAGCCCGCTGAGCCGAAAATCGCGCGCTCGAGCAGCCGAGCACGCGCGTCGAGATGGTGTGTCCTGCGGGCCCGGCCCTGGATTACTCTCCCTGCGCGTACCGCTTGGCGAACATCCGCCTGCGCGAGAACGGCGACAGCACCGCCTCATAATGGCCGAGCAGCTCGTCACAGATGACCGGCCAACTGCGGCCGAGCACGCTGCGCCGCGCCGCCAATGCGTAGCGGTGGCGTTCGTCGATCAGATGGGTGACGGCGGCCGGCAACCTCGCCTCGAACTCGTCGACGCCCAGTAACAGACCGGTGCGCCACGGCGTGACGAGGTCGCGTGGGCCGCCGGCGTCGGGGGCGATCACCGGCAACCCCGACGCCAGCGCTTCCTGCACGACTTGGCAAAACGTCTCATGCTCACCGGGATGCACGAAGACATCCATGCTGGCGTACGCCACGGCGAGTTCGTCACCGTACAAGGCCCCAGTGAAAACCGCTGTCGGCATTGACTTTTGCAGCTTGGCGCGGTCGACACCGTCGCCGACGATGACCAGTTGGACGTCGCCGCGCGCCGCCAGCGGGATCAGCCGCTCCACGTGCTTCTCCGGAGCCAACCGGCCCACGAATCCGACGATCGGCTTGCCCCGCGGTGACCATCGACGCCGGAGTGCCTGGTCCCGCCCCGACGGGGCGAACCGCAGTACGTCCACACCGCGCGCCCAGTGGTGCACCCGTGGGAAGCGGTGCTGCACAAGCGATTCCATCGTCACGGTAGACGGCGCCAGGGTGCGGTCGGCGAGGCTGTGCAGATGCCGGAACCAGGCCCACGCGGCCCGCGACGTCATCGGGATGCCATAGCTCGCCGCGAAACCCGGTACGTCCGTTTGGTACACGGCTACGGTCGGCACCCCCAACCAGCGAGCCGCCTTGACGCCGCCGTAACCCAATAACGCCGGCGAGGCCAAATGCACCACGTGCGGGTCGAATCCGCGCAGCACGCTCACCAACCGGGGCGTCGGCACGCCGAGCGGCAACGTGGTGACCTTCGGAAACATCCGCGAGGGAACACGATGCACGCGGATTCCGTCGTGGACGCGATCCGCGGGGGTCACGCCGGGAGGGGTGTCCGGGGCGATGACGAGGGCTTCGTGACCGGTCCGGCGCAAATGCTCGAGTACCCGCAGCACCGAGTTGCTGACACCATTGACTTCCGGCAGGAACGATTCGGCGACGATGGCAACGCGCACACCACTACGGTGTCAGCGCCGGCTGTCGCGAAGGTTGCCTGCGAGCATACGTCGCGCGAAATCTGCTGGTCGGACGCTTCCAACCCCGGCTAGGCCGGTGTGGCCGCGGCCTCGTCGCGGCGATCGAGCAACTTGTCCAGCACCGCTAGCCCGATCAGCAGGGCCGTCGCGGCCAGCCAGCACACCACCGCGATGGAGCCGGCCGGGATGATGGCCAGCCCGGCATTGCGGTGCTGCACCCGAACCAGATTCGGATCGTTCTTGTTGTACTCGACGTAAATCCGCATGCCCGTGGCCAGATGGGACGGATATAGCACGCCTAGCTCCGGGCGGTACGTGACCCGCTCGGGTGTGACGAATTCGATGGTGGAGCGGCGCGGCCCGGCGCTGAGCACCTCGGCCTGCGCCACCCCCATGTTGTGTTCAATCGCAAGGTCATCGCGCCAGGCGCCGGCCACCAGCAGGATCGACTGCAGCGTGACCAAGCCGGTCACGATGAGCACCGTGACACGGGCCCAACGCAACGCGATCCGGGACCGGGTGTTGGGCGGCTTGTCGCTGCGACCGTGAATCAGTATGTGCAGCAACCTCTTCAGGTGGTTCACGAGACCCTCAAAGGGCCGCCTTGATGGCCGCGTGCAGCTGCCGCAGCGACGACCGGTCGGCCTTGACCTCCAGCACCCGCATACCGGGTGCGGGTTCGTCGAGCGCCGCGCCGAGCTGGTCGACCTCGATCTGCCGGCTGTCGACGTGATAGGCGCGACACAGCGCACCCACGTCGACGTCGTGCGGTGTTCCGAAGATTCGCGACGACACGTCGGAGAACCGCGGATCGCCCTGTTCGAGCAGTTCGAAGATGCCACCGCCGTTGTCGTTGGACACCACGATGGTCAGCTGCCGCGGGGTCGGCTCGGTGGGCCCGATCAGCAGCCCGGAGCTGTCGTGGACGAACGTCATGTCACCGATCAGCGCGACGGTGCGTCCCTCATAGGCGAGCGCGGCCCCGATCGCGGTGGACACCGTGCCGTCGATGCCGGCCACGCCCCGGTTGGAGCGGACCCGGATGCCGTGGGTGTCCAGGCCGACCAGGGCCGCGTCGCGGACCGGGTTGGACGCTCCCAGCACCAGCTGGTCACCGGGCCGCAGGGCGTCGGCCACGGCCGCCGCCACGTGCAGGCCGGTGGTCAGCGGGTGCGCCTGGAGCTGGCCGCGCACCGCTTCGTTGGCGTGCCGGTTGGCCTCCGCGCAGCGCCGCAGCCAGGCCGGATTCGGGGTGCCGGTGGTGACCGCCCTGGTCCCCGTGGCCTGCGAGTTGCCCGAGACATCGGGCCAGCGCGGTCCGGTGGTCAACGCGTACACCGGCACCTGCGGATCGGCCAGCAGCGCCGACACCGGCCGGTGCAGGGTGGGCCGACCCAGCATGATCACCTGCTTCGGGCGCAGCAGCGGCAGGGCCAGCGGGTGCAGCGGGTTTTCCGGGGCGGGCGCCGTCGATTCGGCGACGGTCGGCAACTGCGCGAGGTTGGGGTGCACGCCCGCGCCGTGCCCGGCGATGACGACGGTGTCGGGCGACAGGTCGATGTCCAACGGCTGGTCGAACGTGACCGGTGGCGTGTAGGTCCACGGCCGCCCGCCGGGCCGCCCCTGCGGCACGGCGGCGCCCTGGTGTTCGGGATCGGGGACCAGGGGTTCGCGCAGCGGGATGTCGAACTGCACCGGCCCGGCGTTGGCGGTGCGAGATCCGGTGGCGGCCACCAGGACTCGACAGGTGGCCGATCGCCACGTGGCGTTCAAGGCGTCCAGCCGTTCCGGTGCGTCCTCGGCCAGGCCCAGGCTGATGGCGGCGCGGACCTGCGTGCCGAAGTAGCCCAACTGCTCCATGGTCTGGTTGGCCCCGGTGCCCAGCATCTCGTAGGGCCGGTTGGCCGACAGCACGATCAGCGGCACCCGCGCGTAGTTGGCCTCCACCACGGCCGGCCCGAGGTTGGCCACGGCGGTGCCCGACGTCATCGCCACACACACCGGGGAGCCGGCGGCGATCGCCAGCCCGATGGCCAGGTAACCGGCGGTGCGCTCGTCGATGCGGACGTGCAGGCGGATCCGGCCGGCGCGGTCGGCGTCGTGCAGCGCGAAGGCCAGCGGCGCGTTGCGTGACCCGGGGCACAGCACCACGTCGCGGACGCCGCCGCGAATCAACTCGTCAACGACGACGCGGGCCTGGGTCGTCGAAGGGTTCACTCCTACAGCCTGTCACAACCCCCCAGCCGGCCGCCCAACGTGGAGTTGGCGGGCTGACTCGCCCGGGTTTCGCCCGGAAAGTCGACGCTGGGCGCGGGGTACTAGTTGCTGGCGAAGAACTTCAGCGCCGCATCGTTGACGGCGTCGGGGCGCTCGAAGAACCCGAGGTGGCCCGCGTCGGGGATCTGCACGTAGCGCCCGTTGGGCAGCGCGTCGGCGACCTCGCGCCCCAGGTAGGGCGGCGCCAGCACGTCGTCGGAGAAGCCGATCACCAGCACCGGCGTCGCGATGCTGCGGTAGGCCGGCAGCCGGTTGGTGTGCGGGGCGACGTCCAGCTGGCAGCGCGTGCCGGGGGTGGACTTGATCGGCCACATGGAAAACATCGCGATCCAGTCGGCGACGGCGACGTCGTCGTTGAGCGTCTTGCGCGAAAAGTTTTCCAGCAGACGGATTTTCGCGTCGTAGGAGTTCGGCAGCTGGACCCCGGCGTCGGTGAGCTCGGCCTCGGCGTCGCGAAAGAACTGGCGCGCCTTGTCCATGCGGCCGCGGGTGCCCATCAACACCGCGGAGCGCACCAGTTCCGGCCGCGCCAGCATGAGCTCCTGGGCGATGAACGCGCCCATCGACATGCCGACGACGCGGGCCGGTGCGGCGTTCAGCCCCTCGATCAGCGCCGCGGTGTCGGCCACCATCGTCTGCGTCGTGAAACCCTGCGCGTTCTCGGTGGCGCCGATCCCGCGGTTGTCGAAGGTGATGACGCGGTAGCCGGCCGCCAGGAACGCGGGGAGCTGATACGGGTGCCACGTCCGCCCGGCGCCGCCGTGGCCGCTGATGAACACCACAGGCTCGCCCGAGCCGCGGTCGTCGTAAGCCAGGTTGATCACCCGGACGACGGTACAAGGAGCGGGTGGCAGGCCGTGACCCGGTCGACCCACCACTGCCGCCGCTCCGGGGGCGCGGCCAGGGTCCGCAGCCGCGCCGGATCCGGGGTCACCGGCCCGACGGTCAGGGCGCCGTCGACGGGGGCGGCGACCTCGGCCACGTCTTCGGCGAACAACCCGCCGGTGCCCAGCCCGCACGCGTGGCCCAACACCGGCAGGGCCGCCGCGGCGGCCAGCCCGGCCGCGATGCCCACCGCCGAGTCGATCGCGCTGGAGACCACGACCGGGATGTCGATCTGCGCGGCGATCGCAAGCATGGCCGAAATACCGCCCAGCGGAGCGACTTTGAGGACGGCGATGTCGGCGGCGCGGGCGCGGACCACGGCGAGCGGATCGTCGGCCTTGCGGATGCTCTCGTCGGCGGCGACCGGCACGTCGACCCGCCGGCGCAACGCCGCGAGCTCCTCGACCGTCGCGCAGGGTTGTTCGAGGTATTCCAGCGGGCCGTCGGCGGTCAGGGCGGCCGCCGCCCGCACCGCCTGCTCGACGCTCCAGCCGCCGTTGGCGTCGACCCGCACGGTCGACACGACTTCGCGGACGGCGTTGACCCGGTCGACGTCGTCGGCCAGCGTCTGGCCCGGCTCGGCGACCTTCACCTTGGCCGTGCGGGCGCCCGGGAACCGGGCCAGCACCTCGCCCACCCGGGCGGCGTCGACGGCCGGGACGGTGGCGTTGATCGGGATGCGGTTGCGCCGCGGCTGCGGCGGCGGGCGGTAGGCGGCCTCGATCCCGGCGGCCAGCCAGTGCGCGGCCTCGGGCGGCGCGTACTCCAGGAAGGCACCGAACTCCCCCCAGCCCGCGGGACCCTCGATCAGCGCGACCTCCCGGGTGGTGATGCCGCGGAACCGCACCCGCATCGGCAACGCGACCACGTGCAGGCGGTCCAGAAGGTCTTGCAGGCGGGGCGGGCGCGTGGGCGTCACTGGCCGTAGACCTGGCGGCCCGCCAGGAACGTCGCACGCACCTGAAGGTCGGCGATCTCCTCGGGCGGCACGGTCCGCGGATCGGCCGACAGCACCACCAGGTCGGCGTACTTGCCCACCTCCAGCGAGCCGATGACGTCGTCGGCGAACAACTGCCAGGCCGCGTCGATGGTCTGCGCGCGGATCGCCTGGTCGACCGTCAGCCGCTCCTCGGGCGCCAGCACCCGACCGCTGGGCGCCGTGCGGGTGACCGCGACGCTGATGTTGCGCAGCGGTTCCTCGGGCGTGACCGGCGGGTCGTTGTGCAACGAGATGCGCATGCCGGTGGCGACCGCGGAACCCGCTGGCATCCAACGAGATCCGCGTTCGGGACCGAACAGCCCGTCGACGATGATGTCGCCCCAGTAGTGGATCTGGTCCACGAAGATGCTGCAGGTGACCCCGAGGTCGGCGGCGCGCTGCAGCTGCTCGGGCCGGATGGCGCCGACGTGCTCGAGCCGCAGCCGGTGGTCGTCGCGCGGGTGGCGCCTGAGCGCCTCTTCGTAGACGTCGAGGATGGTGTCCACGCCCGCGTCGCCCTGCACGTGGCAGGCCATGGGCCAGCCCAGCGGGAAGTAGGCACCCACGATCTCGTGCAACTGCTCGGCGGTGTAATTGGCGCATCCGCAGGAGCCGGGCACCACGCCGATGATCCGGGTGGCCTCGGTGTCCAGATACGGGAAGGACAGGTCGATGTTGCCGATCCACGGCGAGCCGTCGACCCAGATCTTGATGCCGACCTGGCGCAGCATGTCGTCGCCCTGGCCGGGGGTGGCGTCGGTGTGCATCTGCGGGTTGGAAATCTCATAGGTGCGCAGCCGGACCGTCAGCTGGTCGCGGAGTTTGTCGACGAGGGGCCGAAATCCCGGGTCGAAGGCCATCTCCGAGCAGGTGGTCAGGCCGGCACGGTTGAGCCGCGCGCACTCGGCGAGCAGCATCCTCGGGTAGTCGGCCATGTCGATGGCCCCACCGAGCAGCGGGAACACCGCGCCGGTCTCCTCGGCGGTGCCGTCGAGCTCACCGTCAGCGTCGCGTCCGTACTTGGCGCCCTTGGGGTCCGGGGTGTCGCGGGTCAGGCCATGCGCCTTCGCGGCGGCGGAGTTGAAGAACGCCTTGTGGCCCGAGTTGTGCAGGATCACCAGCGGGCTGTCCGGGGCGACCTCGTCGAGCCAGCTCAGCGTGGGTTCCGGCAGACCGTTCTGCAGCAGCGGGTCCCAGCCGTTGAGGTAGGCGCCGTCGGCACCGCGACGGGAGACCTCGGCGTGGATCGCGGCGACGACGTCGTCGGCGGCGCGCAGGGTGACCGGACGGATGTCGACGAAACGGTCCGACAGCGCGACCGCTTCCATCAGCGGATGGCCGTGCGCCTCAACGAAACCGGGCAGCACGCAGCCGTCGCCGACGTCGACGGTCCGGGTGTCCGGGCCGAGGTAGGCGTCGATTTCGGAGCGGCTGCCGACGGCGACGATGCGGCCGTCGGCGACGGCGAGCGCCTCGGCGGTGGGCCGGTTCTCGTCGACGGTCAATAGGGTCCCGGTGACGACGAGATTTGCGGCAGCCATGTGCAGGGATGGTAGCGGCCGGAGGGGGTGGCTGACTAAAACTGCAACACGTTCTAGTCTTGGCGCATGAGTGATGATCTCCTGCGCCATCCCATTCATTCCGGACACCTGACCGTCGGTGCGCTCAAGCGCAACAAGAACAAGCCGGTGCTGCATCTCGGCGACACCACGCTGACCGGTGGGCAGCTCGCCGAGCGCATCAGCCAGTACATCCAGGCGTTCGAGGCGCTCGGCGCGGGCACCGGCGCGACCGTCGGGCTGCTGTCGCTGAACCGGCCCGAGGTGCTGATGATCATCGGCGCGGGCCAGACGCAGGGTTACCGGCGCGTGGCCCTGCACCCGCTGGGCTCCCTGGACGACCATGCCTACGTCCTGGGCGACGCCGGCGTGACGTCGCTGATCATCGACCCCAACCCGATGTTCGTCGAGCGGGCGCTGGGCCTGCTGGAGAAGGTGCCCGGCCTCAAGCAGGTGCTGACCATCGGCCCGGTCCCCGAGGCGCTCGGCGATTCCGCGGTGGACCTGGTGGCCGAGGCCGCGAAGTACTCGCCAAAGCCGTTGGTGGCGGCCGACCTTCCGCCCGATCACATCGGCGGGATGGCCTACACCGGCGGCACCACCGGCAAGCCCAAGGGCGTGCTGGGCACCGCGCAGTCGATCACCACGATGACCACGATCCAGCTGGCCGAGTGGGAGTGGCCGGACAACCCGCGCTTTTTGATGTGCACCCCGCTGTCGCATGCCGGGGCCGCGTTCTTCGTGCCGACCATCATCAAGGGCGGCGAGCTGGTGGTGCTGACCAAGTTCGACCCGGCCGAGGTGCTGCGGGTGATCGAGGAGCAGAAGATCACCGCGACCATGCTGGTGCCGTCGATGATCTACGCGCTGATGGACCACCCCGATTCGCACACCCGCGACCTGTCCTCGCTGGAGACCGTCTATTACGGCGCCTCGGCGATGAACCCGGTGCGGCTGGCCGAGGCCATCCGCCGCTTCGGGCCGATCTTCGCCCAGTACTACGGGCAGTCCGAGGCCCCGATGGTGATCTCGTATCTGGCCAAGAAGGACCACGACGAGAAGCGGCTCACCTCCTGCGGGCGGCCCACCCTGTTCGCCCGCACGGCGCTGCTGGGCGCCGACGGCAAGCCGGTGCCGCAGGGCGAGGTCGGCGAGATCTGCGTGTCCGGCCCGCTGCTTTCCGGCGGGTACTGGAACCTGCCCGAGGAGACGGCCAAGACGTTCAAGGACGGCTGGCTGCACACCGGTGACATGGCCCGCGAGGACTCCGACGGCTTCTGGTTCATCGTCGACCGGGTCAAGGACATGATCGTCACGGGCGGGTTCAACGTGTTCCCGCGCGAGGTCGAGGACGTCGTCGCCGAGCACCCGGCCGTCGCGCAGGTGTGCGTGATCGGCACGCCGGACGAGAAGTGGGGCGAAGCCGTCACCGCGGTGATCGTGTTGCGGCCCGACCATCCCTCCGACGAGGAGGCGGTGGCCAAGGTCACCGCCGAGATCCAGGCGGCCGTCAAGGAACGCAAGGGTTCGGTGCAGTCGCCCAAGCAGGTGATCGTCGTCGACTCGGTGCCGGTGACCGCGCTGGGCAAGCCCGACAAGAAGGCCGTGCGCGCGCAGTTCTGGGAGGGCGCCGGCCGCGCCGTCGGCTAGGCGCCTCCGCCGAACGTGCGGCTGGACGCACAATCGCGCTCGAACGTGCGGCTGGCCGCACACTCGGTCAGACCGCAGTTACCCCCGCGACCAGCAGGTCGAGCATGCGACCGGTCTGCTCGGGCGAGCCGCTGGCCAGGAAGATGCCGATCAAGCTGGACACCACGTCATCGGCCTGCACGTCGGCGCGCAGGCTGCCGTCCTCGGCCCCGGCCCGCAACAGCAGGTCGACGGCGCCGACGATGCTGTCCCGGGTCTGGCCGGCCTGCATGGCACCTGAGGCGAAGATCGCCTGCAGCGACTCGGCCATGCCGCGCTTGGCGGCCACGAATGACGCATAGCGATCCATCCAGCGGCGCAGCGCCATCTGGGGCGGGTGGCGCTTGAGCAGGCGTCCGGCCGCCGCGGCCACTTCGGCGAGCTCCGCGCGGTAGATCGCCTCGACGAGCGCCTCTCGATTCGGGAAATGGCGGTACAGCGTGCCGATCCCCACGCCGGCCTCGCGCGCGATGGCCTCCAGCGACACCGGTCGCCCGTCGGCGGTGGCGAACGCCGCCGTCGCCACCTCGAGCAGGCGCTCGCGATTGCGGCGCGCGTCTGATCGGATCCCGGCCAAGCGGAGGCTCCTCCGTTTCTGCTACGCTCTCGAACAAGCGGAGGATCCTCCGCATTTGTCTAGTGTGACACGAGGGAGCGCCATGACGGACAAACCACAGCCCGGCGGCACCGGCACGATCGGAGCACGCAGCGTGGCCCGCGTCGGCTACGGCGCCATGCAGCTGTTCGAGACCGCGCCGGAAGACGCGGCCACCGTACTGCGCCGTGCGGTCGAGCTCGGCGTCAACCACATCGACACGGCGTCGTTCTACGGCCCCGGCGAGGTGAACCGCCGGATCCGGGCGGCGCTGTTCCCCTACGCCGACGACCTCGTCATCGTCAGCAAGGTCGGGGCACGCTTCACCGGCGAACAGCCGATACCGCTGGCGGCGGCGCAAAAACCCGCGGAGCTGCGCGCCGCGGTCGAGGACGACCTGCGCCAGCTCGGCCTGGACTGCGTCCCGGTGGTCAACCTGCGGCGCATGGACCTCGGCCCCGGCGTGGCCGCCGAGGGTGATCAGCAGGTGGACGTCGACGACCAGCTCGCCGAGATGATCGCGCTGCGCGACGAGGGCAAAATCGGCGCGATCGGCATCAGCGCCGTGCCGGTGGACGTGGTGCGGCGCGCGCTGCCGGCGGGAATCGTCTGCGTGCAGAACGCGTACAGTGCGCTCGACCGCTCGCAGGAAGACACGTTGCGGCTGTGCGCCGCAGAGGATGTCGCGTGGGTGCCCTACTTCCCGCTGGGATCGTCGTTGCCCGGTTTCCCGAAGGTCGCCGACCATCCGGTGGTGGTCGATATCGCCGGCCGGCTCGGGGTCACCGGCGCTCAGATCGGCCTGGCGTGGCTGCTGGCGCACGCGCCGAACACGTTGCTGATCCCGGGCACGCGATCCGTCGGGCACCTCGAGGAAAACCTGGGCGCGGGTGACGTCACCCTGGATGCCGAAACGCTGGAAAGGTTGGACGCCATCGGCACAACCGAGCCCCAGCCCCATGGTGCGGAGTCCTTCCGGAGGTAACGTCGCTGGGTATGGGAAGCGGCAAACCGATCAAGCCGCCGTGGTGGCTGAAGCCGGCCAACAAGGTCTTCATCCAGATGTCGCGGCTAGGAATGAGTTTCGGCGGCGAGAGCCCCGTCGTGTTGACGGTGACCGGCCGCAAGTCCGGCGCGCCGCGCTCGACCCCGGTGACGCCGATGACCGTCGACGGCCGGCAGTACGTCGTCGCGGGGTTCCCGGGCGCCGACTGGGTGGCCAACGTGCGAGCCGCCGGCGAGGCGACGATCGCGCGCGGCCGGCACGCCCAGAGGGTGCGGGTGGCCGAGCTGCCGGCCGAGGACGCGCGGCCGATCCTGCGACTCTTCCCCACCGAGGTGCCGACGGGCGTCGGCTTCATGAAGCGCGCGGGGCTGGTCACCGAGGGCCGCCCCGAGGAGTTCGAGGCCCTGGCCGGCCGCTGCGCCGTGTTCCGCCTGGACCCGGCTTAGGAGTTCAAACACGTTGACTGACAATCCATTTGACGCGCAGGCCTGGCGGCCCGTGGACGGGTTCGACGGCCTGACCGACATCACCTATCACCGCCACGTCACCGACGCGACGGTCCGGGTGGCCTTCGATCGCCCCGAGGTGCGCAACGCGTTTCGCCCGCACACCGTCGACGAGCTGTACCGGGTGCTCGACCACGCGCGGATGTCGCCCGACGTCGGGGTGGTGCTGCTGACCGGCAACGGGCCGTCGCCCAAGGACGGCGGCTGGGCGTTCTGCTCCGGCGGCGACCAACGGATCCGCGGGCGCAGCGGATACCAGTACGCGAGCGGTGACACGGCGGACACCGTGGACACCGCCCGCGCCGGGCGGCTGCACATCCTCGAGGTGCAGCGGCTGATCCGGTTCATGCCCAAGGTGGTCATCTGCCTGGTCAACGGGTGGGCCGCCGGCGGCGGGCACAGCCTGCACGTGGTGTGCGACCTCACCCTGGCCAGCCGCGAGCACGCCCGGTTCAAGCAGACCGACGCCGACGTCGGCAGCTTCGACGGCGGCTACGGCAGCGCGTACCTGGCGCGCCAGGTGGGCCAGAAGTTCGCCCGCGAGATCTTCTTCCTGGGCCGCGCGTACACCGCCGAGCAGATGCACCACATGGGCGCGGTCAACGCGGTCATCGACCACGCCGACCTGGAACGGGCCGGCATCGAGTGGGCGGCCGAGATCAACGCCAAATCGCCCCAGGCGCAACGGATGCTCAAGTTCGCCTTCAACCTGCTCGACGACGGGCTGGTGGGTCAGCAGCTGTTCGCCGGCGAGGCCACCCGGCTGGCGTACATGACCGACGAGGCCGTCGAGGGCCGCGACGCCTTTTTGGAGAAGCGGCCGCCGGACTGGAGCCGGTTCCCCCGCTACTTCTAGGGGGTCTACTTCTAGCGGCGGTCACGCTGGCGTGACGCTCGGCTGCCAACGCCACACTGGCGTGACGCTCGGCTGCCAACGCCACACTGGCGTGACGCTCGGCTGCCAACGCCACGCTGGCGTGACGCTCGGCTGCCAACGCCACGCTGGCGTGACGCTCGGCCGCCAACGCCACGCTGGCGTGACGCTCGGCCGATTCGAGCCCGCCCCTAGACTCCCCACGTGAGCAAGAGCCCCCTTCGCCGTTTCACCGACCAGCTGGTGCTGGCCACCATGCGGCCGCCGATGGCCCCACAGGTGCTGGTCAACCGGCCCGCCATCAAACCCGTCGACCTGGCCGGCAAGCGCATCCTGCTCACCGGGGCGTCGTCGGGCATCGGCGAGGCCGCGGCCGAACTGCTCGCCCGCGAGGGCGCGACGGTGGTGGTCGTCGCGCGGCGTCAGGACCTGCTCGACGCGCTCGCGCAGCGGATCGCCGCGGCGGGCGGCAGCGCGCTCGCCCTGCCGTGCGACGTCTCCGACCTGGACGCCGTCGACGCGCTGGTCGCCGACGTCGAAAAGCGCCTCGGCGGGGTTGACATCCTGATCAACAACGCCGGCCGATCCATCCGGCGGCCGCTGGCCGAGTCGCTGGAGCGCTGGCACGACGTGGAGCGGACCATCGGGCTCAACTACTACGCGCCGCTGCGGCTGATCCGCGGGCTGGCGCCCGGGATGCTCGAGCGCGGCGACGGTCACGTCATCAACGTCTCCACGTGGGGGGTGCTGTCGGAGGCCTCGCCGCTGTTCGCGGTCTACAACGCGTCGAAGGCGGCACTGTCGGCGGTGAGCCGCGTCGTGGAGACCGAGTGGGGCCAGCGGGGTGTGCATTCGACGACGCTGTACTACCCGCTGGTGGCCACGCCGATGATCGCGCCGACGAAGGCCTACGAGGGCATGCCCGCGCTCACGTCGGAGGAGGCCGCCGAATGGATGCTGACCGCCGCCCGCACCCGGCCGGTGCGGATCGCACCGCGGATGGCGATCGCCGCCAAGGCGCTGGACACCTTCGGCCCCCGCTTTGTCAACGCGATCATGCAACGCCAAAGCATCCAGCCCAACCGCGGTGAGCAGTAGCTGACCGGCTCGTGTGATAGACACGACACCATGGAAATCCTGGCCAGCCGGATGCTGTTCCGGCCGGCGGACTATCAGCAATCGCTGGCGTTTTACCGGGACCAGATCGGGCTCGCGATAGCCCGCGAGTACGGCGGGGGCACAGTCTTTTTCGCCGGTCAGTCGTTGCTGGAGCTGGCCGGCTACGGCTCTCCGGACCACTCCCGCGGCCCCTTCCCCGGCGCGTTGTGGCTCCAGGTGCGCGACATCGAGGCCACCCAGGCCGAGTTGCAAAGCCGAGGCGTGGCGATCGCCCGCGAGGCGCGCCAAGAGCCCTGGGGCCTACACGAAATGCACGTGACCGACCCGGACGGCATCACGCTGATCTTCGTTCAGATCCCACCGGACCACCCGCTGCGCCGCGACACCCGAGGTAAACCGGAGGGAAATTCCGGTTAACTGAGAGGTAACATCTGGCGACGACTCTCAATACACCCGCGATTCAGGTCTTCCTGCATTCGACAATGGAATCCCCCTACCACCAGAATCGGGCGCTGTGAACATCCAATTGTTCCTTCTGATCATTGTCGTAATCACGGCACTGGCTTTCGATTTCACGAACGGCTTCCACGACACCGGCAACGCGATGGCGACCTCGATTGCCAGCGGCGCGCTCAAGCCCAAAGTGGCCGTCGCGCTGTCCGCGGTGCTCAACCTCGTGGGCGCGTTCATGTCCACCGCCGTCGCCGCCACGATCGCCAAGGGCCTGATCGACGGGCACATCGTGACGCTGGAGCTGGTCTTCGCCGGCCTGGTCGGCGGCATCGTGTGGAACCTGCTGACCTGGCTCCTCGGCATCCCGTCGAGCTCCTCGCACGCCCTGATCGGCGGCATCGTCGGCGCCACCATCGCGGCCGTCGGCGGGCACGGCGTGATCTGGAAGGGGCTGGTGTCCCACGTGCTCATCCCGGCCGTCGTCGCCGCGATCCTGGCCATCGTGGTCGGGGCCATCGCGACCTGGCTGGTCTACCGGGTCACCCGGGGCCTGGACACCAGCCGCACCGAGGCCGGCTTCCGGTACGGCCAGTGGGGCTCGGCGTCGCTCGTCTCGCTGGCGCACGGCACCGGCGACGCCCAGAAGACGATGGGCATCATCTTCCTGGCCCTGATGTCCTACGGGTCGATCAGCAAGAGCACCGCTGCGCCGCCGCTGTGGGTCATCGGGTGCTGCGCGCTGGCGATGGCGGCGGGCACCTACCTGGGCGGCTGGCGCATCATCCGCACCTTGGGCAAGGGGTTGGTCGAGATCCAGTCGCCGCAGGGCATGGCCGCCGAATCGTCCTCTGCCGCAGTCATTCTGCTGTCCACCCACTTCGGCTACGCGCTGTCCACCACCCAGGTCTGCACGGGCTCGGTGCTCGGCAGCGGGCTCGGCAAGCCCGGCGGCGAGGTGCGCTGGGGCGTCGCCGGCCGCATGGGCGTCGCCTGGCTGGTGACGCTGCCGCTGGCCGGCCTGGTCGGCGCGGTCACCTACTGGATCGTGCACCTGATCGGCGGCTACCCCGGCGCCATCGTCGGCTTCGCGATGCTGGTCGCGGTCTCCGCCACCATCTACATCCGGTCGCGCAAGGTCAAGGTCGACCACAACAACGTCAACGCCGAGTGGAAGGGCGACCTGACCGCCGGGCTCGAAGCCGACGATGCCCACCACCACCCGCCAACGGACGATCACCCGACGAATGGCAGCGGCAAGTCCCGCCGCTATGACTCCGACGACCCCACGATGAAGGCGAACGCCTGATGAGTCACTTCAGCGATTGGTTCAACTACCAGGCCTCCCTCAAGATCCTGCTCTTCTCCATGCTGGCCGGCGCCGCCCTGCCGGGGCTGTTCGCCCTGGGGCTGCGGTTCCACGCGGTGGGTGCCGGGCAGGTCAGCACCGAGGGTGGCTCGCCACAGAAGAATCCGGCACTGCTGGCGCTCGCCTGGTTGATCTATGCGCTGGTCGTCGTGGTGATCGGCTTCGCCCTGGCCTACATCTCGCGGGACTTCATCGCCCACCACACCGGAGTGGCCTTCCTCGGAGCCAAACCCAAGTAGCATCGAGTGATGCCCACCGCGTTACCGAGCCGGACACCGGGGGGAGCTGGACCAGCGTGAACGGATTTCTCAACTCGATCGTCTCGTGGCTGCGCGCGGGATACCCCGAAGGTGTGCCGGCGACGGACACCTTCCCGGTGCTCGCGCTGCTGGCCCGCCGGCTGTCCAACGACGAGGTCAAGGCCGTCGCCTGCGAGCTGGTCAGCCGGGGCGAGTTCGACAACGTCGACATCGGGGTGCTGATCACCCAGATCACCGACAACCTGCCCTCGCCCGACGACGTGGAGCGGGTGCGGGTCCGGTTGGCCGCCCAGGGCTGGCCGTTCGACGACGCGGACGAGGTCGAGGACCCCGCATAGCCCTACTGCGCGCACTCACCGTCCCGCCGGGCTCGGCCGTCTCGTCGTTGCTACCCACCCTGGAACGCGTGCTGGACGGGCGCGACCCCGCTCTGGTCGCCCTCGCGCCCGGCTCGGAGGCGCTGGCGGCGGGGCTGCGCGTCGGCGAGCCCATCGACGACGACGTGGCCCTGGTCGTGACGACGTCGGGGACCACGGGCGCCCCCAAGGGGGCGCTGCTCACTGCCGCCGCGCTGACGGCCAGCGCGGCGGCCACCCATGACCGCCTCGGCGGTCCGGGCCGCTGGCTGCTGGCGTTGCCGCCGCACCACATCGCCGGGCTGCAGGTGCTGGTGCGTAGCGCGCTCGCCGGCTCGCCGCCCGTGCAACTGGACGTCTCCGCAGGCTTCGACGCCGCCGAATTGTCAAGCGCGATAAGACGATTGGGGCCAGGTCGGCGGTACACGTCGCTGGTGGCCACGCAGCTGGCCAAGGCGCTGACCGACCCGTCGGCCACGGCCGCGCTCGCCGAACTGGACGCCGTGTTGCTCGGCGGCGGCCCCGCCCCGCAGGGCGTGCTCGACGCCGCCGCGGCGGCCGGTGTCGCCGTGGTCCGCACCTACGGGATGAGCGAGACCGCGGGGGGCTGCGTCTACGACGGCGTGCCGCTGGGCGGTGTCCTGGTCCGGATCGCGGCCGACGGGCGCGTCGTCCTCGGCGGCGCGACGCTGGCGAAGGGCTACCGCAACCCGGTGCAGCCCGACCCGTTCGCCGAGCCGGGCTGGTTTTGCACCGACGACCTCGGCGTCGTCGACCAGGCCGGCGTGCTGACCGTGCTGGGCCGCGCCGACGACGCGATCAGCACGGGCGGGCTGACCGTGCTGCCGCAACTGGTCGAGGCCGCGCTGGACACCCATCCCGCCGTCGCGGACTGCGCGGTGTTCGGCGTGCCCGACGACCGGCTGGGCCAGCGGGTGGTCGCCGCGATCGTGGTGGCCGAAGGTCGACCGGCGCCGGGGCTGGACGCGCTGCGCGCCCACGTGGCGCGGACCCTGGACACCACCGCCGCGCCGCGCGAAGTGCACGTCGTCGACGCGCTGCCGCGGCGCGGCATCGGCAAGGTCGACCGGGCCGCGCTGGTGCGCCGGTTCGCCGGTCTCGCCGATCAATAGGCTGGTCGACCGTGAGGGTGGCACGCCGGGAGTCCCTGGCCGTCGCGGTCGGGGCGGTGCTGGTGGCGGCGGCGTTCGTGCTGCCGCGGCTGGCTTGGGGTGTGCGACCGCGGACGGACGTCGGCCAGGAGCGGTTCGGCACGCACGCCGGGGCCGCCCCGATTTTCGGCGCGTGGGAGATCCACGCCAGCTGGGGCACCGGACCCGCCATCGCGATCGCGGTCGCCGCGGTCGCGTGGGGACCGGCTCTGGCGCGACGCCTGTCGTGGCGGCTCCTGGCACTGGGCACCTGGGCCACCGCCTGCGGGTGGGCCTTCGCGCTGGCGATGATCGACGGCTGGCAGCGCGGCTTCGCCGGCCGGCTGACCACCCGCGACGAGTACCTGTCGCAGGTGCCGGGCATCACCGACATCCCCGCCACGCTGCGCACGTTCGCGAGCCGGATCGTCGACTACCAACCGAACTCCTGGACCACCCACGTCTCCGGGCATCCGCCCGGCGCGCTGCTGACGTTCGTCTGGCTCGACCGGATCGGCCTGCACGGCGGCGCCTGGGCGGGGCTGTTGTGCCTGCTGGCCGGCTCCAGCGCCGCGGCCGCGGTGCTGGTCGCCGTCCGCGCGCTGGCCGACGAGCAGACCGCCCGGCGGGCCGCGCCGTTCGTGGCGGTGGCGCCGACGGCGATCTGGGTCGCGGTCTCCGCCGACGGCTACTTCGCCGGGGTGGCGGCGTGGGGCGTCGCGCTGCTGGCCGTGGCGGTGCAGCGAGGAGTCCGCTTCCCCGCGCTGACGGCCACCGCCGCCGGGCTGCTGCTGGGCTGGGGCGTGTTCTGCAACTACGGGCTGATGCTCATGGGCCTGCCGGCGCTGGCGGTGCTCGCTTCGGCCGCCGACTGGCGCGCGGCGCTGCGGGCGCTCGGCCCGGCGACGGTGGCGGCCGTTGCCGTGGCGTCAACCTTCGCGGTGGCGGGGTTCTACTGGTTCGACGGCTACCACCTTGTGCAGCAACGCTATTGGCAGGGCATCGCCAAGGACCGCCCGTTTCAGTACTGGAGCTGGGCCAACCTGGCGTCCGTCGTCTGCGCGATCGGGTTGGGCAGCGTCGCCGGCGTCAGCCGGGTGTTCGACGCGGCGGCCATCCGTCGCCGCTCCGGGTTTCACCTGCTGCTGCTGGGCATGCTGGCCGCCATCGCGTGCGCCGACCTGAGCATGCTGAGCAAGGCGGAGGTGGAGCGGATCTGGCTGCCCTTCACCGTCTGGCTCACGGCGGCGCCCGCCCTGCTTCCGGCCCGGTCACACCGGCTGTGGCTGGCGCTCAACGCCGCCGGCGCGGTGTTGCTGAACACCGTCATCGTCACCAACTGGTGATCGGCTACAGGCCGGCCGCGTGGGTGACCTCGGCGAAGCGGCTCGACGGGCGGCAGGCCGCGCGCACGGCGGCGACGTCCTCGGCGAAGTCGAAGTCGGCCAGCACCGGCGCCGCGTACGGCTCGATTCCCATGTCGTGCAACGCCCGGTACGTCAGCAAGCCGGTATCCGGCTGCGACATCGGGACGGTGCGCAGGCATTCGGCCGCCGCCGGGCTCCGTAAACCCAGCACCCACCAGCCGCCGTCAACGGCCGGCCCGAGCACGGCCGCCGCCTCCCGCAGCCGGCGGGCGCAATCGGTCAACATGTCGGCGGTCACCTGCGGCGTATCCATCCCGATCTGCACCACCGGGTAGCCGGCATCGGCATCGGCATGGGCGTTGGCCAGCCGGTCGGCGAAGCCGTCACCGCGCTGGGGAATCACCGTAAAGGCCTGCAGCCGTTGCCGGATCTCGGCGGCGCCGGCCGCCGCGTCCAGGTCGCCGGTGATGGCCACCACCCGGTTCGCCGCCGGCGCGGCGGCCACCGCGTCCAGCGTGTCCAGCAGCGCGGCCGCGGCGATCTCGGCGGCCATCACGTCCCCCACCGTCGCGGCGAGCCGGGTCTTGGCCCGGCCCGGCTCCGGCGCCTTGGCGACCACCAGCAGTGTCACCGGAAGGGTCACGAAATCACCTTCCAGAAGTCGAGGATCGCGGTGACGCTCCCCCGCAGCGAACCGCTGACCTTCGACTTGCCGCCGGTGCGCGGACCGTAGCTGACGTCCAGTTCGACCACGCGCCAACCGGCGGCCGCGGCGCGCACCAGGAGCTCCAGCGGATAACCCGAGCGCCGGTCGGTGACGCCCAGATTCAGCAGCGCCTCGCGCCGCGCCACCCGCATCGGCGCGATGTCATGCACCGGCAACCCGTGGCGGGTGCGCAGCCGCCAGCTCATCACCACGGTGCCGACCCGGGCGACCCACGGCCAGTGCAGCCCGGCCACCGGCCGGCGCCGGCCGATCACCAGGTCGGCGCCCTGCTCGAGCGCGGCGACCAGCCGCGGCAGGTCAGCGGGGTTCATCGAGCCGTCGGCGTCGATGACCGCGACGATCGGGGTGGTCGCGGCGACCACGCCCGCATGCACCGCCGAGCCGTACCCGGCCCGCGGCTCGGCCACGACATCGGCGCCGTGCCGCCGCGCCACCGCGGCGGTGTCGTCGGTGCTGTTGTTGTCGACCACCAACGCCCGGTAGCCGGCGGGGATGGCCGCCAGCACCGCCGGCAGCGACTCCTCCTCGTTCAGGCAGGGCAGCACCACGGTGACGGCGTCGGGCATCGCCGGCTCAGAACCCGCGATGGGGGCGGGGCTGCTGCGGCTGCTGGGTCTGCGGCTGCTGGGTCTGCGGTTGCTGGGTCTGCGTGTGCGGCGGCGCCACCGTCGTTTCGTGGGTGCTCGGCGGCGGCGCCGCGGTGGTCGGCGTCTGCGTCGACGTGAACGGCGTCTTGGTGTTCGTCGGCGGTGTCGTCGTCGTCACCGGCGGTTGGGTGGTGGTCGTCGGCATCGTCGTGGTGGGCGTGGTGGTGGACGGCGTCGCCGGGGTGGGCGGTGTGGTGGTGGTGATCGCATCCTGCACGGGCGGTGTCGACGACGTGGTGCTGGTGGCCGGGTTGGCCAGGTTACTGCTGCCGGTCCGGGTCACCAGCAGCGACACCGAGACGACCAGCGCGATTGCCGCCACAATCGCGGCGACCCCGACCACCCACGGCCAGCGCGGCGCCCCGTGCTCCTCGTCGTCGTCGAACTCCTCGTAGTCGTCATAGTCATAGAGTCGCAGATCGGTCGGCACGTACTGGCCGCCGATGAATTGCTCGGACTCTGGCGCCGAATAGGCGCGGGAGTAGATGTCGGTCGCTTCGGTCAGTTCCGGGAGGTCGTGCTCGCCCTCGAACGGCTCGATTTCACCGCCGTACCCGGTGCCCAGGTCGAGGTCCGGGCCGAAATTGCTGTCGGCGTCGTCGGCTCCGGGCTCCGGCTGGGCGCGGGACTCGTCGGCGAAGTCGGGTTCGTCGGGTTCCCGTCCCGGCGGATTCGGCCCGCTCATGATTGCCTACCCTGTCCAACTGCCTCACCTGCGCGCGGAAGCCACCCTGGGGGCGCGCTCGGGAGATTCTGCATGTGCCCCGAAAACCCTACCGAACCGGGCGAGGCAGCGAAGTAACGGCGAACTGGCCACTGACGAACTGATGCCCGGATTGTGACCTTTCTCGATCCGATCAGTGGTTCTCCGGGCCGACGTAGTACTCGAAGACCAGTCCGGCCGCCGAGGCCAGGATGAACACCACGCCGGCCGCGATCAGCCAGGGCAGCCACAACGCGATCCCGACCGCCGCCACCGAGCCGGCCAGCGCGATCATGATCGGCCACCAGCTGTGCGGGCTGAAGAAGCCCAATTCGCCTGCGCCGTCGCTGATTTCAGCGCCCTCGTAGTCCTCGGGCCGGGTGTCGAGGCGACGGGCGACGAACCGGAAAAAGGTCGCCACGATCAACGCCAGCCCACCGGTCAGCACCAGCGCGGTGGCGCCAGCCCATTCGACGCCGCCCGGGGAGAAGATGGCGGTCAGCACTCCGTACAGGATCGCGACCAGGACGAAGAATGCGGCGATGAATTCGAACAGCCTGGCTTCGATATGCATTGCGTGTCCTAACCGACGCTGGGCGCCAATTGGCCCCGGCGAACGTCGAATGGATGGGTGGTGACCGCCAGCGGAGGCTGGTTGATCGCCTGCAACGCCTCGGCGTTCGTCTTGCCGCCGACTCGTTGCTGCAGGTAAGCCTTGAAGTCGTTGGGGTTCACCACGCGCACCTCGAAGTTCATCATCGAGTGATACGTGCCACAGAACTCCGCGCAGTGGCCGACGAACGCCCCGGTCTGAGTGATCTCCCCCACCTGGAACACGTTGACCGAGTTGTTGGCCTTGGGGTTGGGAATCACGTCGCGCTTGAACAAGAACTCCGGAACCCAGAACGTGTGGATCACGTCAGCGGAATTCAGCTGGAACTCGATGCGCTTTCCGGTCGGCAGCACCAGGATCGGGATCTCGGTCTGCGTGCCCAGCACCTCGACCTTGTCGTAGTTGAGGTATTCCCGGTCGGCGGTGTTGCGCCCGTGCACCGGGCCCACCAGTTCCTCACCGTGCTCGTCTTTGCCCTCCGGTTTGGACAACACGGCGCGCTCGCGCTCGGGGTCGGCACCTTCGTAGGTCATGGTGCCGTCTTTGAAGTTGACCCGCTGGTAGCCGAATTTCCAGTTCCACTGAAACGCCGTGACGTCGATGACGACCTCGGGGTCCTTCTCCAGGTGCAGCATCTTCTCCTGCACCACCACGGTGAAATAGAACAGCACCGAGATGATCAGGAAGGGCGTGACGGTGAGCACCAGCTCCAGCGGCATGTTGTAGCCGAATTGGCGCGGAAAGTCCTCGTCGGTGCGCTTCTTGCGGTGAAAGGCCGACGACCAGAACATCAGCCCCCACACGGCGATGCCCACCACCAGCGCGGCGATCACCGAGCCGATCCACAACTCCCGGTTCAGGCGGCCTTCCGGGGTGATCCCGTACGGCCAGCCCATGCCCAAGACCTGCGACCAGCTGCAACCGCTCAGGGTGACGGCGAGCGCCCCCAGCGTGCCCGCCAGCGCCAACGGCCGAAGACGACGAGCCAGGCCTCGCGCGTTCCGTCCGGTGCTCCCGGGACGGCGCTGAGACCTGCTCTGCGACAAGCTTTGCGAACGACCTGGCTCGCGAGGTGTCACGGTGGCGCCTCCTGCTTGGATGTCGAATACTACGCAGCGTAGACCACGCGGTCAGACCCGGCGACTGCCTGGTCACCGCGACGCGCCCGGCGCGACGTCTCCAAGTGCCGCCACGTGCGGCATACTGGGGCGCCGTGTGTGGACTGCTGGCCTTCGTCGCGGCTCCGACCGGGGCCGACGGCCCCGCGCAAGCCGCGGATACGGTCGACGGCACGATCGCCCGCGCGTCCCACTTGATGCGCCACCGCGGCCCCGACGAGCCGGGCACCTGGACCGAACCGCACGCCGACGGGTCGACGTCCGGCGTGGTGTTCGGGTTCAACCGGCTGTCCATCATCGACATCGCCCATTCCCACCAGCCGCTGCGCTGGGGCCCGCCGGAATCCCCGGACCGCTACGTGCTGGTGTTCAACGGCGAGATCTACAACTACCTGGAGCTGCGCGACGAACTGACCGCCCGGCACGGTGCCGTCTTCGCGACCGACGGCGACGGCGAGGCGATCGTGGCCGGCTACCACCACTGGGGCACCGAGGTGTTGCAGCGGCTGCGCGGCATGTTCGCCTTCGCCCTGTGGGACACCGTCACCCGCGAACTGTTCTGTGCCCGCGACCCGTTCGGCATCAAGCCGCTGTTCATGGCGACCGGCCCCGGCGGCACAGCCGTGGCCAGCGAGAAGAAGTGCCTGCTGGATCTGGCGGATTTGGTGGGCTTCGACACGCGCCTCGACGAGCGGGCGGTGCAGCACTACACCGTCCTGCAGTACGTACCGGAACCCGAGACGCTCCATCGCGGGGTGCGTCGCCTGGAGTCCGGCTGCTATGCCCGTATCCGGCCCGGGGCGCCACCGGAGACCACCCGCTACTTCCAGCCGCGGTTCGCGGCCACGCCGATCACCGCGGGCACCGAACAGGCCCGCTACGACGAGATCACCGCGGTACTCGAAGACTCGGTGGCCAAGCACATGCGCGCCGACGTCACCGTCGGGGCGTTCCTGTCCGGCGGCATCGACTCGACGGCCATCGCGGCGCTGGCCATAAGGCACAACCCGCGGCTGATCACCTTCACCACCGGCTTCGAGCGCGAGGGATTCTCCGAGATCGACGTAGCGGTGGCCTCCGCCGAGGCCATCGGCGCCCGCCACATCGCCAAGGTGGTCAGCCCCGAGGAGTTCGTCGCCGCGCTACCCGAAATCGTGTGGTACCTCGACGAACCCGTCGCCGACCCCGCGCTGGTGCCCCTGTTCTTCGTCGCCCGGGAAGCCCGCAAGCACGTCAAGGTGGTGCTTTCCGGTGAGGGCGCCGACGAGTTGTTCGGCGGCTACACCATCTACCGCGAGCCGCTGTCGCTCAAGCCTTTCGACTACCTGCCGCGGCCGCTGCGCCGGTCGATGGGCAAGGTGTCCAAGCCGCTGCCCGAGGGGATGCGCGGCAAGAGTCTGCTGCACCGCGGGTCGTTGACGCTTGAGGAGCGTTACTACGGCAACGCCCGCAGCTTCTCCGACGCGCAGTTGCGCGACGTGCTGCCCGGTTTCCGGGAAGACTGGACGCACACCGACGTGACCGCTTCGGTGTACGCCGAGTCGGCCGGCTGGGATCCGGTGGCGCGCATGCAGCACATCGACCTGTTCACCTGGCTGCGCGGCGACATCCTGGTCAAGGCCGACAAGATGACGATGGCCAATTCGCTGGAGTTGCGGGTGCCGTTCCTGGATCCCGAGGTGTTTGCGGTGGCGTCGCGGCTGCCCTATCAGGCCAAGATCACCCGCACCACCACTAAGTACGCGCTGCGTCGCGCGCTGGAGCCGATCGTGCCCGCCCACGTGCTCAACCGGCCCAAGCTGGGCTTCCCGGTGCCGATCCGGCACTGGCTGCGCGCCGGCGAATTACTCGAGTGGGCCTATGGCTTGGTCGACTCGTCGCAGGCCGGCCACTTGGTGGATCTCGCGGCGGTTCGGCGAATGCTCGACGAGCACCGCGTCGGCGCCAGCGACCACAGCCGGCGGTTGTGGACGGTGCTCATCTTCATGCTCTGGCATGCGATCTTCGTCGAGCACAGCGTGGTGCCCCAGATCAGCGAACCGCACTACCCCGTGCAGCTCTAGGTCCGCGAACGGAACGGCACTGCGAAAAATCGCGCCGTTTTCCGCAGTGTGGTTCCGCTCGCCGCGACTAGCTCAGGACCGCGTCGATCTCGGCAGCCGCCTCGTCGCCGTACGCGCCGGCCAACCGGGTCTTGGCGACCTCGCGGTCCCACTCCCACTCCTGGGTTCCGGTCGACTCCAGCACCAGCACGGCGACCAACGACCCGAGCTGGGCGGACCGCTCGATGCTCAGACCGGCGCTGCGTCCGGTCAGGAAACCGGCCCGGAAGGCGTCACCGACGCCGGTCGGGTCGGTCTGGCTCTTCTCGGGGACCACGCCCACATGCACGGTGCTGCCGTCGCGGCCGACGATGTCGACGCCCTTGGCGCCCAGCGTGGTCACCCGCAGCTCGATCTGCGCCATCACATCGGCTTCCGTCCAACCGGTCTTGGACAGCAGCAGATCCCACTCGTAGTCGTTGGTGAACAGGTAGGTGGCGCCGTCGATCAGCTTGCGGATCTCGTCGCCGGACAACCGGGCCAGCTGCTGGGACGGGTCAGCGGCGAAGGCCAGACCCAGCTCGCGGCATTCGTCGGTGTGCAGCACCATGGCTTCGGGATCGTTGGCGCCGATGATCACCAGCTCCGGGGTGCCGATGGCGGACACCACGTCGGCCAGCTTGATGCCGCGCGCCTCGGACATGGCGCCCGGGTAGAACGACGCGATCTGGGCCATGTCGACGTCGGTGGTGCAGGTGAACCGCGCCGTGTGTGCGCTCTCGGAGATCAGGACGTTGTCGCAGTTGACCCCGTGCTTCTGCA
>NZ_LZLE01000231.1 GCF_001673155.1 Mycobacterium sp. 1423905.2 | reverse complement strand
CGTTGGCGGATTGGGTTTCCTACTCGGCGTTTAGCCCTGACCTGTGGCACTTTCCCGTGGATTGGGCGTGGGTGTCTATTGCGCCTTTAGTCGAGCCGTTCGTCTGTATCGCCTACGCTTCGGTACTCATCGCGCCCGCGTTCGCGGCGATTCCGCTGCTGCGCCGCCTACAGGCCGGTCGACCCGTCGACAGCGTCCTGTGGCGTCACCCGCTGATCGCGTTGAGCGTGGTCACCCTGGTCATCGGCTTCGCTTTGGACGCGGTTGTCGAGGTTTTCTGCGTCAGCAAGAGGGTGTACACCTACACTCAAGTTCCCGAATTTGGATCGATCTTCGTCGGTCAGTACAACCAGTTTCCTCTGCTGTGGGAGAGTGGCTTGGCTTCGTCAATGATGATCGCCGCGTCCGTTCTTCTCTACCGCGATGACACCGGACGCACTCAGGCGGAGAAGCTGGCGCAGCGGTTGCGGTTGTTGCCCGCACGCCCGACTCTCGCATCGTTTCTGGTCATGTTCGCGGCTCTGAATCTGGCTTATGTCGTCGTGTATGGCGGGGGCTTTCTCACCATCCGTGCTGCCAAGTTGGCCACGTCGGTGGCGTGCCCGTGGCCTTTTCCCGAGTCGAAGGTCTATGACCCGCAGGGTTTTTACGAACGCGCCGGCCACCCCGGCCCGTTCTTTGAGGGTAAGTGGAACACCTGGATGTCAGGGCAACCTGATGGGCGTCCGGTAATGAGCGGAGCGGTGCCTTCCGGCCGTTGCGGTCCTGGCCATGCCTGAACACCACCGAGCGCACCTGTGATGGCAGCCCCCAAATGAGGAACATTGGCTGGTAGGGAGTCGGCCGCCGACGATCTCAGCGCGCCCTTGGACCAGGTGAACCCTCTGGTCGTCTTGGTCACGGGTGCCTACGGCCAGGTGGGGAAGCAACTTGTCGAGATTTTGTTGTCACGCGGGCACCACGTAGTAGCGAGTGACCTACACACTGAGGTGGCTGAGGCGGCCGCCGAGGCCCTGTCCCGCACCGACCATCCCGGCAAGTTAACAACTGTGTATGCCGATCTACTTCACCCGGAGGCCATGGTCCGCATCGTCGAACACCACATGCCGACGGCAATTGCGCATCTCGCAGGGATGTATCCGCCTCTGTCCTATCGCAATCCTCGGCTGGCCCGAAGGATCAGCGTTGACGGTGCGTCCAATCTGATCCGAGCCGCACAGACTCTCAGTTCATCGCCGTTTGTCGTATTCGCTTCCAGCGCGGCTGTTTACGGGTCGCGCAATCCCGTCAAGCATCCGGAACTCATTACCACGAACACGCCAACCAACCCCGTTGACCAGTACGGCGAAGATAAGACGATGGCAGAGGATGTGATCGTCAAGAGCGGTTTGCCTTACGCGATTCTCCGCCTCGGAGGAGTCATTTCGCCTGATACGACCCGTGGGGCCGGAAAAGACCATTTGCTGCTGATGCGGGCCACGCCAGGTAACAATCGCCTGCACACGGTCGATTCACGCGATGCCGGGATGGCCTTCGCGAACGCGCTTGAACGGCGTGAAACGGTGACCGGGAGGGTGCTACTCATCGCCGGAGACGATAGCCACAGGCGTAAACACCGTGACGTCGAGGATGACATGATGGCCGCATTCGGAATCGGTCGACTTGGTGAGTCAGCAAGTCTGCCTGGCGATCCTGACGATGAACGTGGTTGGAGCTTCACGGGCTGGTTCGATACCTCCGAAGCCCAGGAATTGCTGAACTTTCAACAACACTCCTGGAACCAAACAGTCACCTGGGTAACCGAATCCAAGGCACACCTTCGGCCAGTGCTGACAGCCATCGGCCCCGTACTACGCGCAACTATTCGACTCGCTCTCGTTGCTCAACGAGGCTGGGAACGTCGTGGTCCTTACGCCGATCCCTGGACTCTTATCGAGAAACACTACGGAACAGGGGCATTGGCCGCTCGACGAAACCCGGCTAACCCTACCTGACATTCCGTAGCCGAAAACTGGTCAAGTATCCCGCCGCGCGGCTAGGAGGGACCGTTGGCTAGCACGCGGTACACAGTTGCCCGGCTCACTCGGAGAGTGTCGGCGATTGTCGAGGCGGACTCGCCACTCGCGTGCATGCGCTGAGCGAGCCGTACTTTCGACTCGTCTAATGCCCTGGGTCGGCCTATCGACTGCCCGCGCGCCCGACGTGCCTCACGCGCCGCCGACCGACGTTCCCGACCCAACTCCAACTCAAGCTCAGCAAGACTAGCCAGGACGCCCGCCACCATCCGTCCAGTAGCGTTAGAAGTGTTGATGCCTTCCCGAAGGGAACGCAGCACGATCCCGCGCTCGCCAAGATCGCGAATGGTTGCCATGACTTCGGCGGCGTTGCGCCCCAGCCGGTCGATTCCGACGACCACGATGGAGTCACCTTCGCGGGCGTAGTCCAGAAGTGAGGCGAGGCCGGGACGCTGCTCGCGCCTCGACGCGCCGGAGAGTTTGTCGGAGTAGATGCGGGACACATCGACACCAGCAGCGGTGAGCGCGTCGGACTGTTGGTCAAGGCTCTGGTGCCCTGTGCTGACACGGGCGTAGCCGAGGACGGTTCCGGTGTAGGCGGGAGCGGTCATACGTTGAGTATGTCGCAAAAGTCTCAGATATACAAGTATTGCGACAAGGCTTTTGAAACAACTTCTGCGACGGCATGACGTGGGTTTACTTTCGTTGCAATGTGACCTGGTGCGGGCGTCTCAATTCTTTAGTTCTGAGACGACCTCCTGTTGGTGGTTGATCGCTATCCTTGATGCATGTTCGTCTTGAGCGGTACGAATGCGGAAGGAGAGGACAGCCACACTGTGGCAGCGATGATTTTCGACGACTGTCAAGTCGCCGACAACCTGTCGCAGGATGCGATTGAGGTCGATCAATTCCTTGACTTCGCAGTTGCTGCGCAGGCGCGCGGAGAGCTGCCTTCCATTGAGACGTACCGCAAGCCTGAGTCCGACCCGCCCGATCTTCTGGTGAAAGTGCGGGGCCGCGAGCACGGAGTGGAACTCACGTCGATCTCAACCCCCGAAGTGTCACGTCAACGACTTTCAGAAATCCGCATGATCGGCCGCGACCTCGCGGACCTCGTCAAACGAGAAAGTCAGCGTTTTACTCACCTGGTAGGCACACGGATCATTCTTCAAGAGCTTGCCAGCGACGCTCAGCGACCGCCCAAATCCCATCGGCGAACACCGGAGGAAACAATCGTCAGCCGCCTAGCGGATGCACTCGGACCTTCCATCGGCGTGGTCGACAGAAGTCCTCTGTTACCTCTTGGTAGTCCCGTGGGCACGGTCGTCACTGCGGAGGTCGCAAATCGAGGCCGCGCCAGGATCGACGACAGCTATCTACTTGAGGTTCATGCAAGCGCGGATGCGACGGCACCTCCGAATGTAGTAGCAAATTGCCAGGTCGAGTTGGTCGACAGCCTGCTTATCAAAACGCTCTTAGATCGGGTCCAGAGAAAGGACCGTGAAGGTACAGAATTTTTGCTGGTGACAACTGGATTGCCCGATAAGGCCGGCTACGTGTGCCCAGCCGATGGATACGTTTTCGAACTGCTGAGACGGCTGGCGTTCGCCGGAAGGATTACCTTCCCATCATTGCGCTATATCCGGCAGATCGTGCTCAACCACTGGCGCTACCCCCCATGGACACTGGTCTTCGCGGACGGTGATGGCTTGCTGCACCGTACTACATAGCTCAAGTAGCTCAAGCCCGGCGATTTATCGCTACGGGTGTCGATACCGACACTTACCCTTAGTCATAGTGGCAATCCCGAACTTCCTGACTATGAATCCGGGCACGGCGAATCCCGCAGGTGCACCCGATCCGGTGTTCGGTGCTGCTGCCGTAGCGTGGGCGCAGCAGCAGCTCTGGGAGATTTTTGAAGGCGCTGGTATCGACGTTTCAAGCATTGACCCGGCAGAGTCTCTCGCGACGCATCTAAGGTTAGCTGCAGGCCAGTCGGCGACCTACTTAATAAATCTGGCTATTACGCTGTGCAGACTTCGTGAGCGGACAACCATAGGATCGCAAGATTTGTTCTGGAACAAGGTCCGACTCCTGTTCCGGAGAACCAGCAACACTGCCTACGAGGAGTTGCTTGTAGAGTTGGAAGTCGGATCGGAGATTTCAATTATTTGCAGTCCAATCGAATTTGAAGTGATGGTTCCAAAGTCTGTTCAGAAGGTGTCATCCAAGCCGCCATCACCAGATTACGCTATTGCTTATCGCGATACTCGCATTCTTGTTGAAGCAACGGTCTGGCACTGGGAGGCCGTCGCTGCTTGGGCTAGGCTGCAAGAAGTAATTCATGAGACATTAAAGAAACGCCTGCACGACAACTTCAATATTCAACGCCGCATTCGACTGGAACTGCCAATCAATGCGAACCCCCGCGCGCGTGACGATATAACCTCCCGCGAGGTGTGCATGCGCATCGCGGAGTCGGATAGCGGAGATGCAGAGTTCGATGTCGGGTGCGAGTCGCCAGCGCGCATGACTTGGGAGCCGGTGCTCTGGGGTGGTGACGTACCTGACGAGATAAGAGATGTGATCCAGCTCATTTCAGGCGCTGATCCAGGACCAGCCGGTGAAGACGCAGCCAAGAACATCGCCTGGACTCCGAGTGGCGCAGTCGGGGGGACGGGCGAGGGTGGGTCAATCTTCGCGTGGGCAGTCAATCCGTGCTTCACCGAACAAAGCTTGGAGGAAGCAATCGTCTCGATCCGCAATTCCATCAACCGGAAAAAGAAGCAAGCCAGCGGCCAGCATCCATTCTTGCTGGCACTATCGTTGAACAACAGTTGGGCAAATTGGGATGTTCTCTCTCCGATATTAAATACGCGATTGTGGCCCAACGCAAAATATAAATGGCTGTCGGGGATTATCGAATACCGGCCTGACCGCTTTCGATTTAAAGGTCCATACGAGGTCGCATTTCGGGTAAACGCTAACCCGTATGCGGAACTTCCGGTGCCTGCAGACTTTTTGCTGGGTCGGATGTGGCACGTGCCGAGGACGCCCTAAATCTTCCCGTTTACTTCGAGATTGCTAGTCGACGTAGGTATTCGGCCGATAATTTTCCCGTTGAGGGGGTGGGGTCGAAATCTCTACGCTCAGCCTGGGTCCGCGACCCTTCGGAATACATGCGTAACTGCGCATGTTTTCGAAATATGTTGGTTGGCAGTCACTTCTGGTGCAAAAACGCGTTGGTGGGCATATTACCTGCCGGTCAACGACATTCTGAGTTGACGATCATTGAAGCATCGCGCCGATAGCGTCGGCGGCGGCGGCATGACTACTGCGATCCAAGTGTCCGTAACAGTCAACCGTCGTCTTGATCGACTCGTGTCCCAGATGGGCCTGGATAACCGGCAACGGGACCCCACTCTGGATCATCCAGGACGCGCAGGTGTGCCGAAGATCGTGGATTCGCGGCGACTTCTCCAGTACCGGCTTGTCTGGATTTCTTTCGTCCTTCGCCTGCGCCCTCGCCAGCGACTTGTACCAAACGTTGGAGCGCCATGAGTAGATTCGCACCGGCTTGCCGTTTGTGCCGGTGAACAACCACTCGCCGCCGTACTCAAGTTGATTTAGAACACTGTTCGGAACATTGATTGTGCGAACCGATCTTCTTGTCTTGGGTGGTCCAAGCTCATATCCCGACCCAACGCGCTTCCATGCGCGGGTGATCCGCACCGTACCGGCGCTGCGGTCGACATCGGATGGTTTGAGCGCAAGCGCCTCGCCAGTCCGACAACCAGACGCCACGAGAAACTCGACAAATGGCTGATAGTGCGCACTAAACGCCGCCTTCAGAATCCGAAACTCGTCGCGGGTCAGGAACACCATTTCCTGCTGCTCGGTCCGTGGAAGCCGAACGCCTTGGCACGGGTTCGCGGCGAGATGCCCGTCCTCGACAGCACGCCTGAGCGCACCGGACAAGAATCCATGCTTGTTCTCAATCGTCCCGCCAGCAGCGCCCGCCTCGTACAGCTCATTCACCCAATCGGCGATGTCCTCACGGGTCAGTTTGTTCAACGGGATCGCCCCAAGCGCCGGCCCAATGTCGCGGGTGGCGTACCGCTCGTACTCGGCTACGGTTTTCCGCTCGACGCCGCTGAGACTGCCGATGTGGCGATCCAGCCACTCCCCTACCGTCACCGCCGCAACAGCGCGTTGAGTATCCGCGACCCCGGCGACCTCCATTGCCCGTTCGGGGCCAAGCGAGTCCACCAATTTGCAGAATCGATCAGCTTGCTTTTCGTCAGGGAACGACGTGGACGACTGGCGGCTACCGCGACCGCCCAGGCGGTAAGTGACCGAATAATACGGCGATCCGTCCTTGCGCCAACGAGTACGAACGAATGCCATAAAGGCATCATAGCGCTCGATGTGCTGACGTGGTGCTGACGTGGAATGTATCTTCTATTGTTTGCACTGCTCAGACAGTGGAGCTGCCGGGAATCGAACCCGGGTCCTACGGCATTCCCTCAAGGCTTCTCCGTGCGCAGTCCGCTATGTCTCTGCTCGGATCTCCTGGTCACGCGAACAAGCCAGGATGACGATCCCAGTCGCTGTGAGTGTCCCGATGAGTCCCGCGACCGAACTCATCGGTTGATCCCTCTAGATGACGCCAGGGTCCGGGTCGAGGGCGTTCCCGGTCTGACGGACTTGCTGTCGCTTAGGCAGCGAGAGCGAAGTCGCGCTGAGTGTTCTCGGCGCTTAATTGGTTGCAACGACGCTTACGGTGGTCTCTTGCCTGCACCGGCACGCTTCCCTTGATTCGATGCGCGAAGTCGAAACCGTTCAGCCCCTCGCATCCCTGCCAAATTTCAGCAGGACAACCCATGTTACGCCCATACCAACAGGTGGCAACGCATTTGGCTTCCCGACGGCCGAGTGCCCCCGGTCACGAAACCGGGGGCACTCGGGTCAAGCCGTTGAGTGTGGGGCTTATGGACAAAATTACGGTTCTGGCCATGCGTATGGCCCACACTCGGCGCGGCGAGCGCTAGTTGATGCCCACCACTTCTTGCGCGATGGCAGCAACGCGGGTCTGCGCCGCCGAAACGATGCGCTGCCGGTTCTTGTGCGCCTCTTCGTAGGCGATGATGACCCGGACGTCCCTCGGCGTGGTCAGATCCTTGATCGCAGCCACGGCGTCGCTGATGTTCAGCTCGTCGTAGTTGCGGATCGGCAGCTCCTTGGCGTCCAGGACACCGACCGATTCGCGACCCGAGTGCAGTGCATCGGCGGCCTTGTCCGCGCCCTCGGAGCGAGTGACCCGCTCCGCAGCCCGCAAGGCAGCGTTTTGCGATGCAGACAGCGCCTTCGCAGCGATCTCGCTGGCGTTGCCGCCGCGCTTCACCAAGTCGTTGATCGCCGGCCCAGTCGAGCGGATGGCGTCGACGGCCCGGTCGACACCGCGCGCCGACCACGCAACCGGCAGGTTGACCAGCTTCACCGCGGTGCCCGCAGCAGCCTGCAGCGGGGTACGACGCAGCGCAGCCGGGCCGCCCAGGGCGTCTTCGGCAAGCACAGTGGTCAGCCAGTCGACGGTCGCCGAGTGGGCCGTGATCAGACGCTCGGCCAGCTCAACGATGTCCTGGCGCTTCGAGGCAACAGCGAGCGCCTTGGTGTAACGCGCACGGTCCAGCAGCTGGTCCTCGAGCGCGAGGTCACCCAACAGCGCCTCGTCGAACGGCTCGGCCTGCTCGGTAAGGGCCTTCACCACCGCAGCGGCGCGACCCAGGAACGGCCCGATGACGTCGGGGTAGCCACCCAGGTCGCGGATCGCCGCCTCGATGGCCTCTGCCCGCTCGCGGCCATTGGAAGCGTTTTCCGACAGCTCGCGGCGGACGGCCTCGGTGCGGGCCTGGGCAACGCGGGTCTCGGCGATTTGGATCTCGGTGTTGGTCAGATCGAGCAGAGTGCGAAGCTGCGCGAGCAGTCTGGTCGTATCTGGTGCAGTCATTAGTTGTTGGCCTCCTCGGCTTCCGGCTATTGGTTGGCGCGAGTGCGCCCGTGTCTTTCGGCTACCCGTCTTGTCCGCCGGATCAACATTTAGCGCCAAGGTGTGATGTATCTCGCTTCACCAGACCGCTAACTACGCGCTGGCTACATAGAGAACCAAAGAGATTGTCAGATCACGAAGTTGAGGCGTCCGACTATTTGGCCGGCAACGTCCTGGTCACCGTCCAGTTCTACATTCTGGGAGCGGGCAGGGCACATAGGTCTGCCACCGGCGAGCCTGGTGAACTGCAATCCGTCCAGCCGGATCGTCGCGGTCGGTTCCTGTCCGCCGAAATCGTCAACGACCTGCGCCCGGCCGTCGACGCTGACGCGAATGCTGCGCGCCAGCGGCCCAGTCAATTCGAAGAGAACGCGGGCACCGTCGGGCGCTTTGGCCAGCTTGCCTACCACGAACCCCATGGTGGCCGCGATCTCGTCGAGAGCCAATTGCGCTGCGTTGCTGCCCAGTTGGTCATCCGATGACGGTCGGTCCAAGGCGGCTCGGATGTCTTGCTCGTGCATCCAGCAGTCGAAAACCCTTACCCGCATGAATCTTCCGTAACTATCGGGGCCCACGGGCGTCGCAGTGACGGCGTTCCAGTCACCGTCGGACATGCCTTCCAGCACCGCGCGTCGTTCACTCGTCACCGCCCGGAATCGTTCGAGAACGTCGGCGCCGCTTTGTTCCCGCAGGTGATGAACCCAGCACTCGTTCATCACGCCGATGTCGTTGCGCACGTGGCCGAGATTCGCAACATCGATGTCTGGTTGCGGTGCGCTGACACCGGCTAAGAAGGACTCGGTGCCAATCATGTGTGACACCAACGCTTTCACGTCCCAGCCAGGCAATGGACTGCCGGCCTGCCACTGTTCTTCGGACAGGCCGGACACTGTCGCGTCTATGTCGCCCCAGACGGAGAAGAGCCCCGAAAGGACCTCAGATTGGTTGAGTTCGGTGACAGGTCGGCCAGTCATCTTCGGATAGTAGGCCCAGGCCGCTCAGCTCATCCCCTTCGCCCGGCGCCCCAGCTCGCGCAGCACTTCCCGCTGGGCGTCGCGACGCGCCAGGTCCTGACGTTTGTCCCGCGCTTGCTTACCGCGGGCCAACGCCAACTCGACCTTGACCTTGCCCTCGGTGAAATACAGCGACAACGGCACCAGCGCAAAGTTGCCTTCCCGGATCTTGCCGATCAGGGCGTCGATCTGCCGCCGATGCAGTAACAACTTGCGGTTGCGGCGCGGCGCATGATTCGTCCAGCTGCCGTGCTGATACTCCGGGATGTGCAGGTTGCGCAGCCAGATCTCGCCGTCGTCGACCGTCGCGAACGCGTCGACCAGCGAGGCGTGCCCCTCCCGCAGGCTCTTGACCTCGGTCCCTTGCAACGCGATGCCGGCCTCAAAAACCTCGAGGATCGCGTAATTGTGCCGGGCCTTGCGATTGCTGGCGACGATCTGTTTGCCACCGCGCTTGGCGGCCGCCTTAGCCCCGCCGGCCTTGTTGGACACCGCTACCGCCGCACGTAGAGGCGCAACGTCGCATACGCCGTCACCCCGGACATCGCCACACCCAGCAGTAACAGCACCGGCGAGATATAGAAGATGTCCGCATAGTCGACCCGGGCGATCAGGTTCGCTTGGTAGAACTGGTTCAACGCGTTGTCCAAGAACAGCGCCCGCACCACGATCAGCCCACCGATGGCGATGACGACACCGATCGTCGCGGCCAGCGTCGCCTCCACCAGGAACGGCAGTTGGGTGTACCACCGACTGGCTCCGACCAGTCGCATGATGCCGATCTCGGTGCGCCGGGTGTAGGCCGCGACTTGGACCATGTTGGCGATCAGCAGGATGGCGCCGACGGCCTGGACCAGCGCGACGGCGAAGGCCGCATTACTCAACCCGTCCAGCACGGCGAACAACCGGTCGATCAGGTCCTTTTGATTGAGCACCGACAGCACCCCGGGCTGGCCGGTCATCGCGGTGTCGAAGTCCTTGTGCTGCTCGGGATTGTCGAGCTTGACGATGAACGACGCCGGGAACGAGTCCTTGCCCGCGACGTCTTTGTACTGCGGGAACTTGCGGATCGCGTCGTCGTAGGCCTGCTGCCGGTTGAGGAACCGCACCGACTTGACGTCGGAGCGCTTCTCGATCCGCTCGCGCAGCGCCTTGCACGGGTCGGTGTCGCATGTCGGGTCGTTGGCCGACACGTCGTCGGTCAGGAAGACCTGGGTTTCCACGCGGTCGAGATATATGGCGCGCGAGTTGTCCGCCAACCGCACCACCAGCAGACCACCGCCGAACAGGCCGATCGAGATCGCCGTGGTCAGGATCATCGCGATCGTCATGGTGACATTGCGACGAAACCCGGTGAGGACCTCGTTGAGTAGGAAGCCGAAGCGCACTAGCGATCCATCCCGTAGACGCCGCGCTGTTCATCGCGGACCAACCGGCCCAAGGACAGCTCGACCACGCGCTGCCGCATCGAGTCGACGATGTGGTGATCGTGGGTTGCCATCACCACCGTCGTACCGGTGCGGTTGATCCGCTCCAACAAATCCATGATGTCCTTACTGGTGTCTGGGTCGAGGTTGCCGGTGGGCTCGTCGGCCAGCAGAACCAGCGGCCGGTTGACGAACGCGCGGGCGATCGCCACACGCTGCTGTTCGCCACCGGACAATTCGTGCGGCAACCGGTTGGCCTTACCGGACAGGCCCACCGTGTCGAGCACCTCGGGCACCACCCGGTTGATCGCGTCGGCGCGCTTGCCGATGACCTCGAGGGCGAAGGCGACGTTGTCGTACACCGTCTTCTGCTGCAGCAACCGGAAGTCCTGGAACACGCAGCCGATCACCTGGCGCAGCCGGGGCACATGCCGGCCGCGCAGCTTGTTGACGTGGAACTTCGACACCCGGACGTCGCCGGAGGTCGGGGTCTCCGCGGCCAGCACCAGTCGCATGAACGTCGACTTGCCCGAGCCCGAGGGGCCGATCAAAAAGACGAACTCACCCTTGTCGATCTTGACGTTGACGTCATCGAGCGCCGGGCGCGCCGACGATTTGTACTGCTTGGTGACATGTTCCAGGGTGATCATCACGGCACGCCAGTGTAGCGGTGAGGCTGCGGGGCAAGCGAAATTCAGCTTGCCGGCGGGGGTGAAGTGGGCGTCGGACCAGGCCCGGGCAACTGCCCCGGCGGCGGGCTGGTGGTGCTGGTCGCGGGGCAGAACGGCGGCGGCAGCAGGCACGGCGGCGTCGGCAGCGTGAACGGCGGCGGAGTCGTCGTCGTGGTGGTCGTCGTCGGCGGCGTGGTCGTCGGCCGCGGGGTGGTCGTCGTCGTACGGGGCGCCTGCGTCGGCTGGTTCACCCGGGTCCGCGGTACCCACGTGTAATCCGGATCGGGCAGATAGCCCGGAGGGACCACCTGCGCCGGCGGTGGCGTGTTGGTCTTGGCCGGAGGCTCCGGACGATACGTCTCGTAGAGCCACCACACCGCCAAGAACGCCACGATGAGCACCAAGGTGGACGTGCGAATCCGGCCCCCGAACAGGTGATGGGGCATACGGCGCTGCGCATCTTGCACACGCTTGGGCAGGATGTTCAGTGAAAGCCGGGCCACTACACCGGATCCTTCGCCTTGGCGGCCTCGGCGGCCTCGGCGGCGGGTACGGCGGGATCTTCGACCAGGCCGATCGTTGCGTCGGCGGCCGTGACGATGCCGGCCCGCGCCAGTGCCCGGATGACTAGTACACGCAGCTGGCGACCTGCCTCGAACTGCTTGCCGGGCAGCGTGCGCGCCACCAGCCGCAACGTCACGGTGTCGACTTCGATGCTCTCCACTCCCATGACCGTGGGTGAATCTAGGAGCAACTCGCCTAGCACCGCGTCATCGCGCGCATGCTCGCATTCTTGATGCAAGACCTCGTTGACGCGGTTGAGGTCGGCACTGGTCGAGACCGGAATGTCGACCACCGCGCGTGCCCAGTCCTTGGACAGGTTGATCGACTTGACGATCTGACCGTTCGGAACGGTGAACAGCTCGCCGTCGGACGAACGCAGCTTGGTCACCCGCAAAGTGACGTTCTCGACGGTTCCGGTGGCATCCGTCGTCGACCCTTGAATGGTCAGCTTGACCAGGTCTCCGAAGCCGTACTGCCGCTCGACGATGAGGAAGAACCCGGCCAGCAGATCCTTGACCAACTGCTGCGCCCCGAAACCGAGCGCAGCGCCGACCACCGTGGCCGGCGCGACCAGGCCGCCGACGGAGAACTGCAGGACGTCGGCGATCTGCATGATCACGACGATGCCGATCAGCACGATCGACACCCACGAGATCACCGAGGCCACCGCTTGGCGGTGCTTGGTCGCCTCAGAGCGCACCAGCGCGTCGCTTTCGGCGAACCCCAGGTCGAGTTGCTTGGTGACCCGTTGAGCCACCCAGTTGACGAACCGGGCCGCCAGTACCGCTGCGATGAGCAGCATGACGACGCGCAGTCCCCGGGTGATGATCCATTCGCCGATTTGGCCGCGCCAGAAGTCGTGCCAGCGGTGGGCCACGGACATAGCAAGAATAGTTGTTTTAGTCGTCATCTTTTCGGTTGCGCCACCGGATTCCCGCTTCCAGGAACCCGTCGATGTCTCCGTCCAAGACGGCCGCCGGATTGCCCACCTCGAAGTCGGTGCGCAGATCTTTGACCATCTGATAGGGGTGCAGCACGTAGGACCGCATCTGGTTTCCCCAAGAGCTGCCGCCTTCGCCTTTCAAGGCGTCCAACTCCGCGCGCTCTTCTAAACGCTTGCGTTCCAACAGTTTTGCCTGAAGCACCCGCATCGCCGCAACTTTGTTCTGCAGTTGCGACTTCTCGTTCTGGCAAGTGACGACAATACCCGTAGGGATGTGGGTTAAACGAACCGCCGAGTCGGTGGTGTTGACCGATTGGCCGCCGGGACCGCTGGAGCGGTACACGTCGACGCGCAGGTCGTTTTCGGGGATTTCGATGTGGTCGGTGGTCTCCACCACCGGCAGCACCTCGACCTCCGCGAACGACGTCTGACGTCGGCTTTGGTTGTCGAACGGGCTGATCCGCACCAGCCGGTGCGTGCCCTGCTCGACCGACAGCGTGCCGTAGGCGAACGGCGCGTGCACCGCGAACGTCGCGCTCTTGATTCCCGCCTCTTCGGCGTAGGAGGTATCGAACACCTCGACGGGGTATTTGTGCTGCTCAGCCCACCGGACGTACATCCGCATCAGCATCTCTGCCCAGTCGGCGGCATCCACTCCCCCGGCACCCGAGCGGATTGTGACCAATGCCTCACGCTCGTCGTACTCCCCGGAGAGCAACGTCCGCACTTCGGTGGCTTCTATATCGGCACGCAACGCCTTGAGTTCGGCGTCAGCTTCGGCGCGGGCATCGGCCGCGGCAGAGCCCTCCTCCTCAGCCGCGAGTTCGTAGAGCACCGGAAGGTCGTCGAGGCGGCGCCGCAAATCTTGGATGCGACGCAGCTCCCCTTGCGTGTGCGAAAGCTCGCTGGTGACTTTCTGTGCGCGGGTTTGGTCGTCCCAGAGATTGGGATCGGACGCCTCGTGTTCGAGCTTCTCGATGCGGCTCTTCAAACCGTCGACGTCAAGCACCCGCTCCACCGTGGTCAACGTGGAGTCAAGGGCGGCGATATCTGCTTGACGGTCTGGTTCCACAGGCGACCACGTTACCGGCAACAACGTCTAGCATCAGGAGACCATCGTGTGCACCGCGCGACTGCGGCCCAATTCTTCACAGCCCCTTGCGCCGCAGCCGGGCACGGACAGAAGGTTCGAAGATGCGTCCATATCACGTAGCCATCGTCGGCTCCGGGCCCTCGGGTTTCTTCGCCGCGGCGTCTTTGCTGAAGGCGGCCGACACGTCGGAGGAAATCGACGTGGCCGTCGACATGCTGGAGATGTTGCCGACCCCCTGGGGTCTGGTCCGCTCGGGCGTTGCCCCCGATCACCCGAAGATCAAGTCGATCAGCAAGGCCTTCGAGAAGACCGCCGAGGACCCGCGGTTCCGCTTCTTCGGCAACCTGGTGGTCGGCGATCACGTCCAGGCCGCCGAGCTCGCCGAGCAATACGACGCAGTCATCTATGCCGTCGGCGCGCAATCCGACAAGCCGCTGAACATCCCGGGCGAGGACTTGCCGGGCAGCGTGGCCGCGGTCGACTTCGTCGGCTGGTACAACGCCCATCCCCATTTCGAGGAGTCGACGCCGGACCTGTCGGGTGCTCGCGCGGTAGTGGTCGGCAACGGCAACGTGGCGATCGACGTCGCGCGAATTCTGGTCACTGACCCTGATGTTCTGGCCGCCACCGACATCGCCGATCACGCGCTGGAGTCGCTGCGTCCGTGCGGTGTGGAGGAAGTGATCATCATCGGGCGGCGCGGCCCGCTGCAGACGGCTTTCACCACACTCGAGCTGCGCGAGCTCGGGGAACTCGAAGGGGTCGACGTGATCGTGGACCCGGGGCAGTTGGAAGGCATCACCGACGAGGACGCCGCCGCGGCGGGCAAGACCACAAAGACGAACATCAAAGTGCTGCGCGACTACGCCGAGCGCGCCCCACGGCCGGGCCATCGCCGAATCGTCTTCCGGTTCTTGACCTCCCCGATCGAGATCAAGGGAGAAGACAGGGTCGAGAAGATCGTGCTGGGCCGCAACGAACTAATCACCGACGAGTCCGGCCGAGTGTCGGCCAAGGACACCGGCGAGCGCGAGGAACTGCCGGTGCAGTTGGTGGTGCGGTCGGTCGGTTATCGCGGCGTGCCGACGCCCGGTCTGCCGTTCGACGAACGAAGCGGAACCATCCCCAACACCGACGGCCGGGTGGACGGCAGCCGCAACGAATACGTCGTGGGCTGGATCAAGCGCGGGCCGACCGGGGTGATCGGTACCAATAAGAAGGACTCCCAGGAGACTGTCGACACGTTGCTCGACGATCTGGCCAAGGCCGGCGAGCTAGCTGACTTCGGTGCAGACCATGCGGGGCAGTTGCTGGAATGGCTGCATTCTCGACAGCCCAAGCTCGTGACGTCGGCGCACTGGGAGATCATCGACCGCTTCGAGCGCGACGCCGGTGAACCGCACGGCCGTCCGCGCGTGAAGCTGCCGAGTTTGGCCAGACTGCTGGACATCGGACACGGCTGACTAAGGATCGAACAGCACGCCCGGGTTGAGGATTCGGGCCGGATCGAGCGCGGCCTTGGCCGCCCGCAACGCGGCCGCGAACGGGCCGGGACGTTGCCGGTCATACCAGGGACGGTGATCGCGGCCGACCGCGTGGTGGTGGGTGATGGTGCCGCCCGTCGCGCTGATCGCCTCAGAGACGGCGGCTTTGATCTCGTCCCATTGCGTGTCGAGCGAACCCCACCGTCCGCCCGTGTAGATGCCGTAGTACGGCGCCGGCCCGTCCGGGTAGACGTGGGTGAAGCGACAGGTGACCACGCCGACGCCACAGACCTGCTTGATCGCAGTCAGCGCCGCGTCGGTCACCGCGGCGTGCAATGTGTCGAATCCGTCCCACGTGCAAGCGGTTTCGAAGGTTTCGGCGATGACGCCGCGGCGCGCCAGGGCGTCGCGCTGGTAGGGCATGCGCAGAAAGGCCGAACGCCAGTTCCCGGAGGCATCGGGTTCTGTTGTCTCTCCGCCACTTTCACGAGCGCGCCGCGCCGTCACCGTGCCGCCGTGATCGCCCGCGATCTCCACGGCGCGGTCGAGCCACGGTTCGATCGGGTGATCGGCAGATTCGAACGCCAGCACCAGCAAGCCGCCGCGGACCGGGGCGCCGGCGTTGAGGAATGCCTCGGCCGGATCCAGGAGCCGGCAATTCGCGGGATATAGGCCCGCTTGCGCGATGGTGCGGGTGGCGGCGACCGCACTCGCCCAGTCGTCGAACGCCACGGAGGCGGTGACCTGCCACTTCGGTCGGTTCTGCAGCCGCATCCACGCTTCGGTGATGACGCCCAACGTGCCTTCGGAACCGACGAACAGTCGGTCCGGCGACGGCCCGGCCCCGGACCCGGGCAGCCGCCGCGACTCGCTGACCCCGGTCGGCGTGACCACCCTGAGTGATTCGGTCAGGTCGTCGATGTGGGTATAGAGCGTGGCGAAGTGACCGCCGGCGCGGGTGGCGAGCCAGCCGCCGAGACTGGAGAAGGCGAAGGACTGCGGGAAGTGCCGAAGGGTCAAGTCGTGCGAGCGCAACTGGTCTTCGATCCAGGGCCCGAGCGCGCCGGCCTGGATGCGGGCGGCGCGGCTGACCCGGTCGATTTCGAGTACCGCGCTCATCGTGCTGAGATCCAAAGTGACCGCCGGTTGGTCGAAGCGGGGCTCGACACCGCCGACCACTGAGCTTCCGCCGCCGTACGGAATCACCGAAATCCGTTCGCGCGTGCACCAATCCAGGACATCGACCACGTCTTGCTCGCGGCGCGGCCGGGCGATCAGGTCGGGCACATGGTCTAGGCGGCCCTGCAGATTGCGGGCGACGTCGCGGAAAGCCTTGCCGCGCGCGTGTCCTGCGCGGTCGACCGTATTGGTCGAGCAGATTGCGCCCAACGACGGCGGCGGGGTGATCCGGGGTACGGGCAACCCCAGCGCGTTCGGGTCGGGAGGCCGGTGATCGGTCAGGTCATGGCCCGGCAGCAGCGCCGACACCCGCGCTTCTAAATCACGCGTCTCCTGCTCTGTGAGGGCCTGTTCGACGGTGCCCCAGCCCCACCACGAGCGCATCGACCGAGTTAGCGCTTCAAAACGACGGCGGCGGTTCCGCCGAGCAGCGCCAGAATTGCCGCGAAAATGGCCCAGCCGGCTCCGGCGAGCCACCAAACAACACCCAATACGACGAGCACCGGCGACAGTGCGAAGAGCACCAAGACGGGGTGCTGCCGGATTACCTGGAGAGCGCTCGAAGCGCGCACCCGGTCGATTTCCTTGCCTGGCATGCCCTCAGAATGCCAGACCAGCGCGCGATTAGCCCCCTTCATCGTCGTCTTCCTCCGCCAGGAGTTTTTCGGGGTGGTGGTAGGTGTTGGTGCGGGGTTGGCCGGAGCCGGCTGGGCCATTT
>NZ_LZLE01000230.1 GCF_001673155.1 Mycobacterium sp. 1423905.2 | reverse complement strand
CCCGTCCGGCAGATTCGCGATCAGCTGTTCGACCGCGACGGCGGTCGCAAACGGCGTACCGGGGGCGAACGTCGAAACCCATTCGCCGTCAAAGGCTTTGGACGGGCTTACCAAGACCCGGCCCGCGGTGGTGTCGACGAGGCTGACGCCGACCTCGGTGGTGGTGTGCCGACCGTCGCGGTTGCAGCCGGCCACGATTTCGACGTAGCTGCGCGGACCGTTGAACACCGCATCCACCACCGGTCGAGCCGATTCCGGAATGCCGAGGTAGTCCAGGACTTCGGCCAGCGGGGTTCCGGAGCGCAACCGCTCGTCTGCGCGGGCGCCCACCCGCGTCGGCATGCTGAACGCCTCGAACCGCGCCGGCGGTCGCTGCGCCAGCCCGACCCCGAGCACGGGGACCAGGGCGCGGGGATCGTCGATATCCATGGCGGTGAACGTGATCAATTGGGCGCTGCGCAGTGCGACGACGGTGCCGGCGGTCCTGGCCCCGGCCCGTATGGCGACGACGCCGCGCAGCAGATCAGCGGCGCCATGAGCCGAGGCGGGCCCCAGGTAGCGCAGGTCGAGCCAGCGATCCGGAAAGCAGACGACCTTGATCCAGGCGGCGACCGCTGGATTGATGACGCCGTCGTCTGACATCAGACCCAGTTGGGTCAATTCGTCCCGCTGCTGTGCACAGAACGAATCCCGCTGCGCGGCATCGCAGTAGGGCGGGGTGATCGCCAGTACCCATGGAAAACTCCCCGCCCCAACCGTTTCCGCGATGAACCACGCGTGATCGACCGTCAGTTCGACGGCGTTGGGCTCGGACCGCATTTAGCCGGTTAGCCGCCCCACTTAGCGGCTTCGGCCTGGTCACGAGCCATCATCGACATGGTGTTGGCTTCGTGGGTACTGGCCATCGACTGGTAGGCCCGCACCAGATCGGCCATCGCCTGGTTCCACTGCGCTTGCCATGCCTGGTAGGTCATCCCGGTGTCACCTTGCCAGGCGTTCGACAGGGCGGCCTGCTCGGCGGAGATGTCGGCGCCCAACCCCTGCATGGTGCCGGCGTAGCCCGCCATCTCGCCCGCATGCGACAGCATTGCCGGGTAGTTGTACATGATCTGGGACATCACAAATCCTTTCGTTCGTTGCGGGCCCGGATCAGAACCCGGTGTAGGTCGAGGCAGCCGCGGAGTCGGCGGCCACGTAGGTGCCGGCGGCGTCGCCCAAATTGGCCTGTGCGATGTCCAGCAGGGCATTGACCTTGGCGGCTACTTCGACGAAGCGGGCATGCGCGGCCTGAAACGCCGCCGCCGACTCGCCCTGGTGGAAGGCCTGCGCGGACATCGCGGCCTGCTCGGCCTGTCCGATGGTGTGCCGCATCAGCCCGGCCTTGGCGCCGAAAGCCGACTCCGACGCCACCAACTGCGGAATATGTGCATCCAGAAGACTCATAACACTCCCTTTTCTCGTGTTGGATTACTCAGCGCTGAAACCTCGTTGACTATGTGGTCCTCCCCCCTCAGCCGCCGGCGATGCCGTAGGTCGCGGCCGCGGCCGCGTCACCGGCGAGGTAGCTGGCACCCGATTCGCCCACACCGACTCCAGCGCGGCCGAGTTCCTCCACGCCTTGAGCCGCGACCGCCGTGTGTTCCTGACCCTGCGCGCTGAACCCGGCCGCGGTCTGCAGCGAGACCGGGTCGGCCGCGGGCGGCACCACCGCAGTGATCAACGGCGCGGCGCTGGCATGCGCGGCCGCCAGCCGTGCCGTCAGCGCCTCGACCGCCGCACTGGCGGATGCTAATCCCTCCGGAACCACTCGCAACGTCATGATCCACTTCCCTTCTGTTGCGTATCACCGAATGTTGCGGCCTCCCCTACCAGCGGGTTGACCAATTGCACGTAGGTCGGACTGTCACTGTCGCCCAACAGGATTCCGCGGCCGGCCGGCAACCGGCCGAAGCGTTGCCCTCGGATCTTGCCGCTGTCGGCGGGATTGCCGGAGAGCATCAGCGTGGTCGCCTGCAAGTCGTTGAACCGCCGCAGCAACGGGCTGGTCATCAGGGCGTGCGCTGATCCAGTGGCACGTCCGGTGACGATCACCCGCAACCCCAAGTCACCGGCTTGGGCCAGGAGGTTGATCAGCGGCGTCCACGGTCGCTGACCCACGAAGGGTCCGCTCATCGCGGCCGAATCCGGGATCTGGTCGACGTCGTCGATGATCAGGTAGTGCGTGTGGCCCTGATAACTCCACCGCGACAGTTCGGCCGCTGACAGCCCGGCCGGCGGGCGCCGCGATTCGATGAGATTGGCCAGTCCCTGCATGGCCGGGATGACCCGGTCGATGTTGGCGGTGTACTCGTTGTCCGGGAACAGCGGCTCGTCGACCAGATGCAACCGCCGGTCCAAGACCGTGAACGCCACCCGGTCCGGGGTGGAGTTCTCCCGGATGGTGCGAATGATGTGGCGCAGCAGCGTGGTCTTACCCGACTTGCTGTCACCGAACACCATCAGCAGCGGGTTCTCGGTGAAGTCGAGTACCACCGGCGCCAGGTCTTCTTCGCGTTGCCCGATGACGATCTGCTCCGGGCCCCGGTACAGGTTGCCGACGGTCTGCGGGGTGAGATTGTTAGGTAGGAGCCGCACCGGCGGCGCCGATACCCCGGGGTGTCGCGCGTTGATGGCGGCCACTTGGTTGAGCTCCGGAGTGGCGAACAGGAAATGTTCTGCGGCCATGGTCAATCCGCGGCCCGGCTGGTCGTGCGGCACGGCATCGGCGGGACGGCGCAGCGCGCCCACCACGCGCACGTTGCTGTCCCGGGAATCGTGCAGCTTGAGTTCGAGGCGCAGTCCGAGCCCGTCGCGCATCGCCAGCGGCACCTCCAGCCAGCTCGGTGTGGTGATGACGACGTGGATGCCGTACGCAAGGCCGACGTTGACCAGTTCGGTCACCTTGCTCAGCAACGGGTTTCGGGTGTTGAACTGGTCGGTGTTGTCCCGGCCGAACGCATACAGGTTGTCGATGACCAGGAACACTTCACCGTAACCGTCGTCGGCGGCCGATCCGTGACCGTTGCCGTTGGTGGGCCGGTCGCGGAACGCTTCGCGCTGCTGGCGGGCCAGCAGCAGTTGCTCTAACTCGCCGAAGGTACGACGGATGCGTTCGGGTTCCAGCGGCGAGGCGACGCTGCCGACGTGGGCCAGGTCTTCCAGGGCGCGTAGTTGCCCACCGCCGTAATCCAGGCAGTAGAACGTCACGTCGCGCGGCGAGTGCAGGCTCGCCGCGGACAGCATGAAGGTTTGCAGCGCGGTCGATTTACCCGACTTCGGACCGCCGTGGATCACCATGTTGCCGGCCGACGACGTCGCGTCGAAAACCAATGGGTCACGGCGCATTTCGAAGGGCCGGTCGATCTCGCCGAGCGGCCACCGCCAGTGCCGGCCGGGTAGCCCGGCGCGCGCCAGCACCGCGCTCAGCGCGATCGGCTCGTCCAGCGGCGGTAGCCACAGCTGCGGCGCCCGCGGCCCGTACCCGGCCAACTGATCGCCGATGGTGGCGATCAGCTTGCGCGGCGGACCGGTCGGCTCGTCGGCGTCCGCGCCGGAGACGATCGTGCCCGGATCCGGTTCGACCGCGGTGGCGGTGAACAGCTTCGGTTCCGGAGCCGAATGCACCACCAGCGTTTTGGAGGTCTGCGGCGGCTCGTAGATGCCGTCGACGTAGGTGCTGCGGAACTTGATCGGGGCGGCGCCCGGTGCGGGGACCAGGAAGCCGACGCCCTTGTGTTCCTTGCCGGCCTCGATGTGGTAGGCGTCCTCCACGCCGATGATCTGGCGGGACACGCTGGGGCTGGCCACCTTCAAACCGATCCGGTAGGAGGTGTTCTTATCGATGTCTTTGATCTTGCCGACATCGAGGGTCTGCGAGGCGAACAGGATGTGGATGCGGAACGAGCGACCCTTGCGGGCGACGTAGTCGAACAGTTCCGCGTATTCGGGGTGATCGGCCAACATCAAGGTGAACTCGTCGGCCACCACGAAAAGCGTTGGGATGGGTGGCAGATCGTGCCCGGCGGCGATCGCGTTCTCGTATTCCAGCACCGAGTTGAACGCACTGCCCTGCACCCGGCGACCGGCCTCGCGCAACACCATCTCGCGCCGGGCCACCTCACCGCGCAGGGTGTCGGCGAAGCGGTCGGCCAGCGACTTCTTCTCGGCCATGTTGGAGATGACCGCGACCACCTGCGGGAAGTGACGGAAACTGTCGGCGCCGGCCTCGCCCTTGAAATCGGCGTAGATGACGATCAGCCGATCTGCGGAGTGAGTGGTCAACAGCGACAACAGGATCGACATCAATGTCTGCGACTTGCCGGAACCGGTCATCCCGATCATCAGCCCGTGCGGGCCCATGCCGCCCTCGGCTTCGTCCTTGAGGTCGAACATCAACGGCTCACCGGTGGCGGTGACGCCGATCGGCACCCGCAACTCGTCGTCGCGCTGGCGCGGCGCCCACAGGGTCGGCACGTCGAGGCGCGAGGCGTCCGGAACGTTGTGCAGCGTGGTGAAACTCGCTCCGCGCGTGGCCGCCGAACGCAACCCGGTGTGGGTCGGGTTGGAGTCCCAGCGAGACAGCCGGCGAGCCAGGTGGGACGCCTCGTCGGCGCCGAGGTGGTCGGCGGCGTCGAGGTACGGTTGCCAGCCACCGGTCTGCCAACGCTCGATGGCTCCGCCGGCGACGCGCAGGATCGGCTTCTCCGGGTCCGAGTACTGTTCGCGGTGCGGCGCCGTGGCGGATCGGTGGATGACGGTGACGCCCGCGCGACCCAGCGCCAGCGTCGAGGTGCTCAGGTCGTAGTCGGGGTCGTCCACCACGATCACCAAGTGCCGCAACGCATCAGCTGGGCCGCCGGTGAAGACCGGTCGGTCTGCCAGCGCCGAGCCGAGCATCCCCACCAACTCGTCAGCGTCGGTCGACAGATAACGCGCCGGGCCCACCCCGTCGACCTGCCCGGGAATGTCGACGTGCGGCAGCCACTTCAACCAGGACCAGTCCGGATGCTCGACGTCACGGGCGGCCAGCGCCACGCCCAACACGGTGGGGTCATGCCAGGTCACCGCTTGTGCGATCCAGGCGCGCACCGCACCTCGCACGTCGTCGGCGTCACCGAGCACGGTGATCCGCGAAACCTTGCTCAGGTCGATGCCGGTCGGCACGTCGCGAACGGTTCGCTGGGCGTCCAGCAAGCTGCGTAATGCGCTGTGCGACACCGGTTCCAGGTCGATTTCGTCGGCGGTGTCGTTGACCCGCAACGCGGTGGTCAGGGGTGCCGAGTGGCGACCTGCCCGCACCACCAAGAAGTCGGGATCGTGCGGGTCGCGCTCCCATTGGCGCCGGGATCCCGGTATCGCGGCCAACGCGGCGGGGTCTGGGTGCGACCACTGCGCGGCCGCGCGTTGTTCGGCGGCGGCGGCGCGAATGTTGTCCCGGACCACCGACAGGTAGCGCAGGTAGTCGGCGCGTTCGGCGTCGACTTCCTCAGTGCGCATTTTCTTGCCGTCACCGCGGTAGAGCGCCGTGGCCGCCAGCAACAGCACGAACGGGAAGAACAGGGTCTGCGGCGAGATCAGCCGCATCCCGGTGGCGACCAGCGCGACGATCATGCCGACGATCAAGATCCCGATCAGGTACGGCAGCGCCCGCCGCAGCAACGACGGCGGAATCACCCGCGGCAGTTCGGGGGGCGCCTCGATGGTGATGGTGCCCTTACGGGTGGTCGGCGGCGCCAGGCGGCGGCGAGCCTCGAAAATCAGTCTGCTCATCGGGGTTCCCCTTGGGCCGTGACGGGACGGCCGGGTTTGGTGTCGGGCGGTAGACCGTCGTGCGCCAATAGCGCGTCGGTCCGCGACAACGTCGGGCCGGGGGCGAACAGCGACAACATCGACCACGGAATAGCGACCGGAGGCCACTGCAGGCCAAGCGACTCCAGGGTTTTGCCGTGACCGCCGGTCCCCGTCCCCTGATCGGATTCGGTGTCGATGCCGTACCGCACGCCGGTGTCGGACACCCAGAACAGCGACCCGGTGGCTGGGGCGGCCGGGCCCCCGCCCACCGACTGCGCGAAGTATCCGGTTCCCGGTGTCAACGCGACGCGACTGGCCACGCCGTTGCTTCCGGCGCCCACCAGATCCACGGTGCGGACCTGCTCGGGCACCGGCAGCGCCGAACCGGACAGCAGGGTCAGCGAGCTGGTGGCCGCACCCGAGGGCTTGGTCCAGTGCGCGCAGGAGACCGGGTCGCGCGCCACGTCGACCAAGTTCACCGGCTGGGCCGGGTAGCGACCGGTGTCCAGCAGGCGAGACACCGGCAGCTTTGCGATGTCGTCGGCGCCCAGCCGCGGAGGCTGTTGCAGCCCATAGGAATTGGCGTTGCGCAGAATGGCCGCCAGCACCGGTGAGATCGGCTGCAGGCCATCGGGCAGCACGGCGAAATATTGCGAGTTGCCGGCGTTGAGCGAGTAGGACTCGACCACCGCACCGATCGGTCCGGGCACGGCGAAGGCGGCGGGGCTACCGGCATTCGGGATCGCCGGGACCGTCAGCGGCGGCGCTTCGGGTATCGCGTTGAACAGTCCGGCGGCAATGGGCCGCGGTGTGGGCACCTCGGATCCGAGGCCGAGTGCGTTCGTGATGGCGTGGTCCGCCAGGTCGATTCGGCTCCGCTTGCCGTCCCACAGCAGCCAGCTGCCGTTTCCGTTGTCCACCAGGATCGCTTGCCCGGACTGCAGCGCGCCGGCTCGGGCGCCGTTGCTGTCCAGCGTGCCGGCGATGACGGTGACGCCCGTGCTGTGCGCCGCGCGGCTGCCCTGCGCGGTGCCGCTGACGGCGTCGCAGACGGTCCAGTTCGCGTCGCGCGAGGTGTTCTGCACCATCCGCTCCGGCGCACCCGGAATGCCGATCAGGTTGCCGCGCGCAAAACGGTCCAGCTCAGTGCTTTTCACGGTGGTCGGGTTGACCGGCTGACCGGCGATCAGCCGAGCCGAGGTGAGGTTGAGCACCGGGTGCAGCTGGTCACCGACGCGGACGTAAAGCGCAGCGGTGGACCGGTCGGCGAGCACCGCGTTGTTGCCCGCCTGGCCGTTCGGCCGGATCAACGAAAAGACGAAACAGCCGATCAATCCGGTGATCAGCAGCAGCACGCCCATGAAGACCGCCCGCGATTGGGTGCGCAGCGGGTCCACGAGCATACGGGTGTCGTGCAAGGCGATGCCGGAGGCGATGCGGCGCATCACGAACCGCCAACCCGTCACCTGATGGCGAGTGACGAAGCCGCGGCGGTACCGCACCTGATCGGGGTTGTCGTTGACCGGCGTTCGGGAGGCGAACGATCGCCGCGCTCCGTCCCATTGATCCTGGTCGTTGTTGGTCATGCGGGCACCGAAAGCCCAAGGCCACGCAGCAGCGGCTCCACCGATCTACCCACATCCTCGGCCGTAATGGTCATCAGCTCTTCGTCGGTGAACTCACCGGTTCCGGCGTGCTCGGAGTGGTCGAGCCGGAATTCGCGCTCTTCTTCGGAACGCTCGACGATGTTTCGGACGAACCGGCCGTTGCCGGCGATGTCCAGGCTGCGCCGGGCGATGCCGTTGGAGTCCGGTGTTGTTGCCGCGGCCAGTTTGGCGAACAGCTCCTCCAGATGGTCCAGCGCGGCCTGCTCGAAGATGCTGTCGCGCTGTTCGGCCATCTTGTGCGCGATTTCGACCAGCTCGTGCGCTGCGTAGGACGGGAAGTCGATGCTGCGGGTGAACCGCGAGCGCAGACCTTCGTTGGTGTCCAGGAACTTGTCCAGGTCGGCGCGGTAGCCGGCGATGATCACCACCAACCGGTCCCGGTCGTTTTCCATCCGCGCCAGCAGGGTGTCGATGGCGACCAGTCCGAAGTCGTTCTTGGCGCCGGTGGCCACCAGGGCGTAGGCCTCGTCCAAGAACAGCACCCCGTCCAGTGCGCTGTCGATGATCGCGTTCGTCTTGGCCTCGGTCTCACCGATGTGCTGGCCAATGAGGTCGGCGCGGTGCACTTCTCTGATGTTCTCCCGCTTCAAAAGTCCTAAGCCGCAATAGATCTTGGCGACGACGCGGGCGATGGTCGTCTTACCGGTTCCGGGCGGTCCGGCAAAGATCAGGTGGTGGGTGCGTTGGGCCACCGCCAGGCCGCGCTGCTTGCGGACCAGTTCCATGGCGACCGAACTCTTCAGTCGCGCAACCTGATTCTTGACTTCGTCGAGGCCGATGAATTCGGCGAGTTGCCGTTCGGCCTCGTGCAGCAGCACTGATTTGCGTTCGTGCGCCGCGGGGTCAATGAAATCTTCGGCGCTGGGCTCGGTGGTCGGATCCCACGGGTCGGTGCGGGCTTCGATGCGCGCGGCGGTAGTGGTCACGATGCCAAAGCTGGTGTCCGACAGGGCCTGTTCGATCTGCTCGTTCTCCGGGTGTGCCGCGTACAGGTCCTGCAGCACCTCGGCCGCCGACTCCTCGTCGACGTGCGCGCGCAGCACCAGCGCTTTGGCCAGCGCGCCGTCGACCGCCGCGACCGGCACCGGCCCCTCCGGCTCCTCGAGGTAGGACAACGCCGGAGCGAACATGCCCAAGCGCGCCAGTGCGGTGCCCAACGCGATCTTGGCCGCGTGGGAGAACGAGGGGTCGAGTTCGGGATCGTTGACGATCGGGGTGAGCAGTTTGACGACGTCCGACCAGCGCTCGGCCCGGTAGTTGACCACCACCGACAGCCAGCGTGCTTCACGCCAGCTCGGGCGGCGCGCGGCGATGGCGGCAATGATGTTGTGCGCCTTGGCGAATTCGCCGGCGGTCACCAGTCCGGCCGCGTAGGCGAGGTGGAAGTCGTCGGGCTCGGTGGCGCGGAACCGAAGGTAAAGCCCGGTGTCGTAATGGAAGCCCAATGCGTTGGGCGCCAGTTCGACGTGGCGCTGCAGCAGACCGGCGGTGGCCGCGGTGCCCGAGACCGCCTCGAGCACTCGTACGGACTGCTCGCCGCTGGCCGCCAGCCCGGTCCACGCATCGCACTGGTCGCTGGCGACCCGCGTCAGAGCGAGGAACCCCGATCGCGCGGCCGTCAGATCGGCAGGCCGTTGCCGTCCGTAGACCGTGATGCCCAGAGCCCGGCAGCACGTCGCGAACCGACTGACGACGTCAGCGTCTACCTTGCCGTTGGTCCGGGATGCGACGGGCTGAGCCGTGAGCATGCCGATATCACCGCGTTCCACTCCCCCGCCGTCTCCTGAACTCAAGGTCGCCATTGGCCGATTCCACCTGCAGTAAGCCTCCCGAAGTTAGCATTCCCTAAGCTAACTGTCGAGGCGCTCCACCTGGGCCGATTCACCGCCGGGCTTCCCAGATGGAGCGCGATGACCAGCGCTTTAGGGCTTTCGGCCATACAGCTGCTCCTCCCGGCGGTGTCTCTCAGCTTGGAAGCTTACTGAATATGATTTTCATTAACAAAAGCGGGGGCCGCTTGGGTATGAAGCGTTGGCACGCGAGACCGATGAAGATGCCCCCGCCGTCACAGTGGTCGGGAGCGGACGCAGAAAAGTTCCCCAGCAGGCGCTTAGGGCTTGGCGGCGCTCACCAGGGTGTTGCGCGCGAATATCGAGGCCGCTTCGGAGTCCGGGCCGGGGAGGGGTCGGCCCACTTCGCGCATGTAGTCGTTCAACGGTGTGCCGACTGCTGTCCAGCCCCGTGCGCCGAACCATTCCGTCGCGGGTGCGCAGCGTTCGTTGTAAACCAACTGGAAGAAGGGGTTTTTGTCCGGCGCGGCTTGTTCTTCGGCCAGATTGGCCTGGTACTCGTCGTCGGGAAGTGGCGCGCCGTCCTCGATGGCGACGTGGCTGCCCGGGCTGGCCAGCCGGTCGATGCCGGTGAACAGCTGCTCCTGCGCGGCCGCCGGCAGATAGATCAGCAGCCCCTCGGCGATCCACGCCGAGGACCGGGACGGGTCGAAGCCACTGTCGAGCAGCGCTTGCGGCCAGTCGTCGCGTAGGTCGATCGGGATTTCGCGACGCTCGGCACGTGGCTGCGCGCCATGCTGGGCCAGCACCTCGCCTTTGAACTCGAAGATCTGCGGCTGGTCGAGTTCGAACACGGTCGTTCCATCCGGCCACGGCAATCGATAGGCGCGCGAGTCCAGTCCGGCCGCCACAATGACGACCTGGCGCGCTCCGGCGTCGGCGGCACGGCGGAAGTAGGCGTCGAAGTATCTGGTGCGAGCGCCCTGGAAGGTGACGAAGTGCGCGCCGAAATCGTCGCTGCGCAGTTCGTGGTCGGGCGCCTTGCCGTCGAGCACGTCGGCCCAGCTGCCGCCCACGGCGCGAACGAACAACTCGGCATAGGGGTCGACGGCCAGCGGGTCGGGCTTCTGCGCCTCCAGTGCCCGGGCGGTGGCTACGAATAGTGCGGTCGATCCGACACTCGTTGTGATGTCCCAGCTGTCACCTTCACTACGCACGCACCCGACCCTACGCGGCTAGTTCCGAGAGGCGTCCCAAGTATTCGGCAGCATTGGCGTCGTTGGCGCCGAACCGAACTCGCCGCCACCCAAGGTGGCCAACCCTGCCACGTCGTCGACCGCTGGCTTGGCCACCGTGCCGGCGAATCCCAGCTCTCCGGCGCCCCGGTCGGAGACCGCTGTTGCGTCATCAGGCGGTGGTTCCCAGACCGGGTCGACGCCGACGTGCAGATACTCGTCGGCATGGTCGCGCACCGCCGAGCGCCGCCGCCGCCGGCGACGCGCCTGCTCCCGGGCGGCCGCCGCGGCGCCAACCGCCGCCGAATCGGGTTCGGGCGCCTTCTTCTTGGCGCTCGCGCTGGCGGTGGCCCCCATGCCGGATCCGTAACCGATGCCGGGACCGCCACCTACCAGGAACGGGAAGCCGAAGCCCGCGGCCACTGGCGCTGGGGGCGGTGGCGGCGCTGCGCCGGCGACCGTACTTGCCACCGACGCGGGGGCGGGGGCCGGTGCGGCGGGCGCGGCGGACGCAGTAATGGTCGGCGCCATCCCAGCCGACGGCAACAACGCGGGCGCGGCGGCGGCAGGCGGCGGGAGGAAGGGCACAGGTGCAGGTTGAACCGCCGCCAGACCGGACAACCCGGCAAATCCCGTCACTACACCCAGGTTGGCGAGGGCACCACTCATCGCGACTGCCAGCAACTGCGGCGACTGCAGCAGGGGCACGAGCTGGGCGAGGTGAGTTGGCCAGTCGAACTCGGCGAGCTGGATGACGTACTCGAGGGCCCCAGCCGGATCGGTGAACAGCTCTTGGACGAACGTTTCGAACTGTTGGCCGAATTCGAGTGACCGAACGACCCACCACAGCGGTTGCGTGGCGTCGGTGTAGTCGTGCATCGGGATGCCGTTCATGGTTTCTTCCAAGGGATCCCAATTGATCTGCCCACCGGTGAGCGTGCGCAGCAGGTCGGCCACCAGGTAATCCAGCTGGGTCGGATCACCGTGCTCGTGCCCCTCGTGTTCGTCGTGTTCGTCGTGATCGTCGTCTGAGGCCTCGGCGTGCAGAATCTGCGGCGCCGGTGAGGTGGCGGGGGTGGCCATCAACGCCGTGTCGGTGACCGCTTCGTAGGTGCTCATCGCGGTGGCGGCCTGAACCCACATCCGCACGTAATCGGCCTCGTTGAGCGCGATGGGGATGGTGTTGACGCCGAAGAAGTTCGTCGCCACCAGCACGGCATGAATGGCGTGGTTGGCGGCCAACTCGGCCAATGTGGGCATGGCCGCCAGCGCACCGGCGTAGGCGGCGGCGGCGGTTTCGTGTTGGGTCGCCGCACTCGCGCTGGTGGCGCTGGCCTGCGACAGCCAAGCCAGGTAAGGCAGATGGGCGGCCACATACTGCTCGGCTGTGGGCCCCTCCCACACCCCGCCCTGCACGGCTCCCAACACGGCACTGAGCTCATCTGCCACCGCGGCATATTCGGCACTGAGCATCGACCACTGGGCGGCGGCCAACGCCAGCGAACCTGGGCCAGGACCGCTGCTCAGCAAAGTCGAATGCACCTCTGGTGGCGACGCCATCCATACCGCCGACGTCACGGCCGTCGACCCCCGATCCACGCGATCACGGACTTTCACCTCCAGCGATTAGGCAATATGGAGATTACTGAATGTGAAAATCGTTTTCAACAGCAGCCGACGACGCGCGGCATACGGCTGCAGCATCGGCGCACACCAACTGCCTAGCAAATTCAAATACGCCACAAATGACGCTTCGGCGCGGTGGGTTCAGTACTGCCGGACCACCGCGCGGGGCGCCGTACGCCATCGGGCGCGTCCGTCGGGCTGCTGGCCAGCTGGGTCGAGGAGTAGGACGACCCGGCCGCCGAGTAA
>NZ_LZLE01000229.1 GCF_001673155.1 Mycobacterium sp. 1423905.2 | reverse complement strand
ATGATCCACACCCGGTCACAGTTCACCCGCATCAGGTCGTCGTACGCTTCCTCGCTGAGCACCGCGTCGCCGGGCCGCTCCTCGCGCAGCCGGCGCAACAACAGCGCATTGGCCAGCGTGTCACCGGCGTCTCCGAGCGCCCACGGGTGCCCGAACCCCATCTCGTCACGCACCCGTAACAGCAGTTCCCCAGCGTCCACCGCAAGGTCGGCGGCGAGCTCCGCGTCCGTCTGGTCTGCCACGGCTAGAACGCCGGCCATGGGATGGGACGGTGGCGGTTGGGACCAGGCATCACCGGATTGTCCAACAACCCGTAGGCCCGCAGCCGCAGCGCCGCGATCTCCGCGCTGGTGATGTGCCCGGCGAGCTCCTCACCCAACGGCCCGGCGACGGCGTCGGCCAGCCGGGCCACCGCCTCCAGGGTGTCGTCGTCGACCGGCTTACCGGCCCAGCCCCACAACACCGTGCGCAGCTTGTCCTGCACGTGCAGGCTCACCCCGTGGTCCACCCCATACACCTTGCCGTCCAGTCCGCACAGGATGTGGCCGCCTTTGCGGTCGGCGTTGTTGACCAACACGTCGAACACCGCCATCCGCCACAGCCGGCGGTCGTCGGCGTGCATCAAGACCACCTCATCGCCGCTGTAGTCGTAGGCCTGCAGCACGGGCAGATATCCCGGCCGCGGTTTGCGCGCGGGGAACAGGTCGACCAGGTCGGGCCCGGGCGGCTCGGACGATTCCTCGTCCCCGGGCTGCTCCACCCACAGCTGCAACATGCCCGGGCCGGCCGGACCGTCGCGAATAATCGTGTACGGCACGATATTCCAGCCCAAGTAGGTCGACACCAGGTACGCACCCAGCTCGCGGCCGGCCAGCGTCCCGTCGGGAAAGTCCCACAGCGGCTGCTCCCCGGCGACCGGTTTGTACACGCAGTGCACGCTGTCGGCGCCCAGCGTCGCCTCACACAAGAAGGTGGCATTGCTCGCGGAGCGGATCCGGCCCAGGATCGTCAGCTTCCCGTCGCGCAATACCTGCCGTTTTTCACTCCTCGGGGTCATCGTTGGACCCGAGCAGCGCCTCGCGCCGATAACCATTGGTGCGCGCGCAGATATGCCCCTCCGGATCCAGCGGTTCCTCACACAGCGGACACGGCGGACGTCCGGCCGAGATGACCCGGTTGGATCGGGTGGCGAACTGGCGTGCGGACTCCGGGGTCAGAAACACCCGCACCGCGTCGGGCCCTTCCTCGGTGTCATCGAGCACCACCGAGGCATCGAACTCCGCGTCGGTGACGGCCAGCAGTTCGACCACGACGGTCTGCGCTTCGGAATCCCACCCCAGGCCCATCGTCCCGACCCGGAATTCGGCATCCACGGGCATGATCAGCGGATTGAGGTCCTCGACCTCGGCAGGCTCCGGGGGAACCGGGGTGCCGAAGCGGCGATTGACCTCCAACAGCAGCGCCCCGATCCGTTCGGCAAGCACCGCGACCTGCTGCTTTTCCAGAACCACGGACACCACCCGGGAGTCGTGCACCGCCTGGATGTAGAACGTGCGGTTTCCGGGTTGCCCAACGGTCCCGGCTACAAAGCGGTCGGGTGTGCGGAAGACGTGAATTGCGCGGGCCATGGCACTTCCCAAAATACCGTGCAGTCGGCGCACCTGCGTGACTCAGTCGGTGGAACCGCCGACCACCGCGTCGCTGGACGGCTGCTCCTGCGGCGGCGGAGCGGCGCGCAATGCGGCGGCCAGCCGGGCGCCGGTGTGGTTGACGTGCAACACAAACGGCCGCAACGGTGTGTACCGAATCACGCTGACCGAACTCGGGTCCGCGGTCACCCGTTGAAACCCGTCCAGGTGGATGCCGTAGGCGTCGGCGATCACGGCCTTGATCACGTCGCCGTGGGTGCAGGCCACCCAGAGCGCATCACCGCCGTGCTCCTCGGCCAGCCTGCGGTCGTGTTCGCGGACCGCGGTCACCGCGCGGGCCTGGACCTGCGCCAACCCCTCACCGCCGGGGAACACCGCCGCGCTGGGATGGGCCTGCACCACCCGCCACAATGGCTCGTTGGCCAGCTCGCCGATCTTGCGGCCGGTCCACTCCCCGTAGTCCACTTCGGCGAGCCGATCCTCGATCACCGGCTCCAGACACAGCGCCCGGGCCAGCGGTTCGACGGTGCGCCGGCAGCGCAGCAGCGGCGAGGTCAGCACCGCCCGAATGGGCAGATCACCGATCCGGTCGACCAGTCCGGCGGCTTGCTCGCGGCCCCGGTCGTCGAGGTCCACCCCCTCCGACCGGCCGGCCAGCACGCCGGCGGTGTTCGAGGTGGACCGGCCGTGGCGCAACAAGATGACGGTCATGTCGCCGCGACCGTCCCGGTGGCCAGCAGGACCAGCACCGCCGCGCCGGCCAGCACGCGGTAGCCGACAAACCAGTACATGTTGTGGCGCACCAGGAAACGCAGGAACCACGCCACCGCGGCCAGCCCGATGACGAACGCGATGACCGTGGCCACCAACAGTTGGGGCCCGGTCGCGCTCATTCCTTCGGTGACCGGATGAAACGCGTCGGGCAGCGAGAACAGACCGGAAGCGAACACCGCGGGGATAGCGAGCAGGAAACCGAACCGGGCGGCCAATTCGCGTTCCAGGCCCAGGAACAGTCCCGCGCTGATGGTCGCGCCGGATCGGGAGACGCCGGGAACCAGCGCCAGACACTGCGCCAGACCCACCGCCAGGCCGTCACGCCAATTCAGCTGCTCGATGTCACGGGTCTGCCGGCCCAGATATTCGGCCAACGCGATCACTCCGGAGAACACGACCAGCGCCGTCGCCACCACCCACAGGTTGCGCACGCCGGAGCGGATGGCGTCCTTGAACAACAGGCCGAGGACGCAGATGGGGATGGTGCCGATGATGACGTACCAGCCGAGCCGGTAGTCGGCGTTGCGGTGCGAGGTGACGAACAGGCCGTTGAACCAGGCGCGCAGGATGCGCATGATGTCCCGGGCGAAATAGATCAACACCGCGGCTTCGGTGCCCAACTGGGTGACGGCGGTGAAGGACGCGCCGGCATCAGCGCCGAAGAACACCCTCGACACGATGGCCAGGTGTCCCGAGGAGGACACGGGCAGGAACTCCGTCAGGCCTTGCACGACGGCCAAAACGATGACCTGCCACCAAGACATCGCCGAGACCGCAGACACGACGACGACCGTACCTGGTGTCGGCGTCGGCTACCCGGCGTGGAGAGTTCAGAGGGTGGCGACGGCGTGAGCGACCGCGTCGCGTACGGCGGCGGCCAAGCTGCGCTCGTCGGTCAGATCGATGTCGACCAGGCTGCGAACCGATTTCGCGACCACATCCTCGGCCTGCGGCACTGGCCCGGCCAATCGCGGTCGGTAGATTTCGACAATCAATGAGCGATGTTCGATGTGGAAGGAAAAACTGCGCCCGTCCCCCACTTGCCCGTATCCACTGGCATGAATGCCCGTCGATAGGTCTTCGAGAGCAAACTCGTGGTCTGCAATATGCCGGTCAACGATGACGGTCATAGTCCCGACGATACCTCTTCGAGACCGCTCGCCGAGCGCAACATGACCAAATTGAGCGCGGCAACGTTCCTTAGAATCGAATTCGTTACCCGACGATGCGGAGTTCGACGGTTGCCGAGACGGCGTAAATGTTCTGTTCACCCCCGGTTTACCGGTGCGTTCCTTTTGCTGATCCTGGTCGCCGGTTGTTCGTCGAATCCGCTCGTATCCGCGCCACCGACGATCGAGCCCGCGCACCCCGCTGTGTCGCCGCCGGTGACGCAACCGCCGGCCGGCGTGGTGCGCCCGCTCGACGGCCATCCGCAGCAGGCGATGTTCGACGCCGGCACGGCGGAGTTGGTGGTCTTGACCCCTGGGGCCGACGCGGCGGCACCGGCCAGCGTCACCGTCCTGGCCAAGGCGCCGGCAGCGCCGCGGGTGTTGGCCCTGCCGGGCCCCGCCACCGCCCTGACCTGTGACGGCGCCAACGCCTACCTGGCCGGACGCGGTGGCTATTTCCGGCTCGACCTGCCCAGCGGCCGGGTGGAACAGGTAAAGATCACCGGTGCCGAAACCGTCGAGTTCACCGCGATCGCGCGGCGCGCCGACGGCACGTTGGTGCTGGGCAGCGCCGACGGAGCGGTCTACCTGCTGGCCGCCGACGCCCGATCAATCGCGCACCGCGACGAGTTGTTCGCCCGCGTCGACGCCCTGGTGACCCAAGGCAACACCGCGGTGGCGCTAGACCGCGGCCAGACTTCGGTGACGACGATCAACGCCGACGGCCGCGCCGAGCAGGCGCTGCGGGCCGGAGAAGGCGCGACCACCATGGCCGCCGATCCCCTGGGCCGCGTTCTGGTCACCGACACGCGCGGCGGCAACTTGCTGGTGTACGGGGTGAGCCCGTTGCTCCTGCGGCAGTCCTACCCGGTGCGCCAGGCGCCCTACGGCCTGGCCGGGTCACGCACCTTGGCTTGGGTGTCCCAGACCGCGTCTAACATCGTCATTGGTTACGATCTGACGACCGGAATCCCTGTGGAAAGGGTGCATTACCCCACCGTGCAGCAACCCAACTCGCTGGCCTACGACGACGCCTCGGACACGTTGTACGTCGTGTCGGGGTCCGGCGCCGGGGTGCAAGTGATCGAGCACGCGGCGGCCAACCGTTGACCGCGCCGCGACGAAGCCAGTTGCCGCCCGGGTGGGACAGCGACATGTCCGACGAATACGAATGGGTGCCACTGCGGCTGCCCCCCGAGGTCACGCGGCTCAGCGCATCCATCCGACTGTCCATCGAAGCCGAATACCGCGGCTGGGAACTTACCCGGGTCCGGTTGTATACCGACGGAAGCAGACGAGTGTTGCTGCGCCGCAAGAAGTCTCGGCTGGACAACCGGCGACCTGAGCAACCCGAGCTGTAACGCCGCGTGAATCACCCGATGTACGGCCTGCTGCGCCGCCTGCTGTTCCTGCTGCCCGCCGAACGGGTCCACACGCTGGTCTTCGGCCTGCTGCGCGCGGTGACCGCCATGGCGCCGGCACGTCGGTTGCTGCACCGCCGGCTCGGTCCGAGCGACCCGGCGCTGGCCAGCACGGTCTTCGGCGTTCGTTTTCCCGCACCGCTGGGGCTGGCCGCCGGCTTCGACAAGGACGGCGCAGGCCTGGACACCTGGGCTGCGCTGGGTTTCGGGTATGCCGAGGTCGGCACCGTCACCGCGCAGGCGCAGCCCGGCAACCCGCTGCCGCGCCTGTTCCGGCTGGCCGACGACCGAGCGCTGCTCAACCGGATGGGCTTCAACAATCACGGCGCCGGCGCGCTGGCGATCCGGTTGGCCCAACACACACCCGCGGTGCCGATCGGGGTGAACATCGGCAAGAGCAAGGCCACCGATGCCGTCGACGCCGTCGCGGACTACCGGTACAGCGCCCGGCTACTCAGCCCGCTGGCCGCATACGTGGTGGTCAACGTCAGCTCGCCGAACACACCGGGCCTGCGTGATCTGCAGGCGGTCGAAGCGCTGCGCCCGATCCTGTCGGCGGTGCTGGCCGAAGCCGAACGGACGTCGACGCCGGTGCTGGTGAAAATCGCACCGGACCTGTCCAACTCCGACATCGACGGCATCGCGGATCTGGCGGTCGAACTGGGCCTGGCCGGCATCGTGGCCACCAACACCACGGTGTCGAGGGACGGATTGCGCACCGCCGGCGTCGCCGACCTGGGTGCCGGTGGTGTTTCCGGACCGCCGGTGGCCGACCGCGCGCTGGAAGTGCTGCGCCGACTCTACGACCGCGTGGGTAATCGGCTGGCGTTGATCAGCGTCGGCGGCATCGAGACCGCCGACGACGCGTGGGAGCGCATCACCGCGGGCGCCTCCCTGCTGCAGGGCTACACCGGTTTCATCTACGGCGGCGGCCGGTGGGCTAAAGACATCCATGACGGCATCGCCCGCCGGTTGCACGCCGGCGGGTTCGCCGCACTCAGCGACGCCGTGGGTTCGGCGGCGCGCCGCTAGTCGCGCCGCTGGGTGAACTTGATGTCGAGGCTGCGCAGGTAGGTCTGCAGCCCCGCGTCCTGCACGGGGATCAGGTGCGCCGGGGTGTCGGTCTCGTTGTAGTGGGCGTGCCACATACCGGGTGGAGTCGTGAACGCCCCGCCCGCCTGCCAGTCCACCCGGATCGGGTCGACGATGTTGCCGCGCTCGTCCAGTCGGGTGCCCAGCAGGGTGTAACAGCCGGACGGTGGCGCGTCCAGAATCAGGTCCAGTGCCACCGACTGGTGCCGGTGCGGGCGCTGCTCCTGGTTGGGCGGCAGCAGCCCGAACATCGCCCACAGCACGTGGGTGATGGTCAGCGTCTGCTCCTGGTCGGCGTTCGCCAGCAACACGCTGACCCGGCTCTTGTCGTTGGCGCCCGGACGCGTGGCGATGTCGTGCAGTTTGCCGACCAGGTCGGCGCGCCGGAACTTAGTGGGCCGGAATCGGGGCTGGGTCGCGTCGACGCCGAGGTAGCGCAGCAGCGGCTCGTCGTGCACCCAGTACATGGCGGCCTCCGCGGCGGCGTGGAAGTCCGCGGGCGAGCCCGCGGGCAGGGTGAGGAAGTCACCCTTCTCCCACGGCACTCGCCGACCGTTGACGGTGGCGACGCCGTGCCCATAGAGCACGTAGTACAGCTGCGAGGTGGCGTTGACCGCGGTGTCGATCCGCTCACCGGCGCGGATTCGCACGAAGTTGGCCAGCAGCCCCGGGCTGGTCGCCTCGCCGCTGATGCCCATCTTGTCGGAGAGGTCCAGCGGGACGATGCCGGTCGGCTGGTCGGCGTAGACGTCCGGGCCGAATTGCACGATCGGCATCGGCGGCGTGTGCCCCGAGCCGAGCGGGTTCGCGGCCTTGGAGTACTCGAACAAGCGGGCGTCGTCGGCCCAGTCGTCGAATGCGCCCTCGAAGCCGTACTCGGCGACGTTCGTCATTGGCGCCGGGACGGTCGGGTCCAAGTCAAGGTGTGTCGCGGTGACCATTTCGTCTCCTATCAGCACTAATGCGTGTTATATCTGAATAGTATCTATCTTGTATCTCAGTTGTCAAAAGGGCGCGGCCTCGCCACCGAGATCCGTCCGAGGTTGTACCGTCATAGACACTGGTGAGATACGACTGAGCCGCAGAAGGCGAGGGGCGCGTGGCCGCACAGACGACGCGGGAGCGGGGCACGGCCAAGGACCGGGCGCTGCACTACGTCAAGACCCAGGTGCTGACCGGGGCTTTTCCGGGTGGGGAACTGATCAGCGAAGGCGACGTCGCCAGCACCCTGGGCATGTCTCGCACGCCCGTGCGTGAGGCGTTTCTCCGGCTGGAGGCCGAAGGCTTGCTGAGGCTGTATCCCCAGCGCGGTGCTCTCGTGGTGCCGGTGTCCCCCGACGAAGTCCGCGCGGTGATCGAAGCCCGGTTCGTATTGGAACAGTTCGCCGTGTTTCAAATCGCCCGCCGAGGCCCTGGCGCCGGCGCAGCGGCGTTCGCGCGGCTTTCGCAAGCGCTGGAACGGCAGCGCGCCGCCGCGGCCGAATCGGACTGGCAGAACTTTCTGGATGCCGACCGTGCGTTTCACAGCGTCACCCTGGAAGAGGCAGGTAACGCCATCTTGTGCGACTTCTACTCCTCGTTGCGCGATCGGCAAATGCGCATGGTCGGTGAGTCAGCGGCCAGCGACCCGCACCGGATGACGACGATCATGGACGAGCACCGCGAGATCGCCGAGGCGCTGCGCGACGCCGATCTGGAACGGTCGCTGAGCGCCGTGCGGACTCACTTGGCCAGCACTTCGCGCGCCTTGGGCTTGCGCATTGACCATCTCGAAGGGCCCTGAAGTGATCGGTGCAGCGGCGGTAACGGTGGTCGCCGAGTCGCCCGCGCTGTTTCCCGCGCGCCAGCAGATGGCGGTGTCGCTGGGCTTCCACATCATCCTGGCCTGCTTCGGCGTGGCCTTTCCGACGATGATCTACGTGATGCATCGGCGCGGCATCGTCCGGGACGACCCGACCGCGCTGCGGCTGGCCAAGCGGTGGTCCAAAGTGTCCGCGGTGGTGTTCGCGGTGGGCGCGGTGTCCGGAACGGTCTTGAGCTTCGAGATGGGACTGCTGTGGCCGGGCTTGATGGGGCGCTTCGGTGACGTGCTCGGCCTGCCGTTCGCTCTGGAAGGTCTGTCGTTTTTCACCGAGGCCATCTTCCTGGGCCTGTACCTGTACGGCTGGGGCCGCATGCGACCGCGGTGGCACCTGCAGATGCTCATCCCGATGGCGATATCGGGCGTCGTCGGGTCCTTCTGCGTGGTCGCGGTCAACTCCTGGATGAACTACCCGACCGGCTTCACCGTGCGCGACGGCGCGGTCACCGATGTGCGCCCCTGGGCAGCGATGTTCAATCCGCTGGCCTGGCTTCAGTTTTTACACATGTGGCTGGGCGCGTTCCTGCTCGTCGGGTTGGTGGTCTCCGGTGTCTACGCCGCCGGGCTGCTGCGTGGCCGCACCGATGACCACCACCGGCTCGGTTTCCTGGTGCCGTTCGCGTTCGCGTCGGTCGCGGCGCTCATCCAGCCGTTCGTCGGTCACGTGCTCGGTCTGCAGGTCGGTGACAAGCAGACGTCGAAGCTGGCGGCGTTCGAACTGGCCCTGCACGACGAACCCGGCCCCGCGCCCCTTCGCCTCGGCGGGTTCCTGGTCGGTGACGAAGTGCGGTGGTCGGTGCCGGTCCCCCGGGTCGGCTCGGTGATCGCCCGCGGCACCCTGGATGGAACCGTTCCCGGCCTGAAGAATGTGCCACGGTCAGACTGGCCGCCGGTCAACATCACCCACTGGTCGTTTCAGCTGATGGTGGGCGTCGGCCTGCTGTTGGCGCTGGTGGCGGTGGTGTTCTGGCTGGCGCGCCGGCGCGGCCACGACCTGTTGGCCAACCGCTGGTTTCTCCGGTTTGCCGTGATCTCCGGACCGCTGGCCATCTTCGCGCTGGAAATGGGTTGGGTGGCAACCGAAGTCGGGCGCCAGCCGTGGACGGTGTGGCAGGTGTTGCGCACCGCCGATGCGGCGACCACCAACACTCAAGTCTGGTGGAGCTACATCAGCGTCCTGGTCATCTACCTGGCGATGAGCGTGGCGGCGTTCGTCGTGCTGCGGTCGATGGCCCGCCGCTGGCGCGCCGGTGAAGAGGAGCTGCCCAGCCCGTACGGGCCCGCGGTGCTGGCCGAAGTGCAGGCCGACCGATGAGCCTGGCCGCGGTGGTGGCCGCCGCGATGTTCGTCGGGGTGATCGCCTACGCCTTGTTGGGCGGCGCGGACTTCGGCTCGGGCTTCTACGACCTGACCGCGGGCGGCGGCCGCCGCGGCGCCGAAGTGCGGACGCTGATCGACCACAGCATCGGCCCGGTGTGGGAAGCCAACCACGTGTGGCTGATCTACGTACTGGTGATGTGGTGGACGGGGTTCCCCCGCTCGTTCGCCGCGGCCACGACCACGCTGTTCACCCCGCTGATGCTCGCCCTGGCCGGGATCGTCCTGCGCGGGTCCAGCTTCGCGTTCCGCAAGTACGCCGCGACGTTCTCCCAGGCTCGCCTGTACGGCGCGGTGTTCGCCGGGTCGTCGTTGATCACGCCGTTCTTCTTCGGCACGGTCGCGGGCGCCATCGCCTCGGGCCGGGTGCCGGCCGGCGGGTACGGCGATCCGGTTGGCTCCTGGATCAACCCGACCTCACTGGTCGGCGGTGGCCTGGCGGTGACGACGTGCATCTTCTTGGCCGGGGTGTTTCTCACCGCCGACGCGGTGCGCACGGACAACACCGAATTGGCCCGGCGGCTGCGGATACGCACGCTGGCGGTGGGTGTGGTCGCCGGGTTGATCGTGTTCGCGGGCCTGTATCCGGTGGACCGCGACGCGCCGACGCTCAGCGCCGGCCTGGTTGGGCGGGCTCTGCCGCTGCTCGTCGTGGCGGCGTTGGCCGGCGCCACGACCTTGGCGCTGTTGTGGCGGCGGCGCTTCACCGTCACGCTGTTCGGCCGCTCGGTGCCGATCGCGCGGGTCACGGCCGCGCTGGCGGTGACCGCCGTGGTCGCCGGCTGGGGGGTGGGCCAATATCCCTGGATGCTGGTCGACCAGATGCGCATCGCCGACGCCGCCGGTGCGGGCGCGACGCTGGCCGCGCTGCTGGTGGTCGTGGGGCTTGCCGCGGTGATCGTGGTGCCGCCGCTGGGCTACCTGCTGTGGTTCACCCAGACCGAACCACGATCGAATGCCGCCCCGGCGCCACAAGTTCCCCGATGACGGGAGCGCCGGGGATCTCGCCCGCGACGAGCAGCCCGCCGGAGGTTTGCGCGTCGGCCAACAGCAGCGCCGTCTCCTCGTCCACGTCCGATATGTCGACGTGCGGCGCCACCCAATCCAGATTGCGCCGCGTCCCGCCGCTGACGTACCCGGCCGCCGCCGCCGCTCGCGCGCCGCTCAGGTAGGGCACCGCCGTCGCGTCGATGACGGCGGTGACCCCGCTGGCGCGGGCCAGCTTGTGCAGGTGGCCTAGCAGGCCGAAGCCGGTCACGTCCGTGGCGCATTCGACGCCGGCCGCCAACGCTGCGTTCGCGGCCTCGGCGTTGAGTGTGGTCATCGCGGTGATCGCCTCTTCGAAGCGTTCGCCGGTGGCTCTGTGCCGGGTGTTGAGCACGCCGATGCCCAGCGGCTTGGTCAGCGACAGCGCGGTACCCGGCTGGCCGGCGTCGTTGCGCAGCAACCGGTCCGGGTCGGCGATGCCGGTGACCGCCAGCCCGTATTTGGGCTCCGGGTCGTCGACGCTGTGACCGCCGGCCAGAAAACAACCCGCGGCCGCACAGACGTCGGCCCCACCACGCAACGTCTCGGCGGCCAACTCGAAGGGCAGCACCTCACGCGGCCACCCCAACAGGTTCACCGCCACCACCGGGCGTCCGCCCATCGCGTACACGTCCGACAGCGCATTGGTCGCCGCGATGCGACCCCAGTCGTAAGGGTCGTCGACAACCGGGGTGAAAAAGTCCGTCGTCGCGATCAACGCCGTGCCGCCCTCGATGAGCACCGCGGCCGCGTCGTCGCCGGTCTCCAGGCCCACCAGCAGCTCACCGGCCGGATTCTGCGGGGTGGTCGCGGTCAGGCCGCGAACCACGTCCTCCAACTCCCCGGGCGGTATCTTGCACGCGCAGCCGCCGCCGTGGGCGTACTGCGTCAGTCGATACGTCACGGCGTCCATAATTGTCGCCATGGTCCAGGGAGGCGTGTCCGGTCTGGTGACCGGCGCGGTCTTCAAAACCGTCGAGCGGCAGACGCTGCCGTTGGCGGGTTCGATTCCCGTCCGCCTCCGCCACCCTGGTACCTGAGATGACCGACACCCCTGACCGCCGGCGCCGGGTGCCCGGCACCGACGTACTGCTGGCCGATCCCCGCCTGGCCGAGGCGCAGCGGGTGCTGGGCCGCGCGCTGGTCAAGTCGGTGATCGCCGGCGCCCAGCAGCGAGCCCGGACCGGGGAAATCGAGCCGGAACAGGTCGCCGACAACGCCGTGGCCGCCCTGCCGGCCACCGCATCGAGCCTGCGGCCGGTGATCAACGCCACCGGCGTCGTTGTACACACCAACCTGGGCCGCGCGCCGCTATCCGCGGCCGCGCTGGCCGCGGTGGTCACGGCCGGCCGGGCCACCGATGTCGAGTTCGACCTGGCCACCGGGCAGCGCGCCCGCCGCGGGCGCGCCACGCTGGCCGCGCTGGCCCAAGCGGTGCCCACGGCGGGCGGCGTCCATGTGGTGAACAACAACGCCGCCGCGCTGCTGCTGACCGCGCTGGCCCTCGCCCCCGGGAAAGAGATCGTCATCAGCCGAGGAGAGCTGGTCGAGATCGGCGACGGCTTCCGCATCCCCGAGTTGCTGGCATCCACCGGCGCCCGGCTGCGCGAGGTCGGCACCACCAACCGCACCAACCGGCGCGACTACACCGACGCCATCGGCCCGGAAACCGGATTCGTGCTCAAGGTGCATCCGTCGAACTTCCAGGTCACCGGGTTCACTTCCGCGGTCGGCGTCGCGGAGTTGGCGGGGCTGGGCGTCCCGCTGGTGGTCGACATCGGCTCGGGGCTGCTCTCGCCGCATCCGCTGCTGCCGGACGAGCCGGACGCCACCTCGGTGCTACGCGCCGGCGCTGACCTGGTGACCGCCAGCGGAGACAAGCTGCTCGGCGGCCCGCAGGCCGGTCTCCTGCTGGGCGACCGCGATCTGGTCGAGCGGCTACGCCGGCATCCGGCGGCGCGGGCGCTGCGGGTGGACAAGCTCACCCTGGCGGCGCTGGAAGCCACCTTGACCGGCCCGCCGCCGCCGGTGGTCGAGGCGCTGGCTGCCGATGTCGCCGATCTGCGTGCGCGCGCGCAACGTCTGGCCGCCCAACTCGCCGACGCGGCCGCGGTCGACAGCATCGCGGCGGTCGGTGGTGGTGGAGCGCCGGAGGTGCGGCTCCCCAGCGCCGCGCTGAGCCTGCCCGAGTCCTACGCCGCGCGGCTGCGCACCGGCGACCCGCCGGTGGTCGGGCGGTTGGAAGCCGGGCGTTGCCTGCTGGATCTGCGCACGGTGGCCCCGGACGAGGATGAGCCGCTAGCGGCCGCGGTGCGCGCGTGTTCGTCGTAGCCACCGCCGGGCACGTCGACCACGGCAAGTCGACCCTGGTTCAGCGGCTGACCGGCATGTGGCCGGATCGGCTGGCCGAAGAGCAGCGCCGCGGCCTCACCATCGACCTGGGTTTCGCATGGACCGACATCGAGGGGCGCCAGGTGGCGTTCGTCGACGTGCCCGGACATGAACGCTTCGTCGCCAACATGATCGCCGGAGTGGGCGCCGTGCCGACCGCCAGCCCGGTGCTGTTCGTCGTGGCGGCCACCGAGGGCTGGATGCCGCAGTCGACCGAGCATCTCGCCGCCCTGGACGCCCTGGGCGTGACCCATGCGCTGGTGGTGATCAGCAAGGCCGACCTGGCCGACCCCGGCCCGGCCATCGCACAAGCCCGGCAGCAGTTCGCGGCGACGGCGCTGGCCGAGCCGCCGGTCGCACTCGGCACCGACCTGGCCCAGGTGCGCGCGGAGCTGGTTCGGGTGATCGACCGCTTGCCGCCGCCCGACCGCGACGCCGACGTCCGACTCTGGGTGGACCGTTCCTTCACCGTGCGCGGCGCGGGCACGGTCGTCACCGGAACGCTCACCGCGGGCACCGTGCGGGTGGGCGACGAACTCGAGCACGCCGGGCGGCAGCTCACCGTGCGCGGCCTGCAATCGCTGGGTCGCGACCAAGACCTGGTCAGCGCGGTGGCGCGGGTGGCGGTGAACCTGCGCGGCCTGGACCGCCACGACATCCGCCGCGGCGAGACCCTGCGCACCCCCGGCGCGTGGCTGGATACCGCCGAAATCGATGTCGCATTGCGCAAACCCGAGCACCTGCATCGCGAACTGGTGCTGCATGTCGGGTCGGCGGCGGTGCCGGTGCAGGTCCGTCCGCTGGGCAGCGCCGGGGCGCGGTTGCGGTTGGCCCGGCCACTGCCGCTGCGGGTGGGAGACGTCGGGCTATTGCGCGACCCGGGTGAGCACCGGATCGCCGCTGGAGTGGAGGTGCTCGACGTACGGCCGCCGCCGCTGCGGCGCCGGGGTGCGGCCCGCATCCGCGCCGAAGAGCTGGCCAGCGGCCGCGTCCGCCCCCCGGTGTACGCGCTGGCCGCCCGGCTGCGGGCCATGGGGGCCGCACCGGTCGGACAGCGGGTGGGCGATTGGGTGGTCGACCCACAGTGGTGGGCGGAACGGCGGGAGCTGGCCGTCTCGGCCGTGCAGCGCTGGGCCGCGGCCCACGACGTCGCGGCGGGAATGCCGCTGGAGACGCTGCGCCAGCAGCTCGGTCTGCCGGCCGCCGAGCTGGTGTCTGCATTGATCGACGGCACCGGGCTGGAGGTGAGCGACGGCCTGGTGCGTCCACCGGGCGGGGGTCTGCCGGCGCGGGTGGACAAGGCGGTGCGCACTGTCGAGGAGTGGCTGGCCGACGACCCGTTCCGGGCCCCGGAGGCCGACGAGCTGGCCGACTTGAAGCTCGGGGCGCGGGAGCTGGCCGCGGCGGTGCGCGCCGGGCGGCTGCTGCGCATTGCCGAGGGAATCGTGTTGGGGCCCGACGCGTTCGAGCGTGCCGGCGAGATCCTGGCGGCGCTGCCGCAACCGTTCACCGTCAGTGAGGCGCGCCGCGCCTTGGGCACCAGCCGCCGGGTCGCCGTCCCCTTGCTCGAGCAGCTGGACGCGCGACGGGTCACTCGGCGCGCCGACGACGGCACCAGGACGGTGCGCTGACCGCCGGCGTTTGTCCCCGGAGTCAGCGGGTACGCCTCGGATCCGAGGCGCTCGTTCGAGGAGTAGATATGGCTGACATTCAAACCGGCAACATCGTCGACGACATCGTCGCCGACCACCGCGAATTCGAAAGCGTCTTCAGCGAACTCGAGTCCGGTGGCGACCCGCGCACGCAGCCCGAACTGGTCGAGCACGTGATCGCCGGCATCGTGCGGCACGCGGTCGCCGAAGAGGAATACGTCTACCCGGCCGCACGCGAACTGTTGCCCGACGGCGCCGAAGTCGTCGACCACGAACTCGAGGAGCACGCCAAGGCGGAGGAGGTCATGAAGGCCATCGAGAAGGCAGGCACCGACGACGCCCGCTACGACGATCTGGTTCGACAGCTCATCGGCGACATCCGGCACCACATCGAGGAAGAGGAAGGCGACATGCTGCCCAAGCTGCAACAGGCGTGCCGGCCCGAGCAGCTGCGCGAACTGAGCGAGAAGTTCCACCGCGCCAAGAAAATGGCGCCCACTCGGCCGCATCCGTTGGCGCCCGATCACGCGCCGGTCAACAGGATCCTGGCGCCCGGCGCCGGGCTGGTCGACCGGCTGCGCGACGCGCTCAGCGGACGCAACAGCTGACGCGCTGCGCCGACGCCGCCCGGATGGTTTGATGCACAGAATGGACCTCACCAAGCTGTTCCAGTCGTGGCCGGTCTACCGGCAATTGACCGGGGGCGACGCGTTGGGGCGCGGTCAGGCTGCCCAGTCCGCCCGCTCGGCCGGCTTGGAACCGCGCACGGCAACCGCGGACAGCGTCGCGCACTCGGTGTGCCCGTTCTGCGCGGTCGGTTGCGCGCAGAAGGTTTACGTCAAAGACGACAAGGTGGTGCAGATCGAGGGCAACCCGGACAGCCCGATCTCGCGGGGCCGGTTGTGCCCCAAGGGATCGGCCAGCAAGCAGCTGGTCACCGGGCCGCAGCGGGAGACCAAGGTGCGCTACCGCCCGCCCTATGCCACCGAGTGGCAGGACCTCGACCTGGACACGGCGTTGGACATGGTGGCCGACCGGGTTCTCGACGCGCGGCGCAGAAGCTGGCAGGACTTCGACAAGGACCGCCACACGCTGCGCCGCACTATGGGCGTGGCCAGCCTGGGCGGCGCGACGCTGGACAACGAAGAGAACTACCTGATCAAGAAGCTGTTCACCGCCTTGGGCGCACTGCAGATCGAGAACCAAGCCCGTATTTGACACAGCGCCACGGTTCCCGGTCTGGGAGCCTCCTTCGGTCGCGGCGGTGCGACGGACTATCAGCAGGACCTGGTCAACACCGACTTCATCGTCATCATGGGCTCGAATATGGCCGAGGCCCATCCCGTCGGGTTCCAGTGGGTGATGGAGGCCAAGGCGCGCGGCGTCGAGGTGGTGCACATCGACCCCCGCTTCACCCGCACCAGCGCCGTCGCTGATCGGCACGTACCGCTGCGCGCCGGCAGCGACATCGCGTTCCTGGGCGGGGTGATCAACTACATCCTGTCCAACGAGCTGGACTTCCGGGAGTACGTCACCGCCTACACCAACGCCTCGTTCCTGGTCGACGAGTCCTACCAGGACACCGAGGACCTGGACGGGTTGTTCAGCGGCTACGACCACGAGACCGCGTCGTATGACCCGACCAGCTGGCACTACGAGTCCACCGGCCCCGGCGGGCGCGGCGGATCGGGCGCCAAGCAACGCGGCGCGCCCAACCAGCTCGGTTCTGGTGGGGCGGCGGTGGAGGGCGGCGCCGGAGACATTCCGGCCGACCCGACGTTGCAGCACCCGCGCTGCGTCTATCAGGTCCTCAAACGGCATTACGCCCGCTACACCCCGCAGATGGTGGAGCGGGTCTGCGGGGTGCCGGCCGAGACCTTCCTCCAGGTGGCGCGCGCGTGGGCGCAGAACTCCGGGCGGGAACGCACCGCCGCGCTGGTGTACAGCGTGGGCTGGACCCAGCACTCGATGGGCGCCCAGTTCATCCGCGCGGGGTCGATCATCCAGTTGCTGCTGGGCAACATCGGCCGCCCGGGTGGTGGGGTGTTCGCACTGCGCGGCCACGCCAGCATCCAGGGCTCCACGGACATCCCTACCCTGTTCAACCTGCTGCCTGGCTATCTGCCGATGCCGCATGCCGGGCAGGAGAGGTTGTCCGACTACCTGGACGCCGTGGTCAGCGGCAGCCAGAAGGGGTTCTGGCATCACGCCGACGCGTACATGATCTCGCTGCTCAAGGAGTACTGGGGCGACAACGCCACCGCCGACAACGACTACTGCTTTGACTACCTGCCCCGCATCAGCGGTGACCACGGCACCTACCGCACGGTCATGGACATGGTCGACGGCAAGGTGTTCGGCTACTTCCTGCTCGGCCAGAACCCGGCCGTCGGGTCGGCCCATGGTCGGCTGCAGCGCCTGGGTATGGCCAACCTCGACTGGCTGGTCGTGCGCGACCTGGTGATGATCGAAAGCGCCACCTTCTGGAAGGACGCGCCGGAGATCGAGACCGGTGAGATCTCACCGGAGTCCTGCCGCACCGAGGTGTTCTTCTTCCCGGCCGCCTCGCACGTCGAGAAGGCCGGTACCTTCACCCAGACCCAGCGGATGCTGCAGTGGCGGGAGAAAGCCGTCGAACCGCCTGGCGACGCCCGCTCGGAGCTGTGGTTCTTCTACCACCTGGGCCGGCGGCTGCGCGAGAAGCTGGCCGGTTCCACCGACGAGCGCGACCGGCCCCTGCTCGAACTGGCTTGGGACTATCAGACCGACGGTGACGAGCCGTCCGGCGAAGACGTGCTGCGGCGCATTAGCGGCGTCGACCTGACCACGGGACGGGCGGTCAACGGTTACACCGACCTCAAGGCCGACGGCAGCACCGCCTGTGGCTGCTGGATCTACAGCGGCGTGTACGCCGACGACGTCAACCAGGCCGCCCGGCGCAAACCGCACGACCAACAGGGGCCCTACGACAACGAGTGGGGCTGGACCTGGCCGATGAACCGGCGAGTGCTCTACAACCGGGCGTCGGCCGACCCGCAAGGCCGACCGTGGAGCGACCGCAAGAAACTCATCTGGTGGAACGCCGACCGGGGCGAGTGGACCGGTTATGACATCCCCGACTTCGAGAAGAACAAGCCGCCGGACTATCGGCCACCCGACGACGCGGTGGGAGTCGCGGCGTTGCGCGGCGACGACCCGTTCATCATGCAGGCCGACGGCAAGGCCTGGCTGTTCGCGCCCAACGGTCTGGCCGACGGTCCGCTGCCCACCCACTACGAGCCGCACGAATCCCCGACGCGCAACCCGCTCTACACCCAGCAAGGCAATCCCACGCGAATTGTGTACGGGCGCAAAGACAACCCGTCCAACCCCTCCCCGCCGGAGACGCATGGCGAGGTGTTCCCGTTCGTGTTCACCGCGGCGCGGCTCACCGAGCATCACACCGCCGGCGGGATGAGCCGGCAGCTGCCCTACCTCGCCGAGCTGCAGCCGGCGCTGTTCGTCGAGGTGTCACCGGAATTGGCGCGCCTGCGCGGGCTGACCCACATGCAGTGGGCGCACGTGATCACCAGCCGCACCGCGGTGGATGCGCGGGTGTTCGTCACCGACCGGATGAAGCCGCTACGGATCGAAGACCGGGTGGTGCAACAGGTTTGGATGCCCTACCACTGGGGCAACGCCGGTCTGGTCGACGGCGACGTGGTCAACGACCTGCTCGGAGTGGTGTTGGACCCCAACGTGTTCATCCAGGAGAGCAAGGTCGCCACCTGTGACGTCCGGGCCGGTCGGCGGCCCCGTGGTCCGGAGCTGCTGGCTTACGTGGCCGACTACCGACGCCGGGCGGGCATTACCGTGGAGACGGGGACGCACGTGGACACCACCGGAGCGGACGGCGCCCACACGGAGGAAACGCCATGAGCGACAACAGCTTCTACGGGCGGCTGCATGATCCGGCCGGCAACGCCGGCTACGGCGAAGACCACCCACCGCGGGTGGGCTTTTTCACCGACACCTCGGTGTGCATCGGCTGCAAGGCCTGCGAGGTGGCCTGCAAGGAATGGAACATGGTGCCCGAGGACGGGTTCAACCTGCTGGGCATGTCCATGGACAACACCGGCAACCTGGGCGCCAACAGCTGGCGGCACGTGGCGTTCATCGAGCAAGCCCGCCCGCTGGGCGAGCAGGACTCCGGCCTGGCGGAGTTGCCGACCGGGCCGCCGGCGAGCCAGTCGTCGGCCCAGGTCGCTGCGGCGGCGATCGAGGCCCTGCCCGAGGGCGGCGCCGAGCTGGGCAACCTGTCGGTGGACCTCGGGGTGCCGAAGTTCGAGCGTCCGGGCGACGGCATCGGCGCGGAGTCGCGCACCTCGTTTCGCTGGCTGATGAGCTCGGATGTGTGCAAGCACTGCACCCACGCCGGGTGTTTGGACGTGTGCCCTACCGGTGCGCTGTTCCGCACCGAGTTCGGGACCGTCGTTGTGCAGCAAGACATTTGCAACGGCTGCGGCTACTGCGTGTCCGGCTGTCCGTACGGGGTGATCGACCGGCGCGAGGGCGATGGCCGGGCCTGGAAGTGCACGCTGTGCTACGACCGGCTGCATGACGGCCTGGAACCGGCGTGCGCGAAGGCCTGCCCCACCAAGTCGATCCAATTCGGCGTGCTCGACGAGCTGCGCGAGCGCGCCGCGCGCCGCGTCGAAGAGCTGCACGAGCGCGGTGTGCCCGAGGCGCGCCTGTACGGCAACGACCCCGACGACGGCGTCGGCGGTGACGGGGCGTTTTTCCTGCTGTTGGATGAGCCCGAGGTCTACGGTCTGCCGCCGGATCCCATCGTGCCCACCCGGGACGCGCCGGCGATGTGGCGGTTCGCGGGCATCGCCGCGTCGGCGTTCGTGGCCGCGGCGGTGTCGTCGTTCTTCGGCCGGGGCCGGCGATGAGCCCCGGCGAGGGCATGCGCGAGCAACTCGCGGTGCCGCGCGCGGACTTCCAGTCCTACTACGGCCGCGCGGTGCTCAAGACCCCGGTGTGGGAATGGAAGATCGCGGCGTACCTGTTCGCCGGTGGGCTTTCCGCGGGGTCGGCGCTGCTGGCCGCCGGGGCCGACCTCACCGACCGCCCGGCGCTGCGCCGTAGCAGCCGGGTCGGAGCCTTGGTCAGCATTCTGGCCAGCATGTACTTCCTGGTGTCCGACCTGGGCCGGCCGCTGCGGTTCCACCACATGCTGCGCGTGGCGAAACCCAGTTCGCCGATGAGTGTGGGCACCTGGATCCTGGTCGGGTACGGCCCGGGCGCTGGACTGGCCGGGGTCGCCGAGCTGCTGCCGCGCCGGTGGGCACGCTCCTGGGTGGGCGCGCTACTGGGCTGGTTGGCCCGACCCGCCGGACTGTCGGCCGCGGCCGTCGCCCCGGGGGTGGCGTCCTACACCGCCGTGCTGCTCTCCCAAACCGCGGTTCCAGCGTGGCATGAAGCCCACCCGTATCTGCCGTTCGTGTTCACCGGTTCGGCCGCTGCCAGCGGCGGCGGGCTGGGCATGCTGCTGACGCCGGTCGACCAGGCCGGTCCGGCCCGCCGGTTCGCCGTCACCGGGGCCGCGCTGGAAGTGGCGGCTTCCCGGCTGCTCGAAAAGCGCCTGGGCCTGTCCGCCGAGGCGTACACGACGGGCCGAGCCCACCGGCTGCGCGCTTGGGCGGAGGGCCTGACCGTCGGCGGGGCGCTGGGCACGGTCGTCGCCGGACGCCACCGGCCGGCCGCGGCGCTGTGCGGGCTGGCCATGCTCACCGGCAGTGCGCTGCAGCGCTTCGGCGTGTTCTATGCCGGAGTGGAGTCCACCCGAGACCCCAAGTACGTGGTGGTTCCGCAGCGCGAACGGGTCAACGCCGGCCGTCCCGCGCGCGGCGACGACCCCGATCGGGCGCACTTTCCGCGGATGGCCGCGGCCGCGCGCGGGGTGCGCACGGCCGCGGGACGCCTGGTCGGTTCGCGCTAGCCGGAGGATTTCTGCTCGTAAGTGCCGACGATCACCGCGCGAGCCAGGGCGTGCTGGAACAGGTTGAAGCCGAGATACGCCGGGCTGGCGGCTTCGTCGAGGTCCAGCTTGTCGACATCGACCGCGGTCACCGTGACGTAGTAGCGGTGCACGCCGTGCCCGGGCGGCGGAGCGGCGCCCACGTAGCGGCGCATGCCGGCGTCGTTCAGCAGGGTCAGCGCGCCACCGGGCAGGTTGCTGCCGTCGCCGGCGCCCTCGGGCAACTCGGTGACGTCGGCGGGCAGATTGGCCACCGCCCAGTGCCAGAAGCCGGACAGGGTCGGCGCGTCGGGGTCGTACACGCTGACCGCGAAACTGCGCGTCTCTTCGGGGAAACCCGACCAGGTCAGCTGCGGGCTAGCGTCCTCGCCGCCGGCGCCCATGATGCCGCTGACCTGAGCGGTGGGCAGCGGTTGGCCGTCGGTGATCGACTCAGAAGTCAGGCGGAACTGCGGCAGCTTGGGCAGCGCGTCGTAGGGATCGGGCGCGGTCATACTCAGTCCTCTCAGCAGTGTGTCAGGAAATGTGCGAGTACTTCGGTGCCAAACTTCAACGCATCAATAGGTACCCGTTCGTCGACGCCGTGGAACAGCGAGGCGAAGTCCAGCTCCGGCGGCAGCCGCAGCGGGCTGAAGCCGAAGCAACGAATCCCCAAGCGGGCAAACGCTTTTGCGTCGGTGCCGCCGGACAGCATGTACGGGACGGTGCGGCCGTCGGGGTCGACCGCGCGCACCGCGGCATTCATCGCATCGACCAGTTCACCGTCGAAACCGGTCTCGTAGGACGCCAGCTCCCTGATCCACTCGCGGGTCACGTCCGGTCCGATCAGCTCGTCCACCTCGGCCTCGAACGCTGCCTGACGACCGGGAAGCACCCGGCAGTCCACCACCGCCTCGGCCGTCGCGGGGATGACGTTGGCCTTGTAGCCGGCCTTGAGCATGGTCGGGTTCGCCGTGTCGTGCAGGACCGCCTTGAGCATGCGGGCCATCGGGCCCAGTTTCTCGATCGCGCCGGCCAGGTCGGGCGAGTCGGTGTCGAAGGTGTAGCCGGTCTCCTCGCTGACCGCGGCCAGGAACTGGGCGACGGTGTCGGTGAGCACCAGCGGAAACTGGTGCCGGCCGAGCCGGGCCACCGCCTCGGCCACGGCGGTGACGGCATTGTTGTCGTGCACCATCGAGCCGTGTCCGGCCTGGCCGCGGGCGGTCAGGCGCATCCACAGGATGCCTTTCTCGGCCGTCTCGACCAGGTAGAGCCGCCGCTCGCCGCCGTCCGGCCTCGGCACGGTCAACGAGAATCCGCCGACTTCGCCGATGGCCTCGGTGATGCCGTCGAACAGATCGGGCCGGTTGTCGACCAGCCAGTGCGCCCCGTACTTGCCGCCGTGTTCCTCGTCGGCGACGAACGCGAAGACCAGGTCGCGGGGCGGGACGATGCCGGCCTGACGGAAATGCCGGGCGATGACGATCATCATGCCCACCATGTCCTTCATGTCGACCGCGCCGCGGCCCCAGACGTAGCCGTCTTCGATGGCCCCGGAGAACGGGTGCACGCTCCATTCGGCCGGTTCGGCCGGCACCACGTCGAGGTGCCCGTGAATCAGCAGGGCGCCGCGGGACCGGTCCGCGCCTGCCAGCCGGGCGAACACATTGCCGCGGCCGGGGGCACCCGACTCGATGTATTGGGTCTCATAGCCGACTTCGGCGAGTTGTTGGGCGATCCACCGTGCGCACTCTGCTTCACCCTTGGTGGTTTGTGGGTCACCGGTGTTGCTGGTGTCGAAGCGGATCAATCTGCTGACGACCTCGGCCACGTCATCGATCGGGCCGGTACCTCCCGGGGCAAGGGTCACAGTCACCTTTCCTACCATTCCCGGCTGGGATGGGCCTGCGGTGCTGCCCGGCCAGCCGAATTGGGTTGGCGCCAACAGATCCGATAGCCTTAGCTGCCAACTGTGGTCGGGTCCGAGTGGCGGAATGGCAGACGCGCTAGCTTGAGGTGCTAGTGCCCTACTAATGGGCGTGGGGGTTCAAGTCCCCCCTCGGACACCCAATCGCCGAGTTGCTGCCGGTCGTAGGCTGGAGCTGTCAAGATTCGCGACGAGCAGCGAAAGTTTCCCATGCGGCGATGACCCCTCCGAGTGGATTCCTGCGGCGGACCCCGACCCGCGTATTCCGCGACCGCCGGGAGGCCGGCCGCGTGCTGGCCGAGGCGCTGACGCCCTATCGGAGCAAAGACGGCGTGCTGGTGCTCGGGCTTGCCCGGGGCGGGTTGCCGGTCGGCTGGGAAGTGGCCGCCGCGCTATCGGCCGACCTCGATGTGTTCCTGGTTCGCAAACTCGGGGTGCCGCGCTGGCCGGAACTGGCCATGGGCGCGCTAGCCAGTGGCGGTCGAGTGGTGATGAACGACGACGTGGTGTCCAGCCTGCACATCACCGACGAGCAGGTGCGCGCGGTGATCGACAGTGAAACCGCTGAGCTGCGGCGCCGAGAACAGGCGTACCGCGGTGGACGCCCGGCGGCCGACCCGCGCGGCAAGGTCGCGATCCTGGTCGACGACGGCATCGCCACCGGGGCCAGCATGCTGGCGGCGGTGCGGGCCGTCCGCGCGGCGGCGCCGCAGTCGGTGGTTGTCGCCGTCCCGGTGGGTCCGCTCTCGGCCTGCCGGCAGCTGTCCCGCGAAGCCGACGACGTGGTGTGTGCGACGATGCCCGCCGGCTTCGAGGCGGTAGGGCAGGTCTATGCCGACTTCCACCAGGTCACCGACGACGAGGTCCGCGAGTTACTGGCCACTCCGCCCAGCTGACCGGGCGGCGCTCGACTGGGCGATCAGGCACTCGGGTGTGCGTTCAGGGCGGTGTTTACGCGTGTATCGCGCCGTAGCCGCTCAGCCGAAGCCGTGCACGCACCGTCTGCGGGGGTGCTCCCGGGGCAGGCAGCTGGCTACTTGGCGGTCTCGTCGCGCTCGGCCGACTTCTCGGCCGGCTCGTCGGCGGCTTCCTCCGGATAGTCGACAGTCTCCGCCTCGGCTTCGTGCTCGGCCTGTTCGGAGGGCTGGTCGTCGTCGGTGTCCTCGGTGCCCTCGTCGCGCCGCTGGCGCTCCCGCACCGCGTCGATGATCAGCAGCACCACACCCAGCACGCTGGCGCCGATGCACACCCAAGCCACCAGCTCATTGCTGGTGACCACCGCAAACACCAGCGCGACGAGCCCAATCAGGGCTAACACGAGCGCAATGATCAGCATGGGTCATCCTTCGGCCGGCGAGCAGCGACTGCCCAACCTATCAGGGGCGAAGTCGGCTAGTTGTTGCCCCGATTGAATTGCTCGAACCCGCCGGCGTCGGCGCTGGAGTCGACCGGTGCGGCCGAGCCACGCTGACCCAGCTCTTCGAGCTGGGACTCCAGATAGGTCTTGAGGCGGGTGCGGTATTCGCGTTCGAACGTGCGCAGTTGTTCGAGGCGGCCTTCCAGCACGGTGCGTTGCTGGTTGATGGTGCCCATGATCTCCGAGTGCTTGCGTTCGGCGTCGGCCTGCAGGGCGTCGGCCTTCTCCTGCGCCTGGCGCAGTTGCGTCTCCGAGCGGGTCTGCGCGTCGGCCAACATGGCCTCGGCGCGCTGCCGGGCCTCGGCGACCGTCGTGTCGGCGGTGTGCCGGGCTTCGCTGAGGATCTGGTCGGCGTTGGCGCGGGCGTCGGCGAGCATCTTGTCCGACTCGGCCTTGGCGGTGCTGGTCAACCGGTCGGCGGTGTCTTGAGCCAGGCTCAACACGCGCGCGGCCTTCATGGCCTGCTCTTCGTTCGTCCCGCTCGGCGCGGGCGCGGGCGCGGGCGCGGGTGCGGGTGCCGGTGCCGGCGCGGCTTTCACTGGTTCCGGCTCGGGCTCGAAAGTCGGAATCGCCTGGGTGGGCTGAGCGGCCGCGGCGCCCCCGCCGCCGGCGGCCAGTTCCTGATCCAGCTCCGCAATGCGCTGGCGAAGATCGGAATTCTCTTCAATGAGGCGGGTCAGCTCGTTTTCCACCAGGTCAAGGAAGGCGTCAACTTCATCTTCGTTGTACCCGCGCTTGCCGATAGGCGGCTTACTGAACGCCACATTGTGGACGTCGGCAGGTGTAAGCGGCATTGTTTGTCCCCTCGAGTTCCTGGACGGTCAAACGATCTGGAAAGTGTAGAACGGACTGGTAGCCGTCGCGCAACTGCCGTCCATCCTGTCACACCAGACTCGGCGGATGCCGATTGGAGTAATAAATAAGAACCAATTTCAATCTCTAAGGCCAATAAATCACAGTCCTTAGATTTCAAAATCTGCGGCGACAATCTTGTCGCCAAATCGTGGCTGTTCTGTCCCATATCTTTATCGATGAGTTACCGCGCGGGAGTCTTAGGCCGCCGCCCCGAATGCCAGTTGCATGCCGATGAACGCCACCAGCAACAGCACCATGATGGACAGGTCGAAGCGCACCGCGCCGATGGTCAGTTGCGGGATCAGGCGGCGCAGCAGCTTCACCGGCGGATCGGTGATCGACATGATGATCTCCAGGATCACCACGGTGAGACCGGTGGGGCGCCAGTCCCGGCTGAACGAGCGGATGAACTCGACGACGACGCGAGCGATCAGCAGCAGCCAGAAGATGAACAGCGCAAACCCAAGGATCTGAAAAAACAGCACCAACGAGAGCCCGACCTTACCGATGAGGATGTCAACACGCCGCCCGTGAGAACGGCACGAGCAAGCCTACCGACTCGCCCGCCCGCGACACATCTCGCGCGTCACGGCGAACAAGCTGCTCAGCCCGGCGGACCGAGCGGTCCACCGGGCCGAGGAAGCCTCAGAGTCAGTTATTGGTAAGCGTAGAAACCGGTTTCGGCGATCCGGCGCCGTTCCTCCGGGGACACGTCGACATCCGCGGGTGAGAGCAAGAACACCTTGGTGGCGACCTTGTCGAAGGAGCCGCGCAGTGCGAAAGCCAGGCCGGCGGCGAAGTCGACGAGGCGTTTGGCGTCGGCGTTGTCCATCGACACCAGGTCCATGATGACCGGGGTGCCGTCGCGGAAATGTTCGCCGATGGTGCGGGCCTCGCTGTAGTCCTTGGGCCGCAGCGTCGTGATCTTCGACAGCGGGTGACCTTCCTCGAACATCATCGCCATCCGGCGCGGGTCCATGGCCAAGGCGCCGCGGGTGGAGTTGCGCAACCACGACCCTAAACGCTGTCCGCGCGGCAAGTCGGGACGGTCGAATTCGCGGGGCGCAAAGCGCGGCTCGTCGTAGCCGCCGCGGTAACTGCTCGGCGGCGGGTAGTCGGCCGGCTCACCGCGCAGGTCCCCTCGAAGATCGCCCCGGAGATCACTTCGCGAATCGCGGCGCGGGTCGTCGTATTCGCGCCCTTCATAACGTCCGTATTCGTCGTCGAACCGGGCTCGCGGATAACCGCGCGAGGGCGTCCGGTCGTCGTAGTACTCGTCGTCGTAATCCTCCATCGGAGCCATCCCGAAGTAGGCCTTGACCTTGTGCAGTGTGCTCATTGCTGACCCCTTCTAGCCCTGCGCTCTGTGGTGTCTGTGATGAAGATGTGACTACAGTGACGATCACGGTGACCGTAACCGGCGCGGACCCAATAGCGCGGTACCGACACGCACACACGTCGAACCATGTTTGACGGCCGCCTCCAGGTCATTGGACATCCCCGCGGACAATCCCGCCGCGTCCGGGAACCTCTCCCGCACCCGTTCGTGCTCCCGTTTGAGCAGGTCAAACGCTCGTTCGGGGTCCCAGTCCAGCGGCGGGATACCCATCAAGCCGACCAGCTGCAGATTGGCCGCATCCTGGACGAGCGTGCAAATCTCCACGAGCGCGCCGGGGGCGGTGATGTCCACACCGCCGCGAGACACGTCGCCGTCGAGGCTGACCTGCACATAGACCCGCAGCGGGTCCTCGCGGCGCTGATCGGCCAGCGCTGCGCCGACGGCCCGGTCCAGCGCGGTCACCAATTTGACGCTGTCGACCGAGTGCACGGTGTGGGCCCAGCGGGCAAGCGACCGCACCTTGTTGCGCTGGATCTGACCGACCATGTGCCAGCGCATCTGGCGAGATTCCCCCGCCGCCGCCAACAACCGCGCCACCTCGGTGACCTTCGACGACGCCTCCTGCTCGCGTGATTCGCCCACGCACCGACACCCCAGCCGGGACAGGATCGCGACGTCGGTGGCCGGGAAGAACTTCGTCACGGGCAGCAGCTCGATATCGGAGACGTTGCGGCCGACCGCCTCGGCGGCCGCGGACAGCCGGGACCGCACCACGGCCAACGCGTGCGTCAATTCCGACTGCCGCTCCGATTGCGCCGAACGATCCACCGCCATCACGGTCATTCCATCCACACCAGCGACGCCAGCCGCCCGGTCGGCGCGTCGCGACGATGGCTGAACAGCGTCGGGTCGGCCACCGTGCAGCGTGGGTCGACGTCGATGGCCGTCACCCCCAAAGTTTGTAGCTGCCTGGCGATTCCGGCGCGCAGGTCCAGTCCCGGAGTGCCCGCGGCGGTGGTGGTGCGACTGCCTGGCAAGGCCGCTTCCACCTCGTCGGCCATCGCGGCCGGCACCTCGTAGTGGCGCCCACTGACCGCCGGGCCCAACAGCGCCGAGATGTCGGCGGGTTGGGCGCCCAAGCCCTGCATCGCTTCGACCGCGCGAACCACCACGCCGTGCTGGGCGCCGACTCGACCGGCGTGCACGGCCGCCACCACACCGGCGCGCGCATCGGCCAGCAGCACCGGCACACAGTCGGCGGTCACCACGACCAGCACCAGGCGGGCGATGCCTGTTGCCAAGCCGTCGGTGTCGTCGACCGGCGCGGCGCGCGGCCCGTCCACCACCTCGATGTGATCGCCGTGTACCTGGTTCATCCACACCAGCCGCTTGGGTGGCACCCCGATGACCTTGGCCAGCCGGTCCCGGTTGGCCCGCACCGCGGCCGGATCGTCACCGACGTGGTCGCCCAGGTTGAAGGTGTCGAACGGGGCGGCAGACACCCCGCCTGCCCGGGTCGTGGTCACTCGACGGATGCGCACACTCACGTGCCCAGTATCCGGATTGTGTGCCCGGCCAGGCGCCAGCGCGGTCCGGCCAGGGCCGGTCTGTCGCGCGCTGGCAAGCAACGTGTGACCCTCAGCGGCGCATGAATGGCGGCACATCGACGTCGTCGTCGTCGCCACCGATGCTCAACGTCGCGCCGTTGGTGTGCAGCGGCACGCTCACCGCGTCCACCGGCTCGAACAGTGTCGAGGTCAGCTTGCCGGCTTTGGCCGACTCGATGCGGTGGGCGCCACCGGTCTCCCCCACCACCGGCTTGCGCCCCGGGCCGGCCACGTCGAAGCCGGCCGCGATCACGGTGACCCGCACCTCGTCGCCCAGCGAGTCGTCGATCACGGTGCCGAAGATGATGTTGGCGTCCTGGTGCGCGGCGTCCTGGACCAGCGAAGCCGCCTCGTTGATCTCGAACAAGCCCAGGTCGCTGCCGCCGGCGATGGACATCAGCACGCCCTGGGCGCCTTCCATCGAGGCTTCCAGCAGCGGCGAGTTGATGGCGATCTCGGCGGCTTTGAGCGAGCGGCCTTCGCCGCGGGCCGAGCCGATGCCCATCAGCGCGGTGCCGGCGCCGGACATGATGCCCTTGACGTCGGCGAAGTCGACGTTGATCAGGCCCGGGGTGGTGATCAGGTCGGTGATGCCCTGCACGCCGTTGAGCAGCACCTCGTCGGCGCTGCGGAAGGCGTCCATCAGGGACACCGCGGCGTCGCCCATCTGCAGCAACCGGTCGTTGGGGATCACGATCAGGGTGTCGCAGCTTTCCCGAAGCGCCGAAATCCCGTTCTCAGCCTGATTGCTGCGGCGCTTGCCCTCGAAGGAGAACGGTCGGGTGACGACGCCGACGGTCAACGCGCCGAGTTTGCGCGCGATGCTGGCGACGACGGGCGCGCCGCCGGTGCCGGTGCCGCCGCCTTCACCGGCGGTGACGAACACCATGTCGGCCCCGCGCAGCAACTCCTCGATCTCGTCCTTGGCGTCCTCGGCGGCCTTGCGGCCCACTTCGGGGTCCGCGCCGGCGCCCAGGCCGCGGGTCGAGTCGCGGCCCACGTCGAGCTTGACGTCGGCATCGCTCATCAGCAACGCCTGCGCGTCGGTGTTGATGGCGATGAACTCCACGCCCTTGAGGCCTTGTTCGATCATTCGGTTCACGGCGTTGACGCCGCCGCCACCGATGCCCACGACCTTGATGACGGCCAAGTAGTTATGTGGGGGGGTCATCATTCGTCTTCCTCCCTGATGGGACTTGGTTCGGCTGCGGTGTGTCCCCTTGCAAAAGTCTCAACCTCAACCATAGAGTTAGAGTTATGTCAAGTAGTTCCGCGTAACCAGAACCGTATGGGTACGACGGGAACTAACCGCGCAGGCGCGCCGACACGCGTCGCGCAAATTTTCCGATGCGCCGATTCCGCCGCGAGTGTGCCGCTAGCCGCACATTGGGTGCACAGTGTGCGGCTAGCCGCACAGTCGGCGGGGTTGGTGCGCTACTTGACCGTCGGCAGGTCTGGGCTGGACACGTCGTAGGTTCGCCCGGGCTGCGTCAACAACGCCGCCAGCTTCTCGGCCTTCTCCTTGGCGCGGTCGGTGGTCCCCCAGATCACCAGCCGCCCGTCGGACAACGTCAGGGTGATCGACGACACCGACGGGGCGGCAATCCGCCCGACCTGTCCCGACACCTCGGGCGGCAACGCGGCCAGCACCTGCAGCGCGGCCAGCGTGGCCGGGTCGGTGGGACCGGGGTTGTCGACGTCGATGTAGGGCAGGGCCGGCGGCGGCGGATCGGTGGCGAAGTCCACGCCGTCGCGGTCGAATAAGTGCGGCCCGTCGGGAAAGTCTTTGACCACCACGGGAACTCGCTCGACGACGGTGATGCGCAGCGCCGAAGGGTATTGGCGCTGCACGCGCGCGCTGGCCACCCGCCGGATGGTCGCGACCCGGTCGGCCACCTGGTCGGTGTTGATCTGCAGCAACGGCGTGCCCGGCCGCACCCGCGCCGCGTCCAAAACCTCTTCGCGGCTAACCGTGCCGATGCCGGTGACGACGATGTTGCGAGCCGACATGGCCGGGGTGAAGTAGAGGATGAGCGCCAGCGCGACGCCGAGGATGGCCAACAGGATGGAACCGAGCAGCATCCGCAGGCCACGCACGACGCCCCGGCGCACCGGTTTCGGTTCGGCCAGCACCGGGCCCTGGGCTTTCCGCTTGGCTTCGCGACGGGCGTGCTCGATGGCGGTGGCCCGGGCCTGGGCGGCGCGCCGTTCGGCGCGTTCCCGGCGGGCGCGCCGGCGGGGCCCCTCGAAGTCGGCGTCCGCGTCTTCTTGGGCGGGCGCGGCGATGGGTTCGGTGGCGGCGGTGTCGTCACCGACCAGGTCGGTCGGCGGCCCGTCGTTGGGTTCGGACCCGGCCGATGTCATTGCAAGACCCCGGGGGTGCCGCGGTTGGCCCGCATCCGCAGCGCGGTGATGATTTCGGGTCCGAGCAGCGTGACGTCACCGGCGCCCATGGTGATGATGACGTCGCCCGGGCGCGCCGCGGCGGCCACCTCGGCGGGCACCGTGGAGATATTCGGCAGATAGCGCACCGGAACGCTGACGTGTTCGGCGACGCTCGCGCCGCTGATCCCGGCCAGCGGTTGTTCCCGGGCGCCGTAGACGTCGAGGACGAACACCTCGTCGGCGGCGTTCAGTGCGTGTCCGAACTCCGCGGCGAAAGCTTTTGTCCGAGAATACAAATGGGGTTGGAAGATGACGATCGTGCGGCCGCCGCCGCTCTGGTCGAGGACCATGCGCGCCGCGGCCAGCGTCGCGCTGATCTCGGTCGGGTGGTGCGCGTAGTCGTCGAACACGCGCACCGAGCCGTGGCCGACCCCGGCGGTACCGACCAATTCGAACCGCCGACGCACCCCCTCGAAGCCGGCCAGCCCGTCGAGCACCTCGTCGGCGTCGGTACCGATCTCGAGCGCCGCCAGCAGCGCCGCCAGTGCGTTGAGCGCCATGTGGCGTCCGGGCACCGACAGCCGCATCACTCGCGGGTGCGCCTCGCCGCGCAAGTGGATGTGCGCGACCGCTTCGGTCCCGCGCTGCTCCCAAGAGACCAGCGCACCGGCCAGCGATTCGCCGGGTTGCTCGGCCGATCCGTACCGCAGCACGCGGATGCCCAATTCGGCGGTGCGCCGGGCCAAAGCGGCAGCGCCAGCGTCGTCGGTGCACGCCACCAGGGCGCCGCCGGGAGCCAGCCGCTCGACGAAGGCGTCGAACACCCCGACGTAGGCCTCGGTGCTGCCGTAGAAGTCCAGGTGATCGGCTTCGATGTTGGTGACCACGGCGACGTTGGGCGTGTATTCCAGCAGCGAGCCGTCGCTTTCGTCGGCCTCGGCGACAAAACAGTCGCCGCTGCCGTGGTGGGCGTTGGTGCCCGCCTCCCCTAGCTCGCCGCCGACCGCGAAGGACGGGTCGCGGCCACAGTGCTGCAGCGCGACGATGAGCATCGAGGTGGTCGAGGTCTTGCCGTGGGTGCCGGTGACCATCAGCGTGGTGCGACCGGCCATCAGTTTGGCGAGCACCACCGGACGCAGCAGCACCGGAATGCCGCGGCGGCGGGCTTCGACGAGCTCGGGGTTGGTTTTGGGGATCGCGGCATGCGTGGTGACGACGGCGGTGGGGCCGCCGGGCCACAGATCCAGCGCCGCGGCGTCGTGGCCGATCTGGATCTGCGCGCCGCGGGCCCGCAGCGCGTGAATGCCGCGGGACTCTTTGGCATCCGACCCGGAGACCAGCGCACCGCGGTCCAGCAGAATGCGGGCGATGCCGGACATGCCGGCTCCTCCGATGCCGACCATGTGCACGCGCTGCAGCTCGGGAGGAAGTTGTTCGGTGGTCACGGCCGTCCCCCGGCGCGGGCCGCATGGGCGATGTCCAGGGCGGCCTGAGCCACCTGGCGGGCCGCGTCGGGGTGTCCGACTTGCGCGGCGGCCGCGGTCATCTCCGCCAGCCGCGGTGGATCGTTGAGCAGCGCGGCGACTTCTCGGGCCACCAGCTCCGGCGTCAACGCGGCATCCGGGACGATCATCCCGCCGCCGGCGTTGACCACCGGCAACGCGTTGAGCCGTTGTTCGCCGTTGCCGATGGGCAGCGGCACGTAGAGGGCCGGCAGTCCGACGGCCGAAACCTCGGCGACCGTCATCGCTCCCGACCGGCAGATCGCCAGGTCGGCGGCGGCGTACGCCAGATCCATTCGGTCCAGATACGGCACCGCCACGTACGGCGGGTCGCCAGGTACTGGTGTCCGCAGCTCGAGGACGTTCTTGGGTCCGTGGGCATGCAGCACCGAGACGCCCGCGGCGGCCAAGGCAGGGGCCGCACCCGACACCGCCCGGTTGAGCGACACGGCCCCTTGGGAACCGCCGAACACCAGCAGCACCCGCGCGTCCGGGGCGAACCCGAAGTGGGCGCGGGCTTCGGCGCGCAGCGCCGCGCGGTCCAGCGTGGTGATGGCGTCGCGGACCGGTATGCCGACCACTTCCGCGCGTCGCAAACCCGACCCCGGGACCGCGGAGAGGATCCGGTCGGCACTGCGGGCGCCGACCCGGTTGGCCAGCCCGGCTCGGGCGTTCGCTTCGTGGATGACCACCGGGATACGGCGGCGGCGCCGCGGCAGCGTGGGCGTCGCGCGGGCGGCCAGGTAGGCCGGCAGCGCGACGTATCCGCCGAAGCCGATGACGACGTCGGCCGCGACGTCGTCGAGCACCGTGCGGGTCTCGCGGACGGCGCGCCAGACCCGCGGAGGCAGTCTGGCCAAATCGCCGCTGAGTTTGCGGGGCAACGGCACCGGGGTTATCAGTTCCAGGTGATATCCGCGCTCCGGCACCAGTCGGGTCTCCAGGCCGCGCGGTGTGCCCAGGGCGGTGATCCTGACCTCCGGGTCCAGTGCGCGCAGCGCATCGGCGACGGCCATCGCGGGCTCGACATGGCCGGCGGTGCCCCCGCCGGCCAGTACTACCGAAAGTGCAGTACCGGCGGGCAGGGGATGTGCCCCCAACCCGCCGGCCGGTTTCCTAACCGAGTCGCTCACCCGTAACGCTGACCTTCCAGTGCGCGGACGCGCTGTGTACGACGCTGGCCGGCTCCCCGGTTGGCAGAGCGCTGGCCAGATCCATGATGCCTGTCCCGCGCGCGGGCGCTGCCCCCGGATCTGGGCGTGGGCTTGCGGGCCGCCTGCTTGGGCGGCTTGCGCGAGCCCGGCCGCTGGCCGGCGTGTGACTGCGGTCGCTTGCGGTCGCGGAACGTCTCCAGCCGGCTCGGCACGTACGGCTCGGGCAACGGCAGGCGCAGCAGCCGGTTGACCTTGTCGTCGCGCCCGGCGCGCAGTGCGGCCACCGCCTCCGGCTCGTGGCGCGCCGCATTGGCCATGATGCCGATCATGAAAAGCGTTGTGGCCGTTGATGTTCCACCGGCAGAGATGAGCGGTAGTTGCAAGCCGGTGACCGGCAGCACCCCGATGACATAGCCGATGTTGATGAACGCCTGACCCAACACCCACAGCGTGGTGGTGGCCGTCAGCAGGCGCAGGAACGGGTCGGCAGACCGCCGGGCGATGCGCATCCCGGTGTAGGCGAACAAGCCGAACAACCCGAGCAGGCCGAGCGCGCCGATCAGGCCCAGCTCCTCGCCGATGATCGCGAAGATGAAGTCGTTGTGGGCGTTGGGCAGATAGTTCCACTTGGCCACGCCTTGGCCCAGGCCGTCGCCGAAGATGCCGCCGTGGGCCAGCGCGAACTTGGCCTGCCGCGCCTGGTATCCGGTGTCCATCGGGTCGTTGTCAGGGTCGAGCCAGGACCGCACCCGGTCGGAACGATAGCCCGCGGACATGGCCAGCACCCCACCGGCGATAACGACGGCCAACAGCGAGCTGCCGAACACGCGCAGCGGCAACCCGGCATACCAGAGCAGGCCCAGCAAGATGATGCCCAGCGACACCGTCTGCCCGAGGTCGGGCTGCGCGACGATCAAGGCCAGCGAAATCAACGCGGCGGGCACCAGCGGAATCAGCATCTCCCGCAGCGACGCGCGCTCCAGCCGGCGCGCGGCCAGCAGGTGGGCGCCCCAGATGGCGAAGGCGATCTTGGTCAGCTCCGAGGGCTGCATCGAAAAGCCCGCCACCACGAACCATTTCCGCGAACCGTTGGCCAGGTTGCCGATCCCGGGGATCAGCACCAGCACCAGCAACACGACGGTGATCGCATAACTGGTGAAGGCGATGCGTCGGATGAACCGGATCGACATCCGCAGCGAGGCGTAGCAGCCGATCAGCCCGATCACCGTCCACAGCACCTGCTTGCCGAAGATCACCCACGGCGAGCCGTCGGCGCCGTAAGACCGCACCCCAGATGCCGAGAGCACCATGATCAGGCCGAGCGACGTCAGCAACGCGGCGACGGCGATGATCAGGTGAAACGACGTCATGGGCCGGCCCAGCCAGGCACCGAACCGGGTGCGCGGACCGCCCGCCTCGTCAGCGAACCCGAACTCCGGCTGACCGGCGGGCGGGCTCTGTTCGGCCGGTTCGTCGCCGGGTTCGGTGACCGCCTCCGGAGCCTGCTGCGCAACACCCTCCTCGGCGGGGGCGGCGCTGTCGTCTTTTTTGCCCCGGCGCGTCAGCCGGGTCCATCCCATACCCACGCCCCTTACCGGACCGCGGCCCGAACGGCGGCGGCGAAGGCGTCGCCCCGGTCGGCGTAGCCGGCGAATTGATCGAAGGACGCGCCGGCCGGCGCCAGCAGTACGGTGTCGCCGGGGGTGGCCAGTTGCCGCGCCGCAGCGACCGCCGCGCTCATCACGCGAGAGCCGACGGCCTCCCCCGGGGGGTTGTCGACTCGTGTCACAGAATTAACAGGAACCTCACCAGTCGCATGCATCCCATCATCCTCGCCTGTCACAACGTGGACGACGGGAACTTGGGGCGCGTGTCGTGATAACGCCTCGGCAAACTCGGCGCGATCTCGGCCGATGAGGATCGCTGCGGCCAGTCGCGACGCCATTTGAGCCACTTCGGCGTCGATCGATGCGCCCTTGAGGAGCCCCCCGGCCACCCACACCACCCGCGGGTAAGCCAGCACCGACGCCAAGGCGGCATGCGGATTGGTGGCTTTCGAGTCGTCGACGTAGGTGATTCCATCGGCGACGGCCACGACTTCGGAACGATGCCGGCCCACCCGGAAGGAGCCGACCGCCGAAGCGATGGCCTCGGCCGGCACCCCCACCGAACGGGCCAACGCGGCCGCAGCCAGGGTGTCGAGCACGCCGACCGGGCCCGGTACCGGTATGGACGCGGCCGCCAGCAACGTCAGGTCGTCGGCGAAAGCCCGGTCGATCAGGTAGCCGTCGCGCACGCCAAGCTCGCCGGCGGCGGGTGCACCGAGCCGGAAACCCACCCGCACCGGCGCCGGCGCGGTGTCGCGCAGCGCGGCCGCTCGGGCGTCGTCCAAGCCGACCACCGCGACCCGGCCGGTCAGCACCCGGGCTTTGGCCTCGGTGTAGGCGGCCATCGTGCCGTGCCAGTCCAGGTGGTCTTCGGCGATGTTGAGCACCACGCCGGCCTCGGGCCGCAACGACGGCGCCCAGAACAGCTGGAAGCTGGACAGCTCCACGGCCAGCAGTTCGGCGGGTTGGTCGAGCACGTCGAGCACCGGACTGCCGATGTTGCCGCACAACACGCTGCTGTGGCCGCCGGCGACCAGCATGGCGTGCAGCATCGAGGTGGTCGTGGTCTTGCCGTTGGTGCCGGTGACCGCCAACCAGCGCCGGGGTGGCCCGTAACAGCCGGCGGCGTCCAACCGCCAGGCCAGTTCGACGTCGCCCCAGATCGGTACCCCGGCCGCCGCGGCGGCGGCCAGCACCGGGGTGGTCGGCCGGAACCCCGGGCTGGTCACCACCAGCGCGTAACCGGCGATCTGCTGCACCGCCTGGGCCGGGTCGAGCGTGGTCACCCCGCTTTCGGCATACGGGCTGAGCATGGCGGGGTCGTCGTCGCACACGGTGGGTATGGCGCCGAAGCGGGTCAGCGCCGCCAGCACCGCCCGACCGGTGACCCGGCCGCCGGCGATCAGGACGGGCGCACCCGGCGCCAGCGGATCGAGCACGTCAGGCCCCGATGGTGGCGAGCCATTCGCCGTAGAACAGAGCCACCCCCAGCCCGCAGCTGATCGCGGTGAGCAGCCAGAAGCGGATGATCACGGTGGTTTCGGCCCAGCCGCTCAGCTCGAAGTGGTGGTGGAACGGGGCCATCCGGAAGACACGTCGCCCGGTGGTTCGGAAGGCGAGGATTTGCAGTACCACCGAGGTGATCTCGGCGACGAACAGCGAGCCCAGCACCACGGCGAGCACTTCGGTGCGGCTGGTGACCGACAGGCCCGCGATGATGCCGCCCAACGCCAAGGAGCCGGTGTCGCCCATGAAGATCTTGGCCGGCGCGGCGTTCCACCACAGGAACCCGATGCAGGCGCCGGCGGTGGCCGCGGCGATCAGCGCCAGGTCCAGCGGGTCGCGCACGTTGTAGCAGCCCAGTCCGGGCGCGGTGACGCAGGCGTTGCGGTACTGCCAGAAGGTGATCAGGACGTAGGCGGCGGTGACCATGGCCATGCAGCCCGCGGCCAGACCGTCCAGCCCGTCGGTGAAGTTGACCGCATTGGACCAGGCGCTGACGACGAGCACGCAGAACAGCACGAACAGTCCGGGCGCCAGGGTGACCGTTGCGATCTCCCGC